>JABGPL010000064.1 GCA_018644935.1 Calditrichota bacterium | reverse complement strand
CAATTCCAGTCGCGATGTCCTTAATCTCTGGTCCAAGCATGTATGCAGGCGTTGTTATCACCTTATTTGTTGCATCAATAGTGACTCCTTCGACAGGTTGTTCCTGATGAATAGCTCCGAGTTTCTTTAGACCTGCAACCGTGTCGACATCGTTGCCAATTGTTATTGTTGGATTAACGCCACCATCTGTTAATGCTTTGGCTGCTACTGCAGGTGCAATACACATTGCAAGAACCGGTTTCTCCGAATTGTGCATTTCTAAAATTAAGCTGGCAACATCATGATCAATTTCGCAATCTGCTCCATTTATTGCGAAGTCACATAGATTCTTGGCTGCTCCAAATCCACCCGGCAGAACAAGCCCATCAAACTCAGAAGCCTGGACTGTGGCTACATCTCGAACAGGACCACGCGCAATTCGCGCAGATTCGACCATAATGTTTCTCGACTCATCTTCCGCCACTTCACCAGTCTGGTGATTGATTACGTGCATTTGGTTTTTATCGGGTGCCATTACAGTTACATCTGCACCTGCCCTGTTAAGAGCCAGCAGTGTGATGACAGATTCGTGTATTTCCGATCCATCATACACTCCACATCCGGAAAGTATAACTCCAACTTTCTTAGACATTTATTTCTCCTCTATCAATGAGATAAACAATGGGACTAATCAAATTAATTCATTCCTGTACCAGCATAATATATAGAGTAGCTGAAAAAAAAACAAAACATGATTTAGTAATTTCAACAGAGCACCTTTTTTCTTTTTTTATTATTATTTTGAATTTATCCTTGACATTCCAGATTCTTTTAATTAAGTTCGTCTTTGTTAAACAAAAAACAAGAAACTTTTCGGAGTCCTTTTACTTACATGATTAAACTTAGAACCCAACAGCCTGCATCAATGCTCTCATACGGAGCAAACTCCTGGTGCATTACTCCGTCTGCTATTGTCGGAGTTACCGCTGTAAATCGGGAGGAAAGGACCCTCTAAGAACGTATAGATATAGATTTTTGTAACTATGCCTTCCGGGTCCCACCCGGAAGGCATTTTTTTTGAACCATTCAGATGATAACAAACATTAACCGGAGGAAGGACATGTTCACGCAAACAAGGATTCAAATGATTTTAAATCCAATTCACCTCGGTGACAGGTCCAAATCACTAGACCTTAAGAGGTACATGAAAAAGATGAAAAACACTAAAGGAACCGGTTACTTGACCCACAGCAGCATTTAATCTTGCTTAAAACATAAAATGGATTAAAGTGGCTCGCTTTGGGTTATTAAGTACCGGCATAGTGTTTTTCAAGACGCATTAATACTTAACATAAATCTTGGAAGATCAATGAAGAAGAATGAAAACCGTAAGAAGTTCTATTTGATTATCCGGAATACCAATCCGGTAAATAGTTTACCGAACTGGATACGGGAGAAGATTGAAAAACACAAGAAAAACCGGTCAGCTCGAGCTTTATTAGCCGTTAATCTTAAAAACAATAAAGACTTAAGATTGATATGGCTTTCTTTGAGTGAAAGTTCAGTAGATGAGATGTTTTTCAGGACGCATTAAGAATTTACTAAGACTTTTGGAATTACAATGATAAAAAAAGAAAACCGTACGAATGTTGATTTGATTACCCGATACACCGATCAACCGGCAAAGATGCCAGATCAGACTCGGGAAAAGATAGAAAAACATTGGAATAACTCACCAATCCAGCTCTATGCAATAGCTGACCTCGATGCGATGATGCAGTTAACATTGCAATGGGTTGCGTTAGGTGAAAAAACGCTGGCGATCGTTTCAGTCGATGACCAGGGGTGCGAATCTATTCGAAACATCCACCTTGCAATGATAGAATCATTGGTGGAATCACCAGGTCTGAGTAACACAACATTGACCTTACTCGGAGCTCCCGGTGATCCCCCACTCGCTGTTATTCGTTATACACAGCGTCAACGGCGCGCTATGGAAAACATCAAATTCCTGATTGAGCATCGCATCGAAGGTCACGATATCGATCAGGCCGAAGAACCAGACGAACTCTATTCTAAGGCGGTCACCTCGTCCATCAGGAAAGCTCAGGCTTCAGTTGCGGTAAACAAACTTGCTGTTGTCTGGAGGTTGGTTGCCTACTTGAAGCCATACAAAGGCAGGTTGGCGTTCGGTATGGGATCTATGGTATTATTAACGCTCGTGAGTTTGCTTCCAGCATATCTCACGGGATACCTGATTGATAATATTATCAGACCATTCCAGACCGGTAGTCTCACATACTCATCAGCTATGCATACAGCATGGTTCATTATCGGTGCTCTGGTTCTAACCTATTTAGTTAGAGTATTCAGTATGTGGATCAGGCTCAGATCCATGTCCGTACTTGGTGAATTAGTCGCGATGGACCTGCGCAGGAACCTGTATGAACATATGCAGGGATTAAGTCTGAATTTTTTCTCAAGCAAACAGACCGGCAGTCTGATAAGCCGGGTGAGTAGTGATTCAGATCGTCTCTGGGAATTCATCGCCTTTGGTGTTGTGGAAGTTATCTGGGCTTTGATTATGCTGGTTGGATTGGGAACAGTGCTGATTTCTATGGATTGGCAACTCGGATTAATTTTAACGTTGCCTATACCTTTGTTTATCTGGTCGTTCTTTGTCCACGGCAGCCAGATGCAACGCATGTTCCTTCGCGCCTGGCGCAAATGGTCGGCAGTGACAGAAGTCCTGTCCGATACTATCCCTGGAATAAGGGTTGTCAAAGCATTCAATCAGGAAAACCGTGAAAAGAAACGGTTTAATGACCGGAATGTATCCGTGGTTGATGAATTTAACGGCATACATGCGGTCTGGACCAAGTTCTGGCCGCTGATAATCGCCGCTGTTCATATCCTGACGGTGTTGGTCTGGGTGTTTGCTCTTCCACGAGTTTTGGATAATGGCAGTGCATTAACAATCGGTACATTTGTATCATTCCTGCTTTACATGGGAATGTATCTCCAACCAATTGAAACAATTGGGATGATGGCGCGGATGTTAAACCGCGCTACCAGTTCGGCACATCGAATTTTTGAAGTGCTGGATACCAAGCCGGAAATCATTGATCAGAAGGAACCCATTAAACTTGAACCAGTTCAGGGAAGGGTGACCTTTGAGAACGTGACGTTTGCTTATGATGGTATAAGACAGATTATCAAGGATATATCTTTTGATATTAAACCGGGTGAAATGATTGGTTTCATTGGACCTTCGGGTGCTGGAAAAACCACGTTGACCAACCTGATCGTTCGATTTTACAACGCGAGCAGCGGTAGAATATTGATTGATGGTGTTGATATAAGAAACTTGGATACTGGTCATTTCCGTCATCAGGTTGGGATGGTGTTACAGGACCCTCACCTCTTCCACGGAACAATACTTGAAAATATTCGCTACAGTAAGCCTGATGCTAATATCAACGATGTTGTCGAAGCAGCTCAAGTGGCAAATGCACATGATTTCATCTGCAAGATGGCGCATGGATATGATACAATCATCGGAGAAAGAGGTCAAACGCTCTCAGGTGGAGAACGTCAGAGGATATCTATCGCAAGAGCAATTCTACCTAATCCCCGGATTCTGATTCTCGACGAAGCAACCAGCAGTGTCGACTCTGAAACCGAGATCAAGATTCAGCAGGCACTTGATCGCTTAATAAAAGGCAGAACCGTATTCGCTATAGCCCACAGGTTATCTACCTTACGAAAAGCGACCAGGCTTCTGGTGATAGAGGATGGACGTGTAACCGAACAAGGGACTCACGACGAATTGATTAACAAGTCGGAGGGTACTTTCCGTAAACTCTACCAGATGCAGCAACAGTTGCATGACTCTTATGTCGTTTAATGTGGTGGCTGGAATAAACATATAACTTTGATAAACCGAGGATAAGAATGTTGATCACACAAAAAAAAGTAGACACTGTTAAAGAAACAGTCAACGGTCTGTCAACAGATGAAACTCTGAAGGTTGAGAGACGCTTAGATGGTCAGCTTTGGGCAGGAAGAAACGGAGATGCAACCGCAGTGCAGGTTACACGGTGTTTTCCGTGGAGTCAGCCGGATCGGTTCATTTCACTTCGAGATGATGATGAAAAAGAGGTAGCACTAATATCTCAATTGTCAGATCTTGATAAGGAATCTCGATTGTCCGTTGAAGGGGCGCTCATTGAGGCAGGATTTGTAATGCAAATCGAAAAAGTGTTATCTATCAACGAAGATTTCGAGATTCGACACTGGAAGGTGCTCACGCGACAGGGTGACCGATCTTTCCAAACCAAGCTCGATGACTGGCCGATTAAACTGCCGGGAGGCGGTTTTCTTTTCAGGGATGTTTCTGGTGATCTTTTTTTCATTGATGATGTTGAAAACCTGGATGAAGAAACTCAAAAACATCTCTGGGCATATATTGGATAATTTTAGAAGGAGATTTGAACTATGCCACGCAGAGGTCAGAAATATACAATGATTAAACAACCCAAACGGTCGTTAAAATCAGCCATAGAAATGGCACGTCCCCCATTACCTAAACCGACAATAGACCTGGGTGACAAATCGAAATATTCACGACGTATCAAGCACAAGAAGGGAACTAAGACTGGGTAATTAGTATACCTTCTAACAACAAATAACAAAAGCCACCGGTGGAGGTAAACTATCCTCTGCCGGTGGCTTTTATTTAGCTTTTGTAAAAACGGGCTTGAGAATCAAGCAGGCATTGAGAGTTATTCGATGGCCCAGATCTCTATGCCATCTATAAAAGCGCCAGCAAACTGTGTTGAATGATTCGAGGTAAATCCAAACCCAAATCGCAAAAAATCTTCAGAGATAATATCACCCCAATCTGAAAGATTCACAGCATACTCCATCCAACTAGATTTCGATCCTGACCACTGTGTCCAGGTTTTAAAGTACCAGTTATCGTCGTCTCCACGAACGAAAAAATTAACATAGTCATCATCATCTTGAGTTTCATAATACATCCAGAACTGAATTACAACCTCAGAATATTGTCTAACATCCATTTCTTCTTCTGGTTTTAGTCTCATTGTAGAAAACATGTTGTTATTATACAAACCATCGGTATGATCCCCTCTTCCATTACACCATACAACGGGACCTCTATTCTGATCATTTACTATCCCCCAGAAATCATTACCTTCACTTAAACAAATCCATTCTTCATCCAGGTCATTGTTAGTATTGAAGTTGTACTCTCTAATCTTTAATCCTTTGTACATATTCACGGCAATTGATCTTTCACCAACATTTGAGTAAACTATAATGTCCCTGCTATAATCGCCTGCTGACAGTCCATTTCTGTTCACGGTAACACTAATCTGCTCAGTTTCAGTGGAAGTCTCTCCCCTGCGAGGTGATATAGTCAACCATTCAGCCGTTTCTGATATATTCCACTTTAGGATTCCGCCACCTGTATTGGATATTGTAAACTCAAACTCGTCTTCGGTGTCATTAAACTCAAGATCTGTTACAGAAATTGATAATTCAGGGGCAGGTACAACCAATTGAATAGTGATACTTTGTGATGATCCGGTGTCGGGAGTGACAACTATCACACCATCATATGATCCAGCTGAGAGGTCATCTCGATTAACACTCACTGTTACAACATCGGACTCAGTAGTCGTTGTACCGGCATCAGGGTTGTATTATATCCAATCTGTACTTGAGGTGATTGACCATTCAAGGGTTCCCACTCCCTGATTTCCGATTTTGAATGTCAATTCAGTGTATTCTGAACCAAAATCGAGTGAGGACATAGATATATCTAGGTTAGGATCAACTGTTGGCCCTGATGGATTTTCCACACAGCCCAAAAATAGTGTAAATGAAAACAAAATTACTGATAAGAGGTTTCTCTGTAGTATCTCTGACAAATGCATGCTTCCTCCTGATTGGTTAAAAAGTAGACTATTTTAAGTTGATGGGCTTCTTACTCTTTTCAAATATACATTTTGGGTGATTTTACAATTTATTTATATATTGTTTTTAAAACCAGCAGCGGAGGATAGGCTAATCCTCCGCTGATTTGATTTCATTACTTGATTAATGCAGCACCCCATCAAATGGGGACTAATGTACATTTATTCTTACTATTCGATTCCCCAAACCTCAATGTAGTCTATGTACGCGCCAGCCAACTGGGTAGCCCAATCTGAGGTAAATTCAAATCCGAATCTCAGGAAACTTTCGGGGGTAACATCACCCCAATCAGAAATATGTACTTCGTACTGTCTCCAATTGCCATTTGTTCCCGACCATTTAGTAGCATCTACAAAGTACCAGCTATCGTCGTTTCCCAGAACAGTTAAATAAACGAAGTCTTCATCTAATTCGGTTTCATAATACATCCAGAATCTTATAACAACATCGGAATAAGAACGAATATCCATTGCCTCGTCAGATTTTAAACGCATTGTAGATGACATAAAACTGTCATAAGTACCATCAGGATGTTCGCCACGTCCGTTACACCAGGCAACTGTACCTCGATTTTGGAAATCTACTACACCCCATAAATCACCATCATCATCAACACAGTCCCACTTCGAATCGAGATCCGCATTGGAGCTGAACAAGTATTCCCAGACTAGTGCACCCTGGCTCATTACAACGGTTATATTCCTGTCGCCTCCGTTTGTGGAAAGAGAAATCTGAGAGGTATATTCGCCGGCTGATAACCCGGTGCGATTCACAGTTACAGTAACCTGATCTGATTCTACTGATGTTTCTCCACTACTTGGAGAAACACTTAACCATCCCTGGTCTTCAGTGATTTCCCAACTGAGAATCCCGCCACCTGTATTATTAATTGTGAAACTCATCCCGGTTTCATTACTTCCGAAATCTAATTCCTCTCTGGAAATTGATAAAACAGGAGGAAGCACAATCATTTGAACAGAAATTGATTTTGCTTCTCCAACATTAGGTGTTACTTCAATTTCTCCATTGTATGTACCGTTCGAGAGGCCACGTCGATCAACATTCACAGTAATCATATCTGAATTTTCAGTGGTTGTGCCTTCAATCGGGGAGCAGATCAGCCAATTATGCGAAGAAGAAATTGTCCATTCGAGTGTTCCCTGCCCGGAGTTACTGACCTGGAAACTCAATTCACTTGATAATGAACCAAAATCCAACTCTGTCTCTGAGATCGACAGCTCCGGCTCAGCTGTAACAACCATCATTATTGAAATTGATTTTGCAACGCCGTAGTTGGGATTAATCTCAATTACACCCTCATAAGAGCCTTCTTCGAGCTCACTTCTGTCAACTGTTACCATAACATTGTTAGATCCGGTTGTAGTGGAACCACTTTCCGGTGAGAAAGAAATCCATTCTTGAGTTGAGGTAATCGACCATTCGAGGGTTCCAATCCCAGAATTGCTAACCGTGAATGGCAAATCATCAAAAGAAGAACCAAAATCCAACTCAACCACAGATACAGATAATTCAGGTTGTTGTGACACAACCATAGTAATCGAGATTGATTTTGCCGTTCCCGAGGAGGGTGAAATAACAATTTCACCTTCGTACGATCCTGTAGATAGTCCGCTTCGATCTACTGTCACCAATATAACATCGGTTTCGGTTGTAGTGGAACCGTCATTCGGAGTAACCATAATCCAATCGTCATTTGTGAGGATTGACCATTCAAGTGTACCATCTCCATCATTTGTAATCATGAAAGTCTGCTCGGTAGCTTCTGTACCATAATCGAGGTACGTGGTCACAACTAACAACTCTGGACCTAAGGATAGAACTAAAGGATTTTCCTCACAACCCAAAAAAAGAAGCAAGGATAACAATATCAAAGAAAAAATGCTTCCTCGTAAGAATTTGGATGACTGCATATTTCCTCCTAAAAAAAGTTTATTGATTAAGAATGCCCGTAAAATATGAGGTTTAGAACTCTATTGCAAGCATTGATCAATAATTATTTTGCACCATTTCTTACATTCCGCACTTTTTAGAGAACACATTCCAGTCAGTGATGAGGCATAAAATTTGCAACTTCATTTTACTTAGCATAACCTTTTAGAGCATAATATACCATTTAATATTAACTCTCAGTCTGATCTGCCTCTCCGAAGATATGCGATTTTTGTTTTCTGTGACAAATAGTTAAATGGTCTATTTGTTTAATCTGGATTAAGTGAGGAATAATTCTATGGCCCAATATCGAGTCTTAGTTTTGGAAAAAACGAAAGCTGGTATTGCACACTGTGTCGGTGGAATAACTGATAAACATAAAGGAATCAGGTTGTTAAACAGCCCTGATTTTCCTTTCTGGGATGCAAGCACATGCCCATTCAGCATCGGAAGATGGTTTTTTTTGGAAGCTAATCCACACATAGATCAAAATAACCCACACCACACAGAAAACACCGTCGTAGAACAGGTGCTTGAAGAGTCACAGTTGAACGAGACAGAAGATATTATTTCATTTCTCCAGAACGGAAAAGTCATAAGGAATTGTGTTCATCCAACAGATGCATTCAAATTTGATGAGGGATATAACGCTTTTCACAAGACATCATCCTCGATTTTTGAAGTTTCCGGATCGTATCTGGGGAAATTACTTCAATCCAAAACTTTTTGGATCAATCCACATCCCTTAAGACTTGTTGAAGACAGATATCATTGCAGTGAAGGTAATTATTTCATTAAATACGTCGGAGTAGAATTTCCGGTGCGAATAATTCCGAAAAATTCAATAATTCAACTCTCTATATCTTCATATTGGTCAGAGAATGATGCGAGTTTTCTGCAACTATCGGGATGGTTAATATGAAATTCCTAATGTCTCAAATTAATAAAAAAACCGATGTACCCTCTATTCATTTTCTCGTAGATGGGATTAACAGCGAAATGAAAGAAAGACTATGACCTCAGACATTCAGAATCATCAAAAAAAATGAAGAGCCCGAACAAAATATTCGGGCTCTCCCTAAACAGCAAAATATACTTTGCAATCAAGCTTGTATTTCTAACTCGATCACCTCATCAACATAACCTTCCTCGAGGTCTGGATTTCACTCGATTTCAACATAATCACGTAAACACCTGAAGTGACATCAGCAGCGTGCCAAATTGTGGAATGGTGTCCACCTATGATTTCACCATCAACTAGTGTTGCGATCAATCGACCGGAGATATCAAACACCCGTACACTAACTTGAGTTGCTTCCGGTATTCCGAATGAAACACTCGTGGTCGAATTGAATGGGTTCGGATATGCCTCTGTTAAATAAAATTTATCTGGTGTTGCTACTGAAGGGTCTAAAGAAAGGACGCTAAATCCATTGGTTTCATAAATCAGTCCGGGACCTTCATGAATTACACTCGGTTGCAGGGCGATATCTTCATTGCTTTCTGCGTTGAAAGCGCACAAATGGAATGTTTGACCGTCCATTAGCCCTTCTATCGATTCAGTAGATTGGTCATTACCCCAAACTGCGATCCCACAAACGCCGTTTAATTTCACGTCACCTTTGCCAACCACCTGACCTGTTAAACTAATTGCAGCAATCTGGTCCCCTACTCTTACTTTACTGTTATTAAAACCAGTAATTAGTAAACTCATGTTGTTGTCACTGATTACAGGTTCAGTCCAATGATTGTTCGGAATATCTATAGGAATCAATGCTGCCAGCTCACCATTGGGTCCCGGGTAATTCAGGACAACATCCTCATCAACATTTACCTGATACCCCTGAGTTTCACGCCAGGGTGACATGTTTGAAAACTCCCAAGCTGTAGATATAAAACGTCCCAGATAGTCTTTTGCAATTATTACGTGATCAATGATAGGTGCCAGTACATCAAAATCAGGGGCTGCTGCACTTAGCTCATAATCGGGGAAATATCCTATCATATTCCAGCCTTCTTCTATTGGAATATCTGCATCGTGAGATATTGGCATACCCGACCAGACAGTTTCCATTTCTTCTACCATTGAAACGAGATAGCCTTGAGTCAAATTCCAAAATGGAATGTTGCAGAAATTCCAATCAGGTGAATAGAATCTGCCCAATTCATCCTTAAATATAAGGACATTGTGATTATCCTCATCGAACCGTAGTTGCTCTGTCATCAGAATGACATCTGGACCTCTCGCCTCATTTTCTGCAAAAAACTCTTCCGATGGTAATACATTGATTGAAATCATGTTCCAACCCTCAAGGAAGTTCACAAGCAACTCACGAGCACCTGATGCTGCCAAGGTCAAAGCAGTGAAACCGTTAACCTGCCATTCATTGTTACCCTGAAGGAAATTTGGGATACCTGGATATTCAGTCTCTGTTTCATTATCCCAAACCCGATAACTCATCCTTTGTCCAGCTACAAATCCTTCAACAACATCCTCTGTATTTGCATCATCTGCCCAGGCAGCCAGACCGGACCTGTTTTCTGCATCCCAAATGACACCTCCAGCGAGAATTCCATCTGGTGTAAACACACCTATCTCCCACCCCGATGGAACACCCTCTTCTTCAAATGTAAGTTCTTGAATTATGTTACTATGATTTGCATCTGTAACTGTAAAATCATCAAAATGTGCAATCTCGGGTTCTTCTCCACCCTCCTGAATGCCGGTTCGGACAGATTGATGAATTTCCCGATCAGGACCTTGCACCCAGGCCGAGAGAAACAGGTTTTCGATATCAAGATCGTGCCATCCGACACGTCCCATATCGAGCTCGAGCTCAAAGTCCACTGTTTCACCTTCGGCGATGTTAAATTCCTGACCATTGGCATTTGGTAACATCCTGACCATCGCATCATAATGATCTGCTAAGCCGTTTGCTCCACGAAAATTTTCATGACCCTCTGTTAAAGCGACTCTCAGGAACATATCATCCATATCAGCTACAGACATTACCTCTGCTGTAACATGTAGTTCCCCATCACTTATTTCACCCTCAAGTGTAATTTCAAACGGTGATCTGGTTCTCTCTCTTGCCTCAACTGCATTAACTACAGCATCTCGATTTCGTCCGGCAAACACTTGGCCATCAATGAAAATCGCCGGTACCCCACGAACTCCATAATATTCAACCATCCAGCGCGCTGTGGCAGGATTTTCATCGTACCAGGGGTCTTCACCAGGCCACCAAACGTGATAACCAAGTGGGACTACAGAATCTCCAAGATCTTCGAGAGCTGCTTGCAGTTGCGGAGCAAACTGGGCACATGGAGGACAACCCGCATTTGTAAAATCCTCCAGCAGAACCCGACGCTCAAAATCATTCGGTTCTTCAGTTGACGCTCTACAAGGCCACAAGATTCTTGGATCATCACCGTTGTAAGTGATTAAAAATTGTGTATCCAGTTCAACCTCCTCGTTGGTGCTGAAAGTTATTACAACAATTTCTTCTTCACCCGGAGCGATTTCAAAGTTATTTACGGGTTCAACTGAAATATATTCCAATGCACTCATCGGGATTCTTATTGAGTGAACATCTACAGGCTCATTTCCAAAAGACGAAAATACTGCTTCGATAACATATTCACGATTTTGCTGAAGCCCCATCCCAAAATCAATTATCTCAGGTGAAACTCTTAGATGAGCTCCATCCGGAACCCAGTCAGTGGGAACAAGTTGAACCTCAATCGGGTAATCTCCACTGTTGGCAAAGGCATAATTTTGTCCATCATCCTGTGTGTTCAACATTGCGTAGGGCATGACCCCATTTGTTCCGGCAAATGGCGGCGAATCATCAGTTGGAAAGCGGGTTCCATCAGCAAAGAAATAAGTAACAGTAAACGCTTCACCCTCAGTAATCGCGACATCATCTTCAAATTCAGGTTCAATCTCTATCCAACTAATCTCGTTTCCATCTGTATTTGCAGATCCTTCCCAAACAGAGGTAATACTCTGTTGTTCAAGATTTAAAATATGAACCGCAAAATCACATCTGATCCTTTCTTCAGAAAAAATAGCAACCCTAAAAGAAGTAAGTCCAAGGGGTGGACAATCTCCTCCGGGGTGATGGAAAGCAGCAGCCCATCCAGAATCTTCATTCCAGGCAGTTGTGGACTCAAAGGAGCCATCGGTATAACTAAGCCATGCTTCCGGTTCATTTATCGGATCAAAAACTGATTGGTCTAACTCAGCAAAATCATTCTCATCATCAGCATCGTCATCAACTATGACCAAAGCAACCGCTGTATAATTGCCAATCTCTTCAGGCAATTCCCAGACTTCGTCACATTCAACTGATTCCTCATCACCTTCACCCAACCCATCGACTTCTTGAAGATGATCCCATATCTCATTGCCATCAGCATCAAATACATTGAAGCTGACCTCATAATTCTCTATGTCCACTCCATTATTTACAATGTCAACGATAAATGTGTGCTCCGTTCCTGGTAAATCCATCCATATCTCTTCAGCGTTGTAGAGCTCCGTGATTTCAAGGTCAATGAAGCCTTCTAAATATTCACCATTTGCACGAATCAGCAGATCACCGTTTAGATCAATCCAGTCATCATGTTCAAGAGCAGGATCGTCCCCAAAATCTTCCACAATAGAATAAGAGCTGCGTCTGCCATTGTTTGCACCATCGTAAACGTTCCACCATCCGGCTCCTTCTTGCCCAGGATTGTATGGTCCTCCAGGCGCATCGTACATGATTGCGAATGTCTCATTGGCCTCGAATTCAATATAATCATCCTCATCTAACTCAATTATGTGCTCTGCGTTTTCACCGAACTCATTTAGACGTTCTATTTCAACTTCAATCAACATTTCGTCCAAGTCATGATTCTCTTGATCTTCAGAGTATACACGCACTCTGCAAGATTCGTCAAAATTTGGTCCCTGATTTAATGGCAAGATGCTGAATGCTTGCAATTGGAAGTTTTCAAGAGGTAGAAAAATGACTTTTGACCAGTATGAGCGGCCTACGATCAATCCGGCAGGTTCCCCATTGTCGTAGGCGATCCAGTCCTGGCCAGGATCACGGAGAGGTCCTCGTCCATCTTCGTCGTAAAAAAGTTGAACTTGTGGTGATTGGAGCATTTGGTTTTCCGCACTCCAAACCGCCGTGTAGCTATTTGACAAGGCAAAAATGACAATAATTAACATTCTTACAAACATGAGATCTCCACTAATAATTTGGACGAGAATTAAACCTTCACTGAGAAGTTAAATTACACTATTAAAATGATCCTGTGGTCTGGAACACTTGCCAGATATACAAACACTTATCACTTAATATAATAGAGTTTCGATAAAGTCACAATTCTGATCATTACAAAAACAAAAAATACTGATGCAAAACATCAGTATTTTTCTTAAATCCTTCGTGCCGAGGGCGGGACTCGAACCCGCACACCCCGAAGAGTACTGGTCCCTGAAACCAGCGCGTCTACCAATTTCACCACCTCGGCAAAACTCAGGTAACTATCAAATCTATAGGACTTTATGTCCTATATTACTCAGTTCCCGACTCTTCGGCTGGGGCAACTGGAGCTTCATCTTCAAATCCGTCATCGATTGCATCTCCCACAGGCGAGTTATAATCCAATTCCTCAATATTGGGGAGGTTAGCAGCAGGTACAGCTTCTAATATTTGCTGAGTGACACTTTGGGGAACGCTCGTATGACCAGCCAACATGGACAATGTTAAACTAAGAACTAAGAACCCACCTGCTAAATATTGGGTAACCTTCGCAAGTGCATCCGCAGTGCCTCTTGGTCCAAAAAGATTTGTTGATGCGGAACCACCAAAAGTTCCGGATAATCCGCCTCCCTTGGAGGACTGGAGTAAAATTACAACAACCAGAAACACGCTCACAATTACGTGTATTGATGTTAGAATTACTTTTAGTATGAACATGTTAAAATGTTATCTCGTTTTCTGAAATCAGACTTTCAATATACACCCGTATTTCCAACTCGTCAACAAATATCATGCAGAATTAAGCATACTTTAATTTTTACACCTGATTTACTTGACGCGACGGATTCGAAATGCTATCTTAAATGCTGTCGCCGGAGTGGTGAAATAGGTAGACACACCATCTTGAGGGGGTGGCGCCTTAACGGGTGTGCCGGTTCGAGTCCGGCCTTCGGCACAAACACGCATTCAGTGGCTTGCACTCTGAATTTAAGGCTGGCATCAGTGATGCCAGCCTTTCGTGTTTTTGTTACTCAGAAATATACTCTGAAATAACCAATTCTTCAGCACTTCGTTTTGGAACATGGTGATTATCATCATCATCACGCCAGTAATTCGGACTTCCATCAGCTGGCATAGGCTCAATGAATATTTTTTCACCTGGTTTACCTATCGCAGCAATGAGCAGAATGTCGAATTTATTCTCTATCTCGAATGCTTCTCGTAACTTATCCCGATCAATCGATGCCAGAACACACCCACCTAGACTCTTTGCCTTCGCACCAAGCATTATAGATTGAGCGACAATCCCCGGATCTACACTATATTTAGCACCAACCATCGACAGGGAATTGCCAACTGATGAGTCGCCGAGAATGATTATATAGGCTGCTGGTCTCTCTGATTCTTCCGGACCAGGCCACTTTGCAAGAGCTTTTGCCCACCCAAGACAACCAAATACATCAGCGCATCGAGTTCGGTCATTTATAAGGATGTATTTTAGTGGTTGCTGGTTTTTTGACGAAGCAGTTAATCTTGCAATCTCAACCAGATCATGCAAATCCTGACCGGGTATTGAGACATTATTTATAAACCTTCTTGTGGATCTACATTCCACAAACAGGTTATGCAGGTCTTTAAATTTCACTCATCTTCCTATTGGTTAACACAAAGAAACCGGTACTTTATCAGATGTAGTCAGCTCAAACATTTTTCTTATTGATCTTTCCGCACCATGTCGGGTTTCTTCGTCGAGTTGAATTTCAGGTTTCAAATTCTCCAGAGATGTTATGATATTATCCAGAGTTATCATCTTCATATAACGACAGACATTGCAAACCCTGTAGAACTGTTTTTCCTGAACTTGTATTGTTAAAAGATCTGATAATCCACATTCAGTAACTGCGAGAAATTCTTTCGCGGAACTGTTTTGTGCAAAAGTGACCATCCCGGATGTTGACATCACAGCATCGGCTAACTCCACAACGTCATCCCGACACTCCGGATGCACGAGAACCTGCATATCAGGATGCTGTTCGCGTGCTTTGTGAATGCTCTCCGGTTCAAGCTCTTGATGAACATAGCAGTTGCCTTTCCAGGGGATAATCTCTTTCTCCGGGATCTGATTTGAAACATATCTTGCCAGGTTCTCATCTGGCAAAAATAGAATTGTATCGTTGGGCAAAGCTCTAACAACTTCTACTGCATTTGAGGATGTACAAACCGAATCACTCAGAGCCTTGACTGCAGCAGTTGTGTTGACATAACAAACAACTCCGAGATCGGGATACTTAATGCGTAGTTCATCGATTTTATCGGCAACATCATCAGAATCAGCAGTATCCGCGAGTGAACAACCCGCCTGAATGTTTGGCAGCAATACTATTTTATCCGGGCTGACAACTTTAGCGGTCTCAGCCATAAAATGTACACCACAAAATACAATCACTTCAGCCGACTTTACTTCACCAGCCTGTAGAGAAAGTCCCAGGGAATCACCAGTATAATCCGCGACTTCAAAAATCTCTGGTCGTTGGTAATTATGAGCCAGGAGAACAGCCTTCTTCTCCTTTTTCAAATCAACAATCCTATCAAGTTTTCCAGCAATTTCCCGACAAACTTCCTGTGTGTAAAAGCTTTGGTCTACAAGTTTTAATTTATTAAATATTTCTGTCGGATCGAACATTTTTTTCTCTATTTGAAACAAACATGTCTAACTTTCCATCAGACAGCTTTTGGATTCTCCATAAGCAATCATCTGACATAGATGATATCGTTTTTCTCAAACGACCCATTTGTATTTACATCCAAGATAACATTCCAGTATTAAAACTTCCAGTTCTTTCAAGGGATACAAATCAAAAGATGAAATTTTGGATAAAAAAAACAGTAAACAAAAACAAAATGGATTAATTTACCGTTATTCATCTTCGAATCTCGATAAATCAATCCATTTAAGTACAGTACAAAAAAAACCTGTCTCTATTTACACATCAACTTGATGTAAGCTTCTTTACCAGATTAATAAACTCATTTTCATCAATTGGCTTTGCGAGATAACCATCTGGAGCAGGTATTTGCTTTCTTGATGAGATAAATTCTTTAAAATCTTCAGAAACACCTGTAATGATTATTATTGGTATGGATTTCGTCTGTTCGCCTTCTTTTAATGTCCTATAGGCTTTAACACCAGACATTTTAGGCATAGTGATGTCCATAGTGATTAGGTCGGGGGGTGATTCCTTTACCCGTGCCAGACCTTCATCACCATTCTCAGCTCCAACTGTGTTGTACCCATTATCCTCGAGTAACGTCGAGAAGTAAGTAAAGGTATCCGGCTCGTCATCAATAATCAGAATTGTCTTTTTTTCAGTCATTTGAATCGTCCTCTTATTTTTGTTCTTCAGTTTTTGACTCAATATTGGTGCTGTGTAAACGAGGAATTCGCACAGTAAACGTACTACCCTCGTTCACCCCCGACTTTAAATGTATGGAACCATTGTGGGTCGTCGCAATCTTGTTAGCAATAAACAATCCTAATCCTGTACCTTCATTGCCTTTTGATGAGAAAAATAAACTGAAAGCCTTATCGCATGTTTCCTGTTCCATTCCAATCCCATTATCCATCACAATCATTACTATATCTTCTTCTTCTGAACTTATTTTGAATCGAACCTGATGGTCAGATTTCTGTTTATCAACCCTGCAAGCATCAATTGAATTTTCCAGCAGGTTAACAAGAAGAGATCTGATCGCTTGCCTGTCTACTTCGAAATCCCCAATATTGTCTTCAGTATCACAAATAAATTCTATCTTCTGCTCTTCGGCTTTTCCTTTAATTATACTGCAAACCTCTGAACTCAATTCGGCAATCGATACCTGATCAAGGATTGGCTCACGGTCTTTAGCATAATATAATATATCAAGTACCATGCTCCGAATTCGAGAGACATTCCTGAGCACGATTTCCCAGCCCTTTTCTAAACGATCACGATTATCCTTTTGTAATCCATTGTTTACTAAGTATATACCACCATTGAGGCCATTTAGGAGTCCTTTAATACCGTGTGATATTGAACTAATTAAGAGCCCGATTGAAGTCAACTTATCCTGTAACTGGCGTATCTGAGTTATATCTAATGTCATTTCAACAACGCTGTTTATTTCACCGTTAGCATCCCTGATTGGGGTTGTATGCACGATGACATTCATAGTCTTTCCCTGAATTGAGGTTACCACCTCCTCGTGAGAATAGGTCTGCCCATCCTCAAACGTCTGACGCACTGTACAAGGATAGCATTCTTCATTCCTATGCTTATAAACTTCATAGCATTTGCATCCGAGGAAAGTTCCGAATGCTTCTTTATGGAGACGATTTGCATGTATGATACGCAAATCGCGATCTTGAATGGAGATGAAACATGGAACTTCCTCAAACAATGTTTGATAGAGCTGACGGCTCTGACGAAGCTGGGTCTGTAATGCCTTGATCTCAGTAATATCTGTGGACATCTCCATTACTGCGGTTATCTCACCGGCATCGTTGTAAATGGGAGTTGTGTAAACAATCACAGATACCATTGAACCATCCAGGCACCTGACCTGTTCTTCGCTGCTATGTCGTTGACCGTCCCTAAACGTCCTCTCTACCGGACAGACCTCACATTTATCTGAGCGATTCTTGTAAACCTGATAGCAGTATCGACCCTCAATTTCACCAAAGTCCTCTTTGAACCAGCGATTTGCGTCAAGTACTCGCAAATTTCTATCTTGCACCGTCAGGTAACAAGGCATTGATTCGAAGTATTGCTTATAAGGAAGTTCCATTAGTTCACCGATTTTATGCCAATTCCAGTACCTTCCGCACGTTTAACATCAAAGTATCTTCATCTACCGGTTTATCCAGATAACCTTCTGGTGGCTGCACCTTGCGATCATAGATGAGTTTTCTTAACTCTGGTCTTCCGGTGATGATACAAACTTTGACTGTTGAAGTTTCTGCATTTGTACGCAATTCCTCAAATACCTTACCACCATCCTTTCCTGGCATACTGATATCGAGAGTGACCAAATCTGGTTTCTCTGCCATGGCAAGTTTGATTGCCTCATCGCCATCTGTTGCTGTGAACACAGTCGCTCCATTATCCTCGAAGACTGTGCTGAAGAAAGTGAGGATATCTGGTTCATCGTCAACAACGAGTATTTTCTTCCCTGCCAGAACCAATACCTCATCTGGAATGGATACCGGAATGATTTTCGCAGGTATGACCAGAGCATTGGCAACCAGATTTACCAACTGGGTAACCTCCATTCCGAGTTTGTAATGACGAATAACATCATTAAGCCCATCAACGCAGTTGTGACAGGACGTAACGACAATTTCGGTTTTAGTTGCTTTTAATTGATCGGCCTTTACCTTTCCGGATTTTAATCGTCGTGGAGTATATTCCGACATTGACATTGCACCTCCACCGCCAGTACAGCAATAGTTTTCTGCACGGTTCGGATACATTTCTGTGAAATTCTCGCAGACCAGATTTAACAGCTCACGTGGCTCTTCAAATAGTCCACAGCTTCTCGCGTTATTACAGGAATCATGGAAGGTCACGGGAGTTTTGTTCCGTGATTTATCTACCTTGATGCGACCTTCTTTGACATACCTCAGCATTGTGTCAACTGAACTTTCCATCTCGAACGGGATGTCCATCCCTGCCCAGTTGGGTCCTTCACATCGGGTTGATCTATAACCATGACCACATTCTGAAATCACTAACTTTTTACCGCGTAGTTCTATAACTTTATCAAAAAGGCGTTTTGCTACTGCTCCGCCGAGATCATCATCACCAGAGAACAGGCCAAAATTTGTCATATCCCAGCCTTCACTCGGCATTGTCCAATTCTCACCAGCAAAATGGAATATTTTGGCAGCATCAGCTATTGTTCTTGGGTCATATTTCGCTTCCCTTGGATTGATAGAATAAACAACTTCGGCATCCATCTTATCAATTGGAATCATATCAGAATCGTCTTCCAACTCACCCTGCAATTCCTCAGCCATCCATTCAAGGGTATCGACATAGTCCTCTTTTAGTACGCCCATCTGGTTGCCGATTTCCCATTGATCCTTGCTAACAACCGAAACACCTTCGGGCATAACACCAACCGAAACAAGTAATCCTCTCGTCATACGATTAAATGTTGCGAAGTCCACACCCATCGGACAATTGATGGAGCATCTACGACAGTTAGTACATTTCCCGAAAGCGATGTCTTTCAATTCCTCAAGATCTTCATCAGTCCAAACGCTTTTTGCGCCTACCCACCATGGAATAACTCGACCTGTCCAATCATGATGTTTTTTAAATATCTTTCGCAGCCTATCAGCTTTATAGGCTGGTGCATAGGTTGGATCGTCAGGATTTGTTTGGACATAGTGACATGAATCGGTACACATCCCGCAATGGACACACGCCACAAGTGAACCTACGACCTGACGGTTAAGTTTTTTACTAAGGCGTTCAAGAACCTTAGTTGCTTTATGTGATCTTTCTTTACTCATTGAATTCTCCGTAAAAGATGCTTGTGTTCCTGGTAGATAATCTAAATTATCCTCTGCGTATGGGATAAACGCCACGGAATCCCATGCTTTTCCCAAAATAGTACCTGGTGAAAGGGTAATACAGATAATGTGATATCTTGCTGAAAGGTACGTAGATAAGGAAGAAAGCAGTCAGGAAAAAATATACCAGCAGGTTAGTCTCACCCGCTGCGGAATTGTTGGGTGCTGCGAGGAATGCAAACGCGAACCAGGCAGTTAACAGTATTAGTGAAAAGTAGTCATCAGGCGTACTGATTGCACGCAACACAGGACCTGAAACTCGTCTGATTATTCTTAACACTGCTATAATGAAAGCGGCACCTGTTGTGATCTGGAAAAACAACACCACACCATTACTTTCCATCAATTTCGGAAGATACGGAATTACAAATGACATTATAATTGCAGTTGTGACACCAACATGAAATATCACAAACTGTATATACATGAGAGGTTTTGTTCGAGTACTCTCCATTCCCCAGGGCATAACTATATTAGCCCATGAGTATAATATTCCTTTTCGAGGCGTAGTATCTGCTGCACCTGTTGCTGGCTGACGTTCTTTTCCAGCCTTGAACCTTAGCAGCCAGAAAACCCTGACAGTATAGACGCAGGCCATAATTATCAGTGCGACTTCCTGTAATGTATGTTCGGCAAAATGTAATAATTCGCTCATTTTTGTTCCGTGCCTATTAATTTATGAGTTTAATGCTTTTTCAAATGGTTTGAATTCCCTGTTGTCCATGGGAATAATCAGCACATCTTTCAAGCCACTTTTACCTTTCAAATGCTCAGTTATTGTTTTAACCATTATCCTGGCACAATCTGGCAGAGGGATTCCATAAAAGTTTGCACCCATTGGTGGGAATGCAAGTTGCTTAATGCCCTTCTCATCAGCAGTTTTCAGCGTATTGATCATAGTCGTTTCAAGTTTTGATTCTATGTTCTCTTCCTGAAATTTTGGACCAACCGCATGTACAATGTGGGTTGCTTTCATTTCTCCAGCACCCGTAACAACCGCCTTCCCATCCTCAAGGCTGCCGATGCTCTCAAGCTCTTTTTTAATTGCAAGTCCTCCCCGCATGGAGATGGCATTGCCAAAGCCTGAACCGAGAGCCAGATCGGATTGGGCATAAAATACAAATGCCTCCAATTCCATATCGGTAATGTCGCCTTTCTCCAATCGTAGAGTACTATTGTTGATTTTTTTACTGGTTGACATTAAACCACTCCAAGTTACTAATATCAAAAAAATTCACAATGAAATGTGAAACGTTGTAAGCTACATAACTAGTCTAACTTTTGAACTGTTAGAATATCGTATCTGATTATACCTTTTATCATACCTATCATGCGCTCTCCAAACTAGATCTAATAGCACATCTAATCAAATTTCTCTGCAGATAAATGATTATTTTACTTCAATCCTTAAAGACTACGAACACTTATTAATCCAGATTCCATCTACTCCAATGTGTAGTCATTGTGAATACAATCACTTGCAAATGTAGCAAGATCAAACGAATATAGAAATTTCCTCACTAACTACGTGGGATCAGAAATATCTACCCACACAAATCTTTTCGATAATGCTTGTACCAATCATTTCGTCAATCGTAACTCGCCATTTGTAAAAAACCTATCTAAATACAAAGACTTGATATCATCGGTGCAATATGCACTGAATCTGTAGATATTGCATTCAGCACATTTAGTCATTATAGCGCATCCGGCGTTCCTGTAATGAATCCAGCAGGGTCTTATTGGATCTGACAAGGCTGAACACTGCTTTCTCTCAGTATTTGTACACATCTTCAATTCCCAACATGGGATTAGTGCCCAAAGTCTGAGAATCCCCTCAAGATTCAATCCTTTCTGTTTCACGAGTACTTGAATCATGCGGATTCTTTCAAGATCTTCTAAAGAAACCAGTCTTCTATTAGTCTGGGTTCGGTGAAAGATTATCAGTCCGTTGGCTTCATACTTACGCAATGCTGATTTTGAAAGTCCGGTGATTCGGGATGCTTCACCGATCGTCATTACCGGATCATCAATCGAAATTTCACTTACAGGTGCGTGATCATTCAGCCAGTGTGAAAATTTATCTTTCATATTCCATCTTTTTGGTAACTAAGCTTTTTGGATTAATTGGAAACCAATCAGCTTATTATCTATGCTCCTCATAATAATAAAGCTGTACTCTAAAGTCAAGCTTTTAAAAGGAACTTATTACAACTTAATTATTTTTTTCACAAAATCTGCTAGCTTGTTCAATAAGGACTAATCTTTAGTTTGATTATTGTCAAATACATATAAGCTCTTTCTTATGGAATATCTTCTACTATTTAGAGTACAGTACTTTTTAATCCAGTTGTGGATCAGTTAAACCTCACTTCCTTATTCATATTTTAACATTAGCAACAACATTCCATATGCAATGTGTTTATCCCGGAGGATTACACTTTTAACATTGAATTGCTTTTTATTCCACATCTCTTTTATATATTTACTTTAAGCATAACTAGAGACCTTCAGAGTCTCAATCCTAAACGTGACAATCAGTGCAGTTGTGACAGATAAAAAACAAGCAGTAATGAATATGGGTGACTTCACAAAAACTGAAATCGAACAAATTGAAGATCGAGGTTACTCTATCGAGACAATTTGTGAACAAATTAAGGTGCTCAGAAATGGGATACCCAGCATTACTCTAAACCGACCCTGTCTAATAAATGAGGGGATCTTCTCCATCCCGCCGGAAGAATTTGAACATCTCTACGAGTTCTTCAAAAAAGCTACAAAAATTGGCCGATTGTCAATGTTTATACCTGCCTCCGGCGCAGCATGTCGTATGTTCAAACCCCTGACTGAAATATTAAAAAATGGCAAAGATGTTTGTTGGGATGATCTTGTAAACGCTTCTGACAAGGAAGACGAAACCTCCTCATTTGCACTTGAGTTTTTTCAGAATATTGAATCATTTGCGTTTTTTGATGATCTAGCAGCAAAATTATGTCAAAGAGGAATTGAACTTCCATCTGAAGGTTCTGTAGCTTCAATCCTTCCTGTCCTCGATGTGCTTTTAACATCAAAAGGATTAGATTTTGCTAATCTCCCAAAGGGAATGATCCCCTTCCATTTGAATAAAGACAACACTCGAACACCTTTTGAAGAATATATTATCGCAGCGAAGGAGATAACCAGAGACAGCAATGGATTAGTTCACATCCATTTTACAATCCCTGAAAGTGGTTTAGATCAAATATCGAATCTCATTGATGGATTTTTAGTTTCAATTAATGATTCAAATGTGAAGTTTGATATCACATATTCATTCCAGAAACCATCTACTGACACAATTGCGATTGATCATTCAGATAAATTGTTGAAGGATTTGAATGGACAAATTGTATTTCGACCAGGCGGGCATGGTGCGCTCATTGAAAACCTCAATGACCTGGACGGCGATATTGTGATGATCAAGAATATTGATAACATTCTGCCGGAGGTTTTTCACGATGAGGTTTTGTTATTCGAGAAGTTAATTTGTGGTTTTTATTTAACACTAGAAACGAAATTGTTTCAACTCCTTCACCAACTTGATGATGAAGGAGCACACACTAATCTGTTCGACAGCATATGCAAATTCATTAAGGACAACCTGATGATGAAAGTCCCGGCTGAGTGGAATGTTCTTAGCACTGTAGAAAAAACTACTCGAATATCAAGGTTCCTGAATCGACCATTACGTGTTTGTGGAGTTGTAAAAAACACCGGTGCACCTGGGGGAGGTCCATTCTGGGTTTCTGATAAATATGGCGAATCTAAACAGATTGTAGAAACGGCACAAGTAGATCGTGAATCCGACAAACAAATGAATATCTGGCAATCCTCAACTCATTTCAATCCCGTTGATATGGTCAGCGGATTAAAGGATTATCGGGGAAAAAAGTTTAACCTTTTAGATTTTATTGACAAAAAAACCGGATTCACCACAAAAAAGATCTTTCACGGGCAAGAGATTAAAGCCCTGGAGTTACCTGGGCTTTGGAATGGGTCAATGGCTGGGTGGCTTACAGTTTTTGTGGATGTGCCTCTTTTCACGTTTAATCCGGTAAAAACTGTGAACGATTTGTTAAAAAACAAGCATCTTATATCCTAGACTCATTATGGTTCAGAGACTCGAAATAATTTATAAGTGTACCCTTTTGAGTCAATGTCTCCCGCTCATACCGAAGCCTGATTAGATATAACCCCGCTGGGAATCCAACTGCCTCCCAAACTATTTCACGGTATTCCGTCCGAAACCAAACATTTGCGAGACATGCTAAATCCTGTCCTGAAAGATTATTGACGCTCAATTCGACATCACTCGGAGCTGGCAAGCCAAAATTGAATCTGGTGGTGTTGAAGGGGTTGGGGAATAGCCTTCTTCAATGTTCCGATACTGGTCGCTAACTGAGGTGTTGCTTTGCTTTCATTATCGAGTCTCAACTTCTCTTCCAATCCCAGCCACTTCAACATCACATCTGCTGGATCAGCATCAGGATGAATCACATATGCATACTTGAGAAAATTCCCTGACCATAAAAAACGATATCAATCCCCCTCCAGACGTTGGGGTATGTCAACCGGGTGAAGTTCCCGCAGTTGGGTGTCCATTTCGACTGGTCATTTGCGAGGAATCAGTTGTTGTTCCAGGATAGTTTGCCCTCCGAAATCACCTCTTCAGCAACACAGGTCGGCTTGATTCCCTTCCTATCGGTGGAAACAAGAGAAATTCGATCTGGCGACATTTGAGGTGGGACTGGAACAAACGGAGTTTCAGAGCGTGACCTTTGTGTGGGCAGCGAGCCTGCCCAGACCCCGTTGGATCTGAGTCCATTATTGGGTCAGTTGATGTGTCTGGCACTGAAATAGCGAGAGTTAGGCCGTCACGCTCGAGCCGCCATGTCAAACCATTTTGTCCCTCTGCTTTGAACAGGACGCGTTCGTCCCATTGCCCGAGGTTTTCAGTGAAATAGAATGGATTTTCCCCGATAGCACCGGAGAGTTGCTCCGAATCATGAAACAGCCCAAATTTTAGAAACATGATCAAAGTCTGAACTGAGCAATCTTCAGACAAAAAATATTGAAATAAAAAATGCGGAAATTGCTGTTTCCAGTAAAGATAATTCCAAGATAGATTTGCAGGATAGTAAAATAAGTAAGAGTAAAGTAGGGTTTGCTGTTTTTCAGAAAAAAAGTGAGTATGG
>JABGPL010000063.1 GCA_018644935.1 Calditrichota bacterium | reverse complement strand
GGAAGTAAGAGAAACTGGAGACAAGGAAGCAATCGCTTTTCTTGAAGATTTGTTAAAGAATGACCCTATGCATGACTGGCTATCCAAACCCACTGCAGAACTTAAAGCGGATATAAAATCAGGTAAAATTCAGGAGGTCTACCAACACTTATTCAAGACTGACCTCAGTAAATGAGGGTATTAGTTTAATCACAGTTTGAAGGAAAAGTTAATAATTCACATAGTTTTAACACTTGCATTCGCAACAATGTTTAAAAGTGTCACAGGATTCTTGCTTACGAGCGGATTCGTTCAATCGATTTTCTGTAAACATTCAACAGCGGTTGAAAGGATTGGCTTATAAGCGGCAGCCTTTGGGTTGGTGCGATTCAGACACACAATCATTAAACCCAGGAGGGGTAAGATGAAGTATCTTCGCGCTCGTTTTAATTTGACTATGATTGCAGTTTTTTTAGTATGCTGTTTTGGTATCGTAGAATTTGCCATGGCAGACAATTGTGGTGGTTTTAAGGTTGATGGTAGTGCTCGCTGGCGTTATGAGGCTGACGGCAAAGATTTTAATGGTGACACTGACATGGGTAAAAACAGTGTTCTTCGGACAAGACTTGGTTTCAAGCTCTTCGCCGGTGATGTATCCTCTTATATGCAAGTTCAGTATCCCTATGTAATGGGTTGGGATGCCAGTAATCTCGGGACAAGTGGTGATCTTGATGTTCATCAGTTATACCTTAATATCGACAAATTCATCATGCAGAGTCTCTCAATGAGGATTGGTCGTCAGGAGATGAACTATGGAGATCAGAGACTGATTGGTAGTGTTGGTTGGAGTAACGTTGGCAGAACATTCGATGGTGTTGTCTTTTCCTATGAATGTGAAAATCTCGCAGTTGATGCTTTCATGACAAAACAAATGGAACGTTATCCCACATTTCCCGGAACTGCTCCTGATGATCATTTCTCCGGTCTGTGGGCTTTATACAAACCTTTGAAACTTAACGTATTTGCACTGTTTAATGCAGAAGCAAATGCAAACGCATACGGTAACATTGAGACAAATTATACCCTGAATACATTTGGACTCCATTATAAGAATCAGTATCCAAGCAGAATTGGTGTCCTTCTTGATTATGCAATGCAGATGGGGTCGATGGGCGATAATATGGATCTTTCGGGAATGTTGATTGTTGCAGCACTCAGCTACACATTTGACAATCCATTGAATCCAAAAATTGCCGCTGGTATTGACATGGCAAGTGGAGATGATCCAGAAACTGCTGAAGAAATGGAAGGATTCAATGACCTGTATTATACCGGTCATAAGTGGCGCGGTCACATGGACTATTTCGTCGATGGTATGGATGAAGGTCTAACCGACATATTCTTCAAACTATCAGTTATGCCTATGCCAGGAACATATCTGGCATTAACTTTCCACAACTTCGCAACAGGTCAGGATTATGCATCTGTTGTGGATGGTGAAAAAGTCACAGCCCTTGGCAATGAACTTGATATTGACCTGAAAATGCACCTGAAACAAAATCTCGCCCTCTCAGTTGGAATGGGAATGTTTATGGGCGCGGAAGAATGGGTTGGTGCTGACAAAGATAACGGAATGTGGTATTATCTCGGTCTGACCACCAAATTCTGTGCTGGTGGCGATGATGGGTGCTGCCCCAAAAAGTAATTGAATACAACCTAAGATAGACTGTATTAGAAAGTAAAAGAGGAGCACTTATCAGTGCTCCTCTTTTATGTTTTACCTTAGTACTTAAGGCATGCGGACAGCTCAAGCTATGCTTGAGCTGTCCTTTCTATTTTGGATTTCTCGAAAGTACATCTTTGGAACGATCTGGAGCAATTTCATATTTAAACAATCAAACAGAGTACTTCGTCACTGTGTTCTTCGCAATAACATATATATGTCAGAACTTTTGGAAAATTCTAATTCCTTCACTCTAAGCTTCATTTCGAACTCCAGCATGGCTTGATTACTCATGAATTTTCGGTTGTTTTGAAATTAGACCAACTAAATATACTTTACAGCCTCCTTGAAAGTTACCCTCGACATCCTGTCTTTGTTTTGATCAACAAACCTTCTAACTGCATAAGGCTCTGTTTTTGAATATGCTCGCAATGCCCAACCGATAGCTTTACAAATCCAGAAACCGGTTTCATGGAGTCGTGATTCACAAAATTCAAACAACATTTTTGCGTCAGTTTCGCTTTTGAATTGTAGTTGTGCAAGGATGGCTGAGCGTCTTAACCATACGTCATCATCTTTAATCCAGGCTCTTAACGTCATCTTCATCTCATCTGGATATCTTCTAAGTAACGAACCGATTAAATGTGCTGCAAGCTCATCAACATAATCCCACCATGCCCCGGTTTGAATCATCATTTTGTAGAGCGAGAGCATCTCAAGAACTTGAAATTTTTTGTAACGTCGCGCCAGAGTCACTGCCATATAACGTTCTTCACGGAAATCAGCATCCCACAATTCTCGAATAATCCGCTTATATTCATTTTGGGTGCTAACCGGAACCTGCTTGATTATCTGGCTGAAGATTTTTTTTCGTTCACCGGCTTTTACTCCCCGAAAAGGTAATTCGGATTTCATATAAGCCTGCATCGGCACAGCATTATCTTCATTTCCAGTACTTTCAAGGGTTTGACGAATCAGCGTGGTTAATTGATGCATTTTCTTATTCGCCTGCATGGTTTTTACCTTGATTAATTTGATGAAACCGTATGGATTGACTTCAATTGTGTGATCAACATTTGATAGTTAATTTAAAATCCTTTTTAACTCAACCACAAGATTGAGTGCTTCCAATGGCGTGATATTGTTCGGATCGACAGTTTCAAGAATGGTTCTAAGCTCTTTCTCAACTGGATCAAAAAATGTCAGTTGTGCAACTCGAGCCTTTGGGTTCACGATCTTTTTGCTCTTTATCTTTGTTCTACTTTTGGGTTCGATAGATTCTTCCAAAGCCCTGGTCTTTGAAATGTTCCTACTGCTTTCCTCACCTGGATTCAAATCATTTGCTTCGAGATTTTTAAGCACATCTTTCGCTCTCGATATAACAGCGGGCGGCAATCCTGCCATTTGGGCAACATGGATGCCAAAACTTCTGTTGCTGCCTCCGGACACGATTTTCCTCAGAAACACAACCTTATCATCATACTCACGAACTGCAACATTTCGATTTTCCACAAATTCTAGATGCTTTTCAAGCTCTACCATTTCGTGAAAGTGTGTGGCAAAAAGCGTCCTGGGACGTAATCCCTTCTTTTCATGAAGATATTCAACAATTGACCATGCAAGACTTAATCCATCAAACGTCGATGTCCCCCTCCCTACTTCGTCAAACACAACCAATGACCGATCAGTGGCATTATGAAGTATAGAAGCAGTTTCCTGCATTTCAACAAGAAAAGTGGATTCTCCACCTGCCAGATTGTCGAGAGCTCCGATTCTGGTAAATAATTTGTCTACCACACCAATCTGCCCACTTTCAGCCGGGATGAATGATCCCAATTGAGCCAGAATTATCGACAATGCAATCTGTCTAAGATAGGTAGATTTCCCAGCCATGTTTGGACCGGTCACAATCTGTATCCGCTTGCCATCACCGCCAATTTCCAAATCGTTCGGGATAAATGCCTCACCCGGGGGTAATAGTTTCTCGACAACTGGATGGCGACATCCCTTCAAAAGAATTCTGTCTGATTCATTAAGCGTCGGACGGTTGTACCCTTCCTCTTCAGCCAATACTGCAAGACCACAGAGAAAGTCTATATTTGCAAGGATCTGAGCATTTTCCTGTAACGCTGCGGATTGTTCAAGTGTTAATTCTACTAACTCCTGAAAAATCTCCTTCTCCAATGCGAATATTTTATCCTCAGCACCCACCAATTTGCTTTCAAAGTCGCCTAATTCAGGTGTGATATACCTCTCAGCACCAACCAATGTCTGTCGTCGTTGATAATTATCGGGGGTTTTATCAACATGGGATTTAGTTACTTCAATATAGTAACCGAAGACCCGATTGAAACCAACTTTCAGATTGGGTATCCCAGTTCGCTTCTTCTCTTCGGCTTCAAAAGTTCCCAACCAGGATTTTCCCTGGCTGCGTATTTGGCGCAGTTCATCAATTTTAATGTTATATCCATCCCGAACCATGCCCCCTTCGTGAGTATACAATGGAGGGTTGTCATGGAGAGATTCTTGCAGTTTGACCTTTAGATTATCTAAGGTCCTTATACCTTTCTCCAACCGCTTAAGAAGTGGACTATCAAGGCTCAATAGTTTGTTTTGATAATCTGGCATTATAATCAGTGTTTCTCTTATCCCAACCAGATCACGAGCAGATCCTCTTCCGGTCGCAAGCCTTGCTAAAAGACGCTGTATATCGCCCGATTGTTTTAGCAGATCTCGAAACTCATTGCAGTGACCAATATTTGACTTCAGAGACTCAACAGCATCAAGCCTATGTTCAATGCGCTTTATGTCTGCTAACGGCGATAGAAGACGGTTATATAGCAGTCTTTTACCTGATCCTGTAATGCAGTGATTAATCACTGCAAATAGAGTTGCCTGATGGTTTCCGACAAGTGAATCTACTAGCTCGAGATTTCGGAGTGTTGAAGCCTCCATAACCAAATTGCCCTTCACATCTGCTCGAGCCAGGTGAGTCATGTGGTCAGCTTTGGTATGAAGATTACCTTTAAGGTAATGAAGCAGCGCACCTGCTGAGGAAATTGCCAGATCCAGGTGCTCTATTCCGAAACCCTTTAATCCGCGAGTCCCAAAATGATCAAGCAATGTTTGACGGGCAAAAGATGATTCCCAAATCCAATCCTCAACTTTGCTCTCGATTGCCGATGATGCATCAAGGAATTTACGAGGATCATAGTCTCCCCTGCTCTCAGGGAGAATTATCTCCACCGGGTTAAGATGCCCGGCTGTCAACTTAAGCTCACCTTCGGAGAATTCACCTGCCTGAAATTCACCGGTCACAATATCAGCCCATGCGAGCCCGTACTTTGACTTATGGCGAATTAATGCAGCGATACGATTAGATTGTATCTCCTCCTGGTCTACTGCTGCTGGATTTGTACCAGCTGTTGCAACTCTTACGACTGCCCGTTTTACCAAACCCTTGGCAAGTTTAGGATCTTCAATCTGTTCAACAACAACAATCTTCTGCTTCGCCTTCACCATCCTTGTCATGTATGAATCAATCTGATGGTGGGGGAATCCAGCAAGGGGGACTTTTGATGTCTTTTTTCCGTGTGCTCGGGAAGTTAGCCTGAGTCCAAGAATTTCGCTTGCAATCTTGGCATCTTCAAAGAACATTTCGTAAAAATCACCCATCCGGAAAAAGAGAATCGCATCCGGATATTCGGATTTAATCTTCATGAACTGATCAAGCATTGGAGTACGAACTCGTTTGGATTTTTCCATCAGTTCTTCCCCGTTATGTCAGTCTTTCTGGATAGTTCCCACACTCTGAACCATCTGAGTATCTGATTGAATGCGTCAAACACTTCCCTTATCAATCCCTGAACTCCGTTTCGGTATCCTGCCTTCAGGAAATACCTCCTGCAAAATCTGAGCGGAATATTTACTAATACTCGGGATATCAGCTCATTATCACCAATTCTGGTATGGTTTTTAAACAGGTAATTGGCTTCAAAATCCGAATCTCGCAGATTTTTTCGGATAAGTGAAGCTATATCCGGGTATGGATGGTGTTCAAAAGGTGTGTCAATAGTTCCGATTTTGCCTTTCACATCCAATTTTTCATGAATATGATCTTCTGGGAAACGAGCCTTGCCTTGCTTAAATAATCTCAGCTGATAATCTGGATATTGGCTCCCAAACTTAGTCCATTTGCCGAGAACAAAGTTCTGTCGAGGGAATTTATAGGCAGAAATATCACTATCATCATTGATGGCATGCCTGATGCAGCCAGCGAGATCATAGGTAATAACTTCGTCTGTATCAAGAATCAGAATCCAGTCGCCTGTAGACTTATCGATGGATATATTCTTGTTTATGTTAAGATTGGGATTGTTAGGACGGATAAATATATCCGCACCAGCATCTTCAGCGACAGCCCTCGTACCATCACTCGATTCGCAATCGATTACAACGATTTGGTCCGCCCACTCAACACTTTTTAGTGCAGCAGAAATATTCTTTTCTTCATTGTGAGCGATCATCGCTACCGAAATCTTCATTAGGTATCGCTACCCGATAAATTTTGCAAAGCATCAAGGTTCATCTTGTATTTATCCGGACCTTTCGGAGTCTCAAGTATTCCAGGAGTGTTGTTGAAGCGTTCATCATTCATTAGAAAGCCAAACAGCTCAATTCCTATTTCTCCTTCACCAATATGTGCATGACGATCCTTTCTGCTATTGAATTCGTGCATTGAATCATTCAGATGAAAAGCAAACAGCATTTCGAGCCCGATAATTTCATCAAACCTAAGAAAAACATTTTCATATCCAAGTCTCGTCCTGAAGTCATAACCAGCCGTGAAGGCATGACATGTGTCGAGGCAAACACCCAACCTTTCTTTATGATCTACAAGTTGGATAATCTCTGCCAGATGCTCAAATTTATACCCAAGATTTGTGCCCTGTCCGGCTGTTGTTTCAAGCAATATCCTCACATGCCCGGATGATTGCCTATCTAATAAAAGCAAGAGAGAATCCACTACATTGCGAAGCCCTTGTTCCTCATTAGATCCCATATGAGCACCTGGATGGACGACGAGGTAATCGATATTGAGCAGATCCGCCCTGTACATCTCGTCGTAAAAAGCATCGATAGATTTCTTTCGCTTCTCCTCATCAGGATTGGCTAAATTTATCAAATAAGACCCATGAGCAAGTGTTTCCTGAATCTCGAGCTCAGCACAATTGGTTCTGTACTGATCAATCTCAAGCTCAGTTAGGGGCTTCGATTGCCACTTTTTCTGATTTCGAGAGAATATCTGGAAGGTCGTGATGCCTAAATTTTTGGCATTAAGGGGTGCATTGGATACTCCCCCGGCAGTTGATACGTGTGCACCGAGGTTCATTATGAAAAGTTGTTAATTCCTGATAACAGTTCGTGCATAAAATCTAACCCGTTTTGCTCTACCGCAGTTCCAATGACAATTACGCTTGCCCCAGCTTCCATCGCGGCGTGTGCATCTTCAACATTGCGAATGCCTCCACCAGCAATTACAGGTATATTAATATGCCTCACAACAGCCCTAATCATCGAAGCTGGTACAGCCATATCGGCACCACTCCCCGCTTCAAGATACACTGCTTTCATTCCGAAAAGCTCAGCTGCCATCGCATGGGCTACTGCAAGTTGAGGTTTGGTACGAGGAATTGGTTGGGTATTGGATACAAACTGGGCTGACGTTGCACTTCCGGATTCGATTAACAGGTATGCAGTTGGAATTGCAGCAAGCCCCATTTTCACTATGAACGGAGCCGCCATAACCTGCTCACCAATCAGATATTGCGGATTCCGTCCGGAGAGCAGTGATGTGAAGAGAATTCCGTCGGCATATTTTGACAGTTGACGGCTGCTGCCCGGAAATATTACAACAGGTATATTGCAGGCAGCCTTAATTTCCATTACCGTATTATCAAAATTGTCCTGTGATAAAAAGCTCCCACCGATTAATATTGCAGATACTCCCTCGGATTCAGCTTTGCAGACACGATCAATCAGCTGATCCAGAGGAAGTGTATCCGGATCGATAAGCACCCATACTTGTTGTTTGCCATCGACAGGGAATAATTTCTGGTATAGGATGTCCTTATCCAATGGTATCGCTTACGATTTCAGGAAACGCCTTTATCGCGTCTCCCAGTTTATCGGGATTCTTGGCTCCGGCAGTTGCCATATGTGGTTTACCTCCACCACCCCCGCCTGCTATTTTTGCGGCTTTGCCAACCAGAGCACCGGCTTTGAGTTTCAGCTTCTGTATGAGCTCATCACCAACTACGCAACATAATTGACCAGAGCCATTAGCGACCGCGCTCGAAAGAAGAGCTGTTGCACCTGCGTTATTGTCGCGAATCGCGTCACCAATCATTTTTAATCTGTCAATTTCAACGCCAGCGAAGTTCTCGGCAATGACTTTAACACCATTCACATCAATCGCATTAACCAGTAAATCAGTCGCTGTATTATTCGCCCAGTCAAGAAGTAGGGTGTTGAATTCTCGCTCAATTTTTTTCTTGTCTTCAAGTGTCTTGGTTAGTTTCTCTACCGGATCACTGCCATGTGATCCTAACAGTTCCCTGATATCCTCAAGAGCATTGCGCTCGGAAAATGTCAGGTCTAAGGCATATTGACCTGTTACGGCTTCGATTCGTCTCACACCAGCGGAAACAGCTCCCTCATATATAATCCGGAATATTCCAAGCTCACCGGTGTAGTTAACATGCGTTCCACCACAAAGCTCACGTGAATAGGGAACATCATTCTCACCTATCTGGACAATCCTCACAAACTCACCGTATTTTTCACCAAAAAGAGCTACAACTCCACCATCAATTGCATCTTTATATGCCTTTTCAGTTGAGCTAAGTCGAAAATTCCTTCTAATAGACTCATTCACCTCTTGCTCGATGGTATCGACTATCTCAGGGCTGAGTTTTTCAAAGTGAGTGAAATCGAACCTCAATCTATCAGGTGCTACAAGTGAACCTGCTTGAGATGCATGAGATCCTATATGTGTTCTAAGTGCAGTATGCAGCAGATGTGTTGCTGTGTGATTATATCTTATCTCCAGTCGTCGTTTATGGTCGATTTTTGCGTCTACTTTGCTTCCGACAACGGGTAAGTCACCACCCTTCCATTTACCCCTGTGAAGAATTATTTCTCCAGCTTTCGCAACGTCTCTAACATACAGTTTTCCATTCTCCGATTCGATAACACCCCAGTCCGATTCCTGACCACCGGACTCCGCATAGAAAGGTGTCTTATCCAATACGATTTCAACATCTTTATCTTTCTTGTTAACTGCAAGAATTATGGCTTCAGTGGCTTCGCAATCATAACCATCGAAACAGCTGCTTAACCCTGTCCCCAGTTCCCCACTAGCCTGGAATTTACCATCAGCTCGAGCTCGCACGCGTTGTGCGTTCATTAAATCATCAAATGTAGCTACATCGACATTCAATCCACGTTCACGTGCAATTAGTTGAGTTAGATCAAGTGGAAAGCCATATGTATCATATAGCTTGAACGCGTCCGATCCGGGAACAACCTTTTCTTTTTTATTTTCAATCCGCTCAACAACCGAACCAAACAACTCTAATCCTCGCCCGAGAGTTCTTGAGAAACTCTCCTCTTCCGCTTTGATGACACCGGCTAAATGACTCCGACGCTCTTTAAGCTCTGGATATGCATCACCCATGATTTCAATCAGAGGATCAACAAGTTTATGTATAAATGGTGTTTCGAGTCCTATTTCACGTCCAAACCGTGCCCCTCGCCTGAGTATTCTACGCATGACATACCCTCTGCCATCATTGGATGGAAGGACTCCATCTGCTAATGCAAATGAAAGAACTCGGACATGGTCAGCAGCCACGCGATGTGGCATTCCACTCTTACCCGCGGAGTATGGTACTCCCGAAATATTAACAATTGATTCAATCAGAGGTGTAAAAAGTGAGGTCTCGTAATTTGACTTAACATTTTCTGTGACCAGCAGGATTCGCTCGAAACCGGCTCCAGTATCTATGTGCCTTTGTGGGAGAGGATGCAATACTCCTTCATTATCACGTCGGTATTGAATAAAAACCAGATTCCACAGCTCGACGATTCGACCACATTCCCCATTGACGACACATTTGTGGCCAGGAACGTCTTTTTCCTGACAGAACGACTCACCCATGTCATAGTGAAGCTCACTACATGGACCACATGGACCGACATCACCCATTTCCCAAAAATTGTCCTTCTTTGGATGGAAGGTCACCCTGTCTTTTGCAATACTCGTTTCTGACAGCCACAGTGCTTTCGCTTCATTGTCGGGAGTTACCTGATCATCTCCCTCATAGACTGTAGCATGCAGACGTGCAGGATCTATCTCCCAAACCCCGGTAATTAATTCCCAAGCCCAGCGAATGGCTTCTTTTTTGTAATAATCACCAAATGACCAATTACCTAGCATCTCAAAAAAAGTATGATGTGTCGGAGAGACTCCCACTTCTTCGAGATCATTGTGTTTTCCTGAAACGCGGATGCACTTCTGGTGATCGACTGCACGGGTGTATGGACGCGTCCCCTGATCGAGGAAAACGTCTTTAAACTGATTCATCCCGGCATTGGTAAAAAGCAACGTTGGATCATTTGCCGGTATAATCGGAGCTGAGGGCACTGTTGTATGCCCCCTTTCTTTAAAGAAATCTAAAAACTGGTTGCGAATCCTGGTTGAGTTATCCATCAGCTACTTTTTGTCCTTGCAGAATTCTACTATTTCTTTGAGTGCCTGTTCGGATTCAGTCCTCAATGGGCGACATGAACCGGCTCCCTTGTGACCACCACCACCATATTTTGCCATTAACTCTCCCACATTGACATTGCATGTTTGGTTGAAAATGCTGTGTCCTACTGAGATATGAGAAAGATCTTTTCGATTAGGATGATCCATTGCACGAACCCAGATATTGCACTGTGGGAACAGTGTATATGCCAAAAATCTGTTGCCAGGTTCACCGTGCCATACTTTCCTCAGGTCAGTTACAAGCACATTATCTTCAACCTCAGAGTAGAGACTGATTGCCTGACCGTATTCCTGACAGTCATACATGTAAGCAAGACAGCGCTCTTCGACCTCTACATCCTCAAGGAGTTTTTCAATACTGTTTTGACGGATCAGCTCGATCAATTTGAGCCAGTATTGCTCATCTTGAAGACGTTTTCCATCTATTGTCATAGAAGCCAAAATGTATCCCTTTGGCTCCTTCACTTCCTTCATCGTCAAATCAGCCGAATCAATTCGGTCTGTGATTTTAACAAGTTCATCGAAAGCCGTAAGGTCTTTGTCAGAATAGTAATCATAGATTACACGTGCGGCAGAGGGTGCAACATACCATGCGCCTTTAAAATCGACATCTGGTTTATTGGTGATATGATGATCGAACCACATTCCGCAGCCTTCGCGGAAAGGTAAATTCGCAATGATGTCTTCTGAAGTTACCTCCAGTTCACCAGCCTGGAATGCACCGGGCTCGATAAACCGGTAACGGTCAACATCCTCAACGATGCTCAGCAATGCTGCTGCAACAAGACCATCCCAATCTGCTCGTGTTGTTACGCGAAAAATGATAAACTCCCAAATGAATGTAGTTAAATTACATTAAATAACGTCAAAGGCGGGCAACATAGCCCGCCCTATAATATATAAAAACTTATGTCAAACTAAAAGATTTACAACCCACTGTATTGAGGTCCACCTCCACCTTCAGGCGCAACCCAGGTAATAATTCCATAAGGATCAGCAATATCGCAAGTTTTACAGTGTACACAGTTACTTGGGCTCAGTTGCAAATGAAGTTCCTTATCGTCTCCTTCAACCATTTCATAGACCTGTGCAGGGCAGAAATATTGACATGGATTTCCATATTCACGTTTGCACCGATCTTCGCAAATCGACAGATCTGCTATCTTCAAATGAGACGGTTGATGTTCCTCATGATTTGTACTGGATGCATAAACATCGGATAATTTATCAAATGTCAACTCTCCATCGAATTTTCTTTCTATTGGCTTTTTCGCTTCAGGCATTGCTGAGAAGGTTTTCATACTCTCATGATCTGGTTTCGCCTGAATGCGGTCAGAAAATCCTCTACCGCCAGTTACCAATTGAGCTCCCGTGTTCATCCCGCCAAAAATGAGACCATGTTCATATGGCTGGTGAAAATTCCTGACTTTCCATAACTCGTTTTTCGCCCAACTACGCTGGAATCGTTCATCATATGCTGAGAGGGAGTTTGCAGAATAGTCCTCTCGGTTTAAAGCATCAAATATTGTCTGTGCAGCCATAATTCCGGATTTAATTCCAAGGTGGATGCCCTTCAGACGCATGCTGTCAAGGAAACCTGCTGATTCACCAACCAACAGGAGACCGTCATGGTAGAGCTGAGGCATTGCAAAATATCCGCCTTCACTGATCGTCTTAGCACCATATTTGGTCATCTTTCCACCCTGTAGCAGCGATTTTATCCAAGGGTGCATTTTGTAACTCTGGAAGTTACCATGTGGATCATTTCGTGAGTCACCGGCATTAAGAGCAGTTACGAGACCGATAGATAGCAATTCATCAGACATTGCATAAATCCAACCGCCACCATATGTTTTCATGTTGAGTGGAAAACCGAGTGTATGGTACATTGTTCCAGCTTTTATTCTCCCCTTGGGAATCTCCCAGAGCTCTTTGACACCAGTTACATAGCTTTGCGGATTCTTGCCTTTATCTAATTTGAGTTCTGAAACTATCTGTTTGGTCAGATGGCCACGAGGTCCCTCAGCGAGAACTGTGATTTTTGAACGAAGTTCCATGCCGGCTTCAAAGTTGCTCTTCTGCTTGCCCTCTTTATCTATTCCCTTATCGTCTGTAATGACACCCTTACAGCAACCGTCCTCAAATATCGGCTGTGCACCAGCTGTACCGGTGAAAGCCATCACTCCCAATTCTTCAGCCTGATTTCCCATCCACCGAACTAATTGCTGGAGTGAAACAATATGATATCCATGATTCTGCATCGCGGGAGGTAAGAAGGGAACTTTAATGCGACCACCTTTGGTCAGGTAGAACATTGCATCATCATTTACTTTAGCAGCAAGCGGCAGGTCTTTTTCTTTCCAGTCAGGTATGAGCTCATCGAGCCCTTTCGGATCAATAACGGCTCCGGACAGCATATGGTCGCCAAATTCCGCGCTTTTCTCAACAACAGCAAGCATAAACTCGTCTGATGCAGCCGGTCCTTTGAGCTCTCCGGATTCACGAGCCTGCTCGATCAGGTTTGTAAGATGAATCGCAGTTGCAAGCCCAGCTGGGCCGCCACCAACGATCAGTACATCGACATCCATCGAGTCACGCTGCACATCCATAACTCACTCCGTTATTTGTTTTGGTTAATCTGTATTTTCGGTGTCTTGTATTTTTGCTTTCTTCGGGGGGAGGGTCCCGTCAAATGGTTTTACTTTCCCACTCATAATCGCTTGCAGATCTTCTTTTAATTCCGCCCTTTCGGATGATGAAATGCGGTCTATAAAAAGTATGCCTAATAAGTGATCTAATTCATGTTGAAAAACTCTGGCTGGCATACCAATCAGGTCTTTTTCGTGAAGCACTCCATCGACAGTTTGATATTCAACTTTGATTTCATCCGGGCGTTGAACATCCGCCCATACTTCAGGAAGACTCAAGCACCCTTCGGCAGTTTCAACAGTTATGTCGCCTCTTTCAATAATCCTGGGATTGATATAGGCAATAATTTCCTCATCACCATCTTCAAGATTTGCCCAATCAATCAAAAACAGCATTTTGGATACACCAACCTGAGGTGCGGCCAGTCCAACACCTTCAGCAGCTTTTACCACCTCTTTCATATCTGCAATCAAGGTCAATATGTCATCATCAACCGTCTCGATCTTCTGAGATTGACGTCTCAACAAAGAATCGCCATAGGGAATAATTTTACGTAATGCCAACTACTTTTCCTTCGAATCTGTTTTGTTTTCAATGTACCATTCCTCCCACGGACGATCATTATTTAATCCCATGAGGAATTCTTTATTGAAAATGATATCCCGGGTAAAACCACAAATCTCAGGTTCGATAACATCGAGTCTAATTGCGTCCAAGGGACACGCCTCTGCACACAATCCACAGAAACAGCATCGCAACGCATCAACATAAAATTCTTCGGGGAATTTCTCTACATTCGGATCGGGAGATTCACCGGGGACGATATGAATACATTCATCCGGACAGATAGTCTCACACATCATACAGGCGGTACAACGCATAGCACCATTCTGCTTTACGGTGAGTCTGTGTCTGCCACGCCATCTGTGATGTATCGGACGATGCTCTTCAGGATATTGAAATGTTACTGCACCTTTCTCTGCCTTTATCCTCAAGGCATGCAAAATGTGCCGCCACATGTTTACCATGAAATGACGGTTGGTGATCCAAAGACCCTTAAGAACTTCTACCCAGTAGATGTTTTCCGCTGGTCCGTAATCGACCTTTAATTCTCTTACTCTTTTTTCCATTTATCTCTTATGACAATTGCGCTGGCAGACGCCCTCGTCTGTCAGATTAGTCGCTATTATTACCGGCAGACGAGGGCGTCTGCCAGCGCAGTGAAGAGGGACGAAATGCCCTGCCTCGCCAAATTGGGGAATCAATGGCCCCGAATAAATCTATGCAAACAACACCACTGCAATACCTGTAATCAGCAGGTTAATCAATGCCAATGGGAAGAGGTATCGCCATCCAAGGCGCATTACTTGATCATATCTAAAGCGCGGTAGAGTCCAGCGTACGAGTGTAAAGAAGTATATTAATACCGCAACCTTCAGGAAATATGCTCCAAATTGCATCCCTTTAACAACCCAGATATTAAGTGTCCAGGTGCCTCCCCAGGGGAAGTTGAAGCCATTATATTCCAGCCAGGGTACATTCCACCCACCGAGGAAAATGACTGAGAACAATGCGCTGATAAGCACCATTTCAATGAACTCTGTCATCATAAACAAACCACCCTTCAACCCCGAATACTCCGTATAGTAACCGATGATTTCAGACTCGGCTTCAGGTAAATCGAAAGGAATACGCTTGTTTTCAGCAATGGCAGCTGGGATAAACAGTAGCGCTCCCAAAGGTTGTATGAAGATTCCCCATCTGGGTATCCATCCGAACCAATGACCGGATTGTTCAGCGATCATTTGAGACAGATCGACTGTTCCGTAAATCATTATCGCACCAATCAGTGATAAACCGAGACAAACCTCGTAGGATATCATCTGTGCTGAGGTACGTATCGCGGCAATGAGCGCGTATTTATTATTTGAAGCCCAACCCCCTATAACTGCGCCATAAACAGCAATACCACCAAAAGCAAATATAAAAAGTAATCCAATATCAATATTTGCTATCTGAGTATTGACAATTCTCCCACCGATCTCGAGTGGGGGTCCCATTGGAATTACTGCAAAAAGTAGCATTACTGGAATATATGCAATTGCCGGGGCAATCATGTGAAGGACCTTATTACCAAACGGTGGAATGTAGTCCTCTTTGGTGATCATCTTAATCGCATCTGCGAACGGTTGGAATAATCCAATTATTCGGATACCGAAAATGTCTGCCCGGTTCGCACCAATTCTGTCCTGCATAACTGCGGATTGCTTGCGTTCTACCCATGTTAAAATCGTTGCAAGACCCATAACTGCAGCAATCATCGTAAAGATTTTAACCACTGATTCTATTAAAAAAAATGTATCCATCGGCTTCTTTCGTTACGCTTTATCACCAACGACCACACCTTCAGGACCAATGCTGTCATAACTCAGATTTTTATAGTTTATGACGTGATCACTCAAGCTGTGCATTATATCTTCTGTTTTTCGCCACTTCAAGGATTTTTTCATCCCCGTAGCAAGCTCAATCATCCAATGCCAAACAGGTTGTGCCTCCCCTTCTGGATCAAAAGCAGCTTCAAGACGCTGGATTCGTCCTTCAAAATTGGTGAAGGTCCCCCGGTACTCACCCCAGGCAGCCGCAGGAAGCGCAGCGTCCACATGTTCTTTAAGATCTTCTGGAAGATTGCGAAGAATGAAAAACTTTCTCTTTAATTTACTCAGACTCTTTTCTTCAAGAAATTCTCGAGGATCAGCGAGGATTGTGAGCAAAGTATCAATCTTGCCGTTTGAAATCGCCAGATTCAAATCTTCTACACCTAAACCATTGCCATCAGGAACAAAACCAATCCATTCGCAACCTAAACGATTTGGGAAGGGATCGGCAGATTTCAGCAAATCATCGCCAGTCCATTCGGGATCGACAGGTAGTTTATGATCCAAATTTGGAAGCTCTAATCTCTTTCGGAATAATGACCATGCAGCATAAATCTCTTCATTTGTCAGCTTTGGAGAAACGACAACCGCTACTTTTCCAGGGTTGGATTTGATAGCAGAATTCAAGCCCGTTACAAAAGCCTTAATGACAGCACCAGCTTCGACTGGCTTTAACTCTCCGGATTCGTTAATGACCGGCTGTGTAAGCCTGTCGGCAGAATCTGTCGACTTGTACCCGTAACGTCCTGTATCACAAATCCATTCTTTATTAACCGCATCATTCCGGCGCGGTTTAATTCTTTGGATTCTCTGAAGGTCAGTCGCTTCAGTTCGATGTTTCCGCATCTGGAAAGTTTTTTTATGCCAATGATACGGATTCAGGTCCCAATCAACCCGGACATTACAGCCTCTGGCACAGTGTTCACAAATTGATGGAGTGCTTTTGAGATACCAAACCCGTCTTTTGAACCGATAGTCTTTATCTGTCAACGCTCCGACCGGACAAAGGTCAACAACGTTTCCAGCATAGTCATTATCAAGTCTGGCACCCGGCTTCAACATAATCGATTCTGCGGAACCCATGCCGAAAATCCCCAACTCATGTGTATGGGTAACTTCCTCAAGAAACCTTGAACATCGAGAACACAGCACGCACCTTTCATTATCGAGTACAATAGAGCGCCCAATATCGAAAGCCTTACGATTCTTGATTTTAGGTTCGATCATGCGACTATCATGCTGTCCGAACTCAAAATAGAAATTCTGAAGTTCGCACTCCCCGGCATCATCACAAACCGGGCAATCGAGCGGATGGTTGGATAGCAGGAACTCGAGAGTCATCTGCTGTTGTTTTTTTACCTCAGGTGTGTCTGTACGGATTTCCATTCCATCGGCTACCTCAACCTTGCAGCTGATGTCAATGCGGCTCTGCATTGATCCTCGCATATTTTGACTCACCTCAACTTTGCACATTCGGCATGAGCCAACTGTGCGCAGTAAAGGATGATAACAAAAGTGAGGAACGTAAATCCCAACGTTCTTACAGGCTTCCAACACATTCATCCCCTCAGGGAATTCGTGCTCATTGCCGTTTATTTTAATCTTGGGCATAACTGAAAAAATCTACGTAGACTAATTTGTTTTACTGTGACTTCCAATTTTCTAATGCCTTCCTGGCATTCAAACTTATCGTACTATCAGGATCTTCAAGTAATCTTTCAAGAGATTCAACTATTCGCGGATCAAGTCCACCTTGTGTAGCTAACTTCTTTACCGCAAACTCACGCTCGAGGTTGTCACCAATACGGATTAATTCCTCAAGCACTTCTGGACGACTGAGGATATCTAACACATCAGTTAGTGAAGATGACCGCCTCGATTCTACCCAACCTTCATATTCGCTACTATTTAATGGAACAATCGAGGTATCGATTTCCTCTTCCTCGAATTCTTCGTTCTCAAGCTCTTTCAGGAAAGCTAGATCTCCCTCCCCAGAAATATGGCTCATCATCTCCGCTTCTTCTTCGTCAATTAGCTCCTCTTCATACGTCCGTTCTTCCTCTTCTTCACCCGGTATTATTGGAGCATAATACATTGCCAGAAATTCGTCGAATTCAATTGTAGGCGCACCCATAGCTTCAAGTGCTTCTATTGCCTTAATGGCAACCTCGTTATTGGGTTCATTCTGAGCGACATCTCGAACAACACTTTCTGCAGCATATGCTTTCGGACCGATTGACTCAATCACTTTCAGTGCATCTATCTTCACCTCAGGCTCTGGTGACTTAAGTCGCTCAGCCCAGGCTTTCAGTGTCAGTCCTTCATAAACCGGTTCCTGTACTTTACCACAGCCAGTGCTAAAGAAAGCAATTAACGCAAGCAAAAGTATGAATCGATTTAACATATTCGTCCTAATAAAGAAGAGCCTCAAACTCTTCAGGGAATTTCTTTATCGCAGATTGGACAGGCCATGCCGCTGCTGCAGCTAATGGGCAAATTGTGGTGCCGTCCATATTTGCAGCCAGATCAAGCAGCAATTCGATGTCACCTTTACGTCCTAATCCGCTATTCATACGGTGTAATATCTTGTATATCCAAATACCACCCTCTCGACATGGAGTACATTGCCCGCAGGATTCATGAGCGTAAAAACGGCTCAACACTTCCAGTGCTTCGGGGATTTTCACCGTCTCATCCATTACAATTGCACCACCTGAGCCAAGCATGGTTCCTGCTTCTGCGGTCGATTCGAAATCCATATTGACATCAATTTCCTCCGCTTTCAGAATCGGTACAGATGATCCACCGGGAATAACTGCCTTTAGTGAGTGACCTTCTCGAATACCATCGGCATAACCAAAAATCAAATCCCTTAATGGAACTCCCATTGGGAGTTCATAAACACCAGGACGTTTTACATGACCACTAACTCCAAACAGTTTTGTACCGGGGCTTTTTTCTGTTCCACGTGATCTGTATGCTTCGACACCTTTTTCCATTATAAACGGCACGTTGGAAATGGTCTCAACGTTGTTTACAACTGTTGGTTTCCAGAACAATCCCTGAACTGCAGGGAAAGGAGGTTTAATGCGCGGCCAGCCTTTTCGCCCTTCGAGAGACTGGATTAATCCTGTTTCTTCACCACAAATATATGCTCCACCACCCGGATGAGTGTAAACATCCAGATCCATTCCGGTCCCCAGAATGTCTTTCCCGAGGTAGCCACTATCGTATGCCTCCTGAATTGCCCGGTCGAGAATCTGAGCCGGTTCATAGAACTCTCGTCGAATGTATATATAAGACTTTGTCACACCAATCGCTTTCGAAGCGATAATAATCCCTTCGATCAGCTTATGAGGGTCTCTCCGTAGAATTTCCCTGTCTTTACAAGTCCCGGGCTCACTTTCATCGCAGTTCACCGTCAGGTATTTTTGACCGTCAGTTTTCGGCACGAATGACCATTTCAAACCTGTCGGAAAGCCAGCACCACCCTGACCACGTAAACCTGATGCTTTTACCTGATTGGTGATCTCTTCGGGGCTCATTTCCTTAAGGACTTTCTTAGCGATCTGATAAGCTCCTCGTGCCTCTGCAACCTTAATGCTGCTTGCATTAGGAACCTTAAAATTACCACTCAGGGCAGGATTCTCAATCTCATTGGTTGGAGTGAGAGGTGAGTCGTTAACGACCTCCTCACCTGCTTTTAATTTCGCAACAACATCCTTTACCTTTTCTTCAGTCAGGTTACCAAAGAATTTCTCGCCAACCAGCATCATCGGAGCGTCGCAGCAGCACCCCAGACATTCGGAGCGTCGCAGACCAATTTCACCGTCTGGAGTTACCTCACCAGCTTTGATTCCAAGCTCATTTTCAAGAACATCAATCAGAGGTTCAACACCGAGTAACGAACAGGATATATTATGGCAGACCTGAATAAGGATTTTGCCAAGTGGTTTTTCGGAGAGCAGTGGATAGAATGTTACTGCTTCATGCACCTGTTCGGTGTCAATTTGTAGTAAATCCGCAATTTCCTGTTCAGCTTCGTCCGTTACCCGCCCGTCGCGGGTCTGTACTGCGAAAAGGAGTGGAACAAGCGCCGCACGGGGCTGTTCATATTTTGCTTTCAGTCCATCGGCGACTTCAACCAATGAACAATTTCCGTTACCCTCACTCATAAATCAAAAACTTCCGTAAATTCAACTTTTCTTTTCAAAGTACCCGTAATCCGGGAACGCGGATTTCCCAATCCGCAATCAGCCGAAGGCTGAACCTTTCTTATCTTTAATAAAACATGACACAGAAAGGTCACAGACCTACCTATCCAGCTCACCGCCAATCATATTGACCGATCCGAAAATCGGTATCACATCCGCAATCATCTGTCCGGTAATCATCTTCTCCAATGCTGCCGTCAGCGCAAAAGAAGGAGGACGACAACGACATTTATAGGGTGTATCTCCACCAGTCGAAATGATGTAAAATCCCAGCTCACCATTAGCTGCTTCAACCGCCTGATAAATTTCACCCGGAGGAACCTGAATTCCATGACCGTCCATGATCAGCTTGAACTGGTTGATCAAACCCTCAATAGAACCATAAACATCTGCTTTTTCGGGAAGTGTAACCATTTTGTTATCAACTGATACAGGGCCGTCAGGCAACTTAGCGAGAGCTTGTTCAACGATGAGGATTGATTGCTCCATCTCGAACATTCGGACGAGATAACGATCAAACACATCTCCATTAGTACCAACCGGAATCTCAAAATCGAAGGCATCGTAATTGAGATAAGGTGTATCTCGCCGTACATCGAAGGGAATTCCGGAAGCTCTTATACATGGACCTGTAAAGCCCCATGCGATGGCTTCATCTTTGGTCATGACACCGACATCACGATACCGATCACCAAAGATTCTATTCTTGGTGACGAGTTTATCGAGCTCGTCAATCACATCACGCACTAATGGTATCCGCTCACGAACAGCGTCAACGAAGTCACCCGGAACATCAGCCATCAACCCACCAACCCGAGTCCAGTTAGTCGTGACTCGAGCACCGCATGCCATCTCGACGATTTCCCACACATACTCACGTGCTTTCATCGCATAGAGGAATGCTGTCATCGCGCCAGTTTCCATCACCTGTGCAGCAACGCAGGTCAGGTGATCAGCAACCCGACTGAGTTCGGACATGATTACACGCAGGAACGTCCCACGCGGTGGCAACTCGATGTCGAGCAGTTTTTCAACTGCGAGGCAGTAGCCAACATTATTCATCATCGCAGAGACATAGTTTAGTCTGTCGGTGTAAATTATTCCCTGATTCCAGGTATGATTCTCAACCGATTTCTCGAACCCGCGATGAAGGTAACCGATATCAACGGAGCCCTCAACGACAATTTCACCGTCGAGCTTGGCATTAACCCGTACAATACCGTGCATAGCAGGATGGGAAGGTCCCATCGCCAGCGCCATATTTTTTGTCGGGAGGATTAGCTCCCTGTTTTCGTATTCTTTTGCCATTATCTGGCTTGTCTTTATGCTAACTTATCTGAATATTCGTTTTAAACCTATCCCTCAACAACCTTATAACTATCAACCTCAAGCACTGGCATACTTAAATACAATTTACCTTTAACCTCAACAGCTTTGCCTTTGAGCTCACTGATGAGTTTTGTGCTATTCTCGTTTTCGAGGTAAAAGATTGTGGTGCCGACGTAATCATCAACGGCGCAATCGTCATCGGCTTTGATCTTTGTAATGCGCAGAGCGTTAGTACAACCAAATTCTTTGCAATTGGAAGCTGCCCCAAATTCTTTTTTGAGCTTGCATCCAGGGCAAAAGTTGAATCCAGTGATGGTAACCGTTGCGGTTTCTGACTCTGCACAACCAACTGCACAACTTCCACAATCCGGACCGGCTTTTGTGTCGATGACCAGACCTGTCAATCCAAGCAGCAGAGTAGCTGCAAACAGGATCGCTGTATATTTAACTAATTTTTTCATCTTTTTTCCTTTCATTCAGAGTACTTCGATATTGGTGGTCAATCACCACGGTGAATTTTCAGGTCTTTCTCCTGATACTGTGAATCCCTCGTCGGGAATGTCGATTCTATTCTCGGCTGACGTTTCGTTACCGGATAATCCTTACGCAACGGGTGACCCTTGAATGAATCATATAGAAGTATTCGTTTCAAGTTTGGATGTCCTGAAAATTTTACTCCATACAGGTCAAACATCTCTCGCTCATGCCAATCGGCAACTGGCCAGAGTCCAGACATTGTCGGAGCTGATTGGCTCTCAGTGATCCCAACCTTGATACGGATACGATGGTTTTTCTCAACTGAATAGAGATGGTAAACAAGATCGAACCTCGGTTTTCTTTCCATCCAGTCAACAACCGTGAAATCCATATACATCTTGAAATCAAATTCAGAATCATCTTTGAGCGTTGTCAATGTTAGTTCCATATGCTCTAGAGGAATTTCCGCAACAATATGTCCCTTGTCGATTATGCATGATTCAGCAAAATCTGGGAATCGTTCCTTGAATTTTATCTGAAGCTCTTCGTTCGTCACTAATTTTTATCCTTAAACTGTTTCGCATCAATCCCGCAATAGCGGAAACCCGCGTCAGGAATAGGGGATGCGCTGAAGCGCGTTATTCTAATTCCTGAATTGTATATCTTTATACACGCAGAAGCGCGCACTCAAACAAGCGTTCTAAAACAATTCGTGCTTCTGGTTCTGAATCTTCTTGTGGAGTTTCATTAGCCCGTCAAGGACAGCTTCCGGCCTTGGGGGACAGCCCGGGATGTATATATCCACCGGGATGATTCTATCAATGCCTTGCAACACGGCATAATTATCATAAGGACCACCGACTGAAGCACACGCACCAAATGAAATCACCCATTTTGGTTCGCACATTTGGTCATAGATTCGTTTTAATATTGGTGCCAATTTGTGATTAACGGTACCAACAACCATCAGCACATCTGCCATTCTGGGACTGAATCTGGGTAGACCAGCGCCAAAACGATCTATATCATAGTGAGAGGATGCAACCGACATGTATTCCATCCCGCAACATGCAGTTACAAATGGATACATAAATATCGAGTATTTCCTTCCCCAGCCGACGATTGAGTCAACAATATTATCACCTAACTTCGGAGGAACATACGGGTCGAACCTGACTTGTTCTTTTATTTCCATTCCAGAACACCTCTGCGGATAATAAAGAGCCAACCAATGAATAAAATGAACAGGAATACCAACATCTCAATCAACCCGAATAAACCGAGTTGTTTGAATTGGACCGCCCAAGGGTAAAGGAATGCAACTTCAACATCAAAGACCACAAACAGGATCGCTACCAGATAATAATGGACGGAAAATTGCGCACGGGCATTGCCGGGGGTTGGAAGATTACCCGTTTCAAAGGGTAACTCTTTATCCGGATTCGTTCGTTTAGGTCCGATAAAAGTGGTGATTGCCAAAAGTGCAGCCGCCATGAACGCGACGATTACCATTAGCAACAATACCGGAAAATAATCAATCACTCGGATTACCTTCTTTTTTGAAAATCAAAACAAAGCACTATTCTGAACAAACAGATAATGTAACAAAAGATAGTACCCACCGCAACGTCTCGACGGGTAATTTGCCCTGCTCAAAACTACAATAGTTTAAATTTCTTCATTTTATAACGGAGCGAATCTCGGGTGATGCTAAGCAAAACAGCAGCTTTTGTCTGGTTATTTCCTGCTTTTTCAAGAGCTTTAACAACGAGCTCATGCTCAACAGCCTCCATTGACAGTCCACTTTCGGGAATCTCTAAGCGTAATTGTGCGACCGCATTACTTTTGTGGTCACCTGAAAAGCCTCCCTGTTCTATTAACTCAACAGGCAGGTTTTCTACATTAATCGTCTGTCCGTCCTCGAGAATCACTATCCTCTCTATCACGTTTCTTAATTCTCTGATATTCCCAGGCCAATTATATCTGGTTAATGCAGTCTTCGCATCTTCTGAAATTCCTTTAAATTGCCTGTGGAAATCCTCATTAAATCTGCGCATGAAGAAAAGAGCAATCGGCACAATATCACTTCGTCTCTCTCGCAATGGTGGTATCTCGATTGGTATCAGGTTTAATCGGTAAAACAGGTCACGCCTGAACCTTCCGGATGCGACAGCTGCTGCAAGATCTATATTGGTGGCAGCTATTACAAGCGAGTCAATTCTAAGATCTTTGATACCTCCAACCCGTTTAAACAACCTATTCTCTATAACTTGCAATAAGTTGACCTGGGTCCCTAGTGAGATCTCACCAATCTCATCCAGATAAATTGTCCCATTAGCAGCCAACTCAAATTGACCGCGTTTCATTGATTTTGCGTCTGTGAAAGAGCCCTTTTCATGACCAAAAAGCTCACTTTCAAGCAAGGTTTCGGGAAGTGAAGCACAGTTAATCGTGATGAATGGATTATTTCTGCGAGGACAACGCTGATGTAATAGTCTTGCTAACAGATCTTTGCCGACGCCAGATTCTCCTGTAAGTAAAACTGTCGGAGCGGCACTTCTGGCGATTTTATCGATCAGTTCAAGAATGTCCTTCATGTGTTGGGATTCAGCAATAACATTATCTGTGTCATATTGTCTATGCACATAATCTTTCAATCGTGCAACTTCACTGTCAAGGCCTCTTAAATGAAATGCCTTTTCAAGGAGCTGTTTTATCTCATCATATACAAAAGGTTTATTTACATAATCATAGGCACCCCGCTTCATTGCCTCGACTGCAAGCTCGATTGTCCCAAATGCTGTCATAAACAACATTATTACCCGTGGATCCCGATTATGGATCTCGGACATTATTTCAATTCCGTTGGCTCCAGGCAGCTTATTGTCAATAATAACAGCATCAGGATCAAATTCTTCAAAAATCACCAAACCTTCCTCACCAGATTCGGCTATTTCAACAATGTATCCGCTCCGTTCAAGATTTTTCTGAAGCGACCAGCGGATCAATTTTTCGTCATCTATAACAAGGATTCTTGCGTGTGCCAAAAGTTCTCCTAAACTGCATGTTGATTGTATTCCGGATTGTGAATCGGGAGTCGGATCCGAAAACCAGCCCCATTAGATAGACCCGATTCGACTCCAATCGTACCCGAGTGTTCTTCTGTGATTTTTCTGGAAATTGCTAATCCCAAGCCGGTACCTTTGTGTTTGGTTGTGTAAAAAGGTTTGAAAATATTTGGAAGAATATCATCAGGTATTCCTTTTCCGCTATCCTTGATCAACAACTCAACATCCCTTGCGTTACTGGTAACGTCTATGCTCAATATACCACCGTCAGGCATCGCCTGTATAGCATTAAGAATCAAATTAACCAAAACCTGTTGAATCTGTTGGACATCTATCAGCACATTCGGCGGAAATTC
>JABGPL010000062.1 GCA_018644935.1 Calditrichota bacterium | reverse complement strand
TTAATCGAGTAGACTTCACCTCGGAGTAGGGCACGCGGCGGCTTGCCCGTAAGTTTAGTTCATCTTTCCCTTCATACACAAACCTCATACCTTAATTGCGTTTTGATATTCCCCGTACTACCTTTCATAAATCGTTCATAATGAGAAAACCTCAATGAAGACTGGTTTGAGACATACCCTGATTTTCTTGTTACTGTTTGTTTTTAGTGGCAATATATATTCGGAAATCATCGCTATCCCTGAAGATTTCAACACCATACAGGCAGGTGTTGACAATGCACAGGAAGGTGACACTGTGCTGGTAGATAGGGGGCTCTATAGAGAAACAGTCCTCTTCAATGGTACTAACCTGACTCTCGCCAGTCAGTTTTTGATTACTAATGATCCAGACGATATCAATTCTACGATAATAGATGGAAACCAGAACGGGAGCGTTGTCCGGCTGGACCGCGGGGAATCGGAAGAATCATTAATTATTGGATTCACCATTCAAAATGGCTCGGGTTCGATAGATGCCGAAAATGATGTCAGTGGAGGTGGCGTTCATCTCCATGATGCAAGTCCCCGGCTTTCCCATTTAAATGTCATTAATAATACTGCATGGTATGCTGCTGGAATTTATTACGAACTTGGAGCAGACTCCTATACTGAGTATTGTCTCATTTCCGGAAACACAGCCTCGATTGCCGGTGGAGGATTTGACAGCTACAACGCTGATCCGACTCTGGTAAACTGCACAATAACGGATAATGAAGCACTGAGGGGTGGTGGAGTCTATCTGTATCTTGATTGCGACGTTTCGCTCGTTAATACTATAATCTGGGCTAATCGTCCCCAGGAGGTTCTGTTCTCCGGAACCGGTGAAGCAAATTCAATTACAATTTCCTATTCAAACCTGATGGGTGGGATAAATGCCATTCAATCAAATAACAATGGTGCTATTTCTTGGGGTGATGGAAATATGTCGTTTGATCCAGTATTTGTTGATGCGGAAAATGGAGATTTTCGTTTGAGTCAAAACAGCCCATTAATAGATGCTGGTGACCCACAATCAGAGTTGGATGAAGACAATACCTGGACGGATATGGGTGCACTAACCTTCCTGCACGGACGTGAAGATATTCCCAGAATTACCATACCCTCTGATAATGTGAGTTTTTCGCTGACTGAAGTCGGTGGAAACTCTGTTTATCAATTTGACATTCGCAATAGCGGATATAGCGATCTTACAGTTGAAAATGCCGTCATTTCTGAGGATAACCGAGGTCAATTTTCCGCTGATTTTCCTGAAAACACAACTCTCGAACCGGGCGAGATAATCGATTTCGAAATCATCTTTTCACCTGACTCTATCGGGATGTTTGAGGCTGAGTTCATTACCTTTTCGGATGATCCGCATTGGGGCGAAGTCCGGGTGGATCTGAACGGTCAGGGGATTCAGCGCGGTGGTCGTCATCTCTGGGTGGTTCCTGATGACTTACATGACATACAGTCAGCAATCGACTATAGTCACGACGGAGATACCATCAAAGTCCAACCGGGCACTTACAATGAAAACATCAACTTCAATGGAAAATCCATCCTTGTCAGCAGTACTTTTTTAGAAACCCGTGATCCTGAGAAAATAGAGCGGACAATAATCCGGGGCGATATGAGCACGGCAGTAGTATCCTTCGAAAATGGGGAAGGAGTAAACTCAGTCCTATCTGGATTCACTATCACAAATGGTCGAGATGGTATCTACTGTGAAGGTTCAAGTCCGATAATCAAACATTGTGTCATAACAGATAACCACGCAGTCAACACTATTGGCGGGGGTTTTATCTTGAGAGACAATTCGGCTCCGATAATAACCTTCTGTACAATAGCCGGAAACTCTGCCCGATGGGGTGGTGGAATTTATGGGAATAACGGGGTAATTGTTGAGCTCGCAAATTCGATAATGTTCGACAATGAACCCTATCAAGCCTACTTCTCCTCAACCAATGCCCGGAATTCTATTCATACCTTATACTCGGATGTCTTTGGTGGACCCCAGAGCATCAGAAGAAACAATAATTGCAATTTAGCCTGGAGCAACACCACAATAAGTGAAGATCCTCTGTTCAGAAATGCAGACCGCGCTGATTATAATCTGACCTGGGACATCTTCCCCCGGGACCCATCCAAATCCCCCTGCATCGACACCGCAGACCGCAGACAATTGGATGATCCCGACAATAGTAGAGCGGATATGGGAGCGGTATATTTTGATCAGCGAGTATTTCCTGACCTTAGCTTAGACAGGGAGAATATTGAATTCCCGGAAACTCCAGTCGGACAGACATCTACTCAACAGATCTTAATATCCAACGACGGTGGATTACCACTGTTTATCAGCGAACAATCCATAATCACCATTGAAGGACCACCATTTATTAGTGTTAGGGATGGGGGAGAGGAAGTAATAATCCCTCCTGACTCAATATATATCTCCGAGATAATCTTTTCCCCCTGGATAGAAACGGGATATTCAGCAATATACAGAATCGAATCAAACGACCCAGATCAGCGAGTGCTGGAAATCCCGGTTACAGGTGGACTTTCAGTAGAGGGTAAATCCTCTGAATTGCCGACCGAGCTGTCGATAACGGAGATATTTCCCAATCCGTCTAACTCTGCGACTTTGATCAGGTTTTACTCTCCCCGAAATGAGGTGGTATCTCTCAACTTGTACAGCTTAACTGGAGCGAGTTATCCATTGCTGGGAGAGCAAATGGTCAATGTTGGATTCCGGTCGGTTTCTTTCGATGCGAAGGAATTTGCCTCAGGTGTGTATTTTGTGGTTTTGGGGAATGGGGATGTTTTTGAGGTTAGAAAGGTTATGATTGTCAAGTAGCTCGGGTTCTCCGAACCCGGGGAATAAACTGGCATAAGGAATCCCCGGCTTCGGAGAAGACCGGGCTACTTTTTAGCGGCACAATGTGGAACACTTCACCTTGCTTAAAAAATCGGCACTTGAACATACAGATACAAATTGAAGTAATCAAAAAATTGTTCACAGCTTCTGAATTATGTGACATTCCATTGTGGTTGGGGAGTGGGTGGGCAATTGATGCACGCCTCGGTGAGATAACGAGAGAGCATGGGGATATCGATATAGCTTTTCCGTCTGAGAAGAGGGAAGAATAAATAACATTGTTAGTATCCATAGGTTTCTCAAATTATGAGGAATTGGACTATGGCTTCCTCATGTCACGTGACAACATTCTCATTGATTCAGAGCCATGTTTACTTGTTGACGGGAAATATATGCCAGATGGTTTTCCTGAGGATTCCTGCCCATTTGAAAAGGAAGGTAGTATCAGCGAATTCAAGGTTCGGTGTATGTCCTGGGACGCGATGTACTTTGAGTTTCTCTATTACGCAAATGAAGTTGTCCAGGGAAAATGGCAGAAAAAAGATGCAATAAGCTTGGAAATTGTTAAAAAGCACATCAGAAGCGACCGTCAGAATGAACTTAAGGAATTTTTCGATCGCAATAGAATTATGTAAAATTTACAATCTTCAATCCATCAAAAACAGACTACTCTCCTTTGAATCATCATGCCACAATACCCAAATGCCATCCCTTGCAATCACCCCCATTTTTCCTTAATTTCTAAGGTTAGAGGAAAAGCCTGATTAGACCGAGTTATACCCGTAGCGTCGCTCAATAATACAACGGCTGAATGATGAAGATTTTTGCACCTCTCTGTGTTTTGTTGTTGCTGATTCTGTTGCTCGCAATTTTGCAGCCGGAAGACAGTGAACCACTCCTTCAGGTACCTGCCCGAACTGATATATCTGACCGAAACGAGTGCACGACTGCAATAATATCCGGAGAGATCACGGGGGATGGCAGACCCATTCTGTGGAAGAACCGGGATATGAACAACCCGCATCAGGAGATGGCGTATTTTGATGATGGAGAATACCCTTATATCACCAACATCAATGCCGGGGATTCTATAGACGCCTGGGGAGGGGTGAACTCGGTTGGATTTGCGATTGAAAATTCCACTGCCCTGAACTTTCCGGATACTGTTGCAGGTCGTGATGACGATGGTATGATTATGAAACTCGCCCTTCAGACATGCCGGACCGTTGCCGATTTTATGGTGATTCTCGACAGCACCGATATCACCGGACGCACCACACCCTCCAATTTCGGAGTTATTGACGCGGAGGGCGGAGCTGCGATCTTTGAGGCCGGACCGAATGACTTCACTTTCCTTGATGCAAATAATCCTGATGATGCTCTCGATGGTTTTCTCGTACGCGCTAATTACTCATACCGTGCTGCTCAAAACGATCTAATCGGTGAATGGAGACATGACCGGGCTTATCAGCTGATACTCGACGCTGCCGCGGGTGATTCGTTGACAGTTGAGTTTTTGCACAGATACGTCATGGCTGATATCACGCTCGAAAATGTTGACCCCTATCCACTGCCGTTTGATGTCCCGGACGACGATCTCGATATGCCTCTCGGTTTTATCCCTACAAATGAAGCTATCAATAGAAGAACAACAAGAGGAGCGTTAATTGTTCTGGGTGTTCTTGAGGACGAGAATCCGCTGTTAACCACTATCTACGCGACAGTCGGGGAACCAATTTTCTCAGTTCCTGTCCCGCTATGGGTGCATTCAGCCTCAGTACCGGAGGAGGTTGACGGTGACTCGACTTCGATAATATCAGACTATGCCTGGAAATGGGTTGGGGATTGTTATGACAGAAACCATACGTTTGATGCCCTGAATACATACCAGCTTCTCGACGGCCGAGGTGGCGGTTTATTGACAGTAACACGTCCAGCTACCAACACTATCCTCGAACGGACAAGTACCGTTCTCGAAGATTGGCGCAATGAGCTTCCGGAACCGGAAGTAATCGAAGCATTTCAGAATCGACAGGCCTCATATGTTGCTGAACGATTGACGAGTTACATCCGTCCGACATTACGCCGAGTGCCGGAAGATTTCGACACAATTCAAGTCGCGATTGACCTGTCTGCCAGTGGGGACACCGTTCTGGTTGCGCCAGGATTTTATCCCGGAGTTGTAAACTTCAATGGGCGTGGTGTAATCGTCGCGAGTCATTTTTTACTTGATCGTGACATCACATTTATCGATTCCACAATTCTCGATGGGACCGAAGGCGGCAGGAGCGTTGCCCTTTTTAGAAATGGTGAATCGCAGGCGGCTTTATTGACAGGATTTACCCTTCAAAACGCCAATACTGGATTTGGTGGTGGTATATACTGCAACAATGGCAGCCCAACATTGAGCCATTTGATCATCAAAAATAACCACTCGAATCGCAACGGTGGAGCGATATACTGCACACAAGGATCAAACCCAATTCTCGATCATATTACAATGGTTGGAAACACTGCGGATGGAATTGGTGGAGGAATTCATTGTTTTAATGGAGAATCAACTCCGACAATAATCAACTCAATCATACGAAATAATATCCCGGCTGCAATGCCGGACACAATGCTCGTAACTTACAGTAATATTGAGAATGGATTTGCCGGTGATGGTAACATTGATACAGATCCGTTCTTCGCTGATTTCGAGAATGATGACTTTCGTCTGAGTTGGGATAGCTTTCCGGTGGATGATGAAACGAGATCTCACTGTATTGACACAGGTTCAGACTTTACCGCAGCCGATCAGGATTGCACTCGAGCTGATATGGGAGCCATGTTCTTTAATCAGGGTTTGCCACAGGATATTGCTGTCAGTCATGCGGCACTCGAGTTTGTCGATAGTGAGCCGGGAAGCATGGTCAGTCAGAGCTTGCTGATCACTAATGATGGAGATAGATTACTGACTGTGACCTCTCAGCGCATAGAGACAATCGAAGGTCCACCATTTATTTTTATTGATGATGGGGGTGGCGGATTTTCAATTTCAGGGGCAGATACTCACACAACAGTAATAACATTTGCTCCATTAATCTTGACCGAATACGAAGCTGTACTATACATCGCTTCAGATGATCCGTATCACGAGATGATAGAGATTCCGTTATCCGGAAGATGTTTGGATGTTGGTGTGGATAATTATAATCTACCAATTGAATCCGGGATAAGCAGTATCTATCCCAATCCTGCAAACTCAACCGTGATTATTCCGTTTGCACTTCAAAAACCCGGGAAAGTCATATTTTCTATATACAACCTTCTTGGTGAGCAAATGCACATAATTAGCGAAGGAATTAGACCTGCCGGAGCAGGAAGGATTGCATGGGAAGCTGTTGAAATTCCAACTGGAATTTATTACGTTAAAATGGCAACTTCAGACGAAATATTTTCGTCACAGATCACGATTATTAAGTAGTGGGTTTGTCTAAGACATCTTTAGTTGTAAATTAGGCATTGTACGGACTTTTGGTAAAATGATACACACGTAGGGCGGAATCTTATTCCGCCGAATTTCCATTCATGAGTATTTTGTCGGTATGAGATACCGACCTACGCAAAAAAACGAATATGTGTCAAGTAAGGACACCTGACACCACTAAACAAGACACACAAAAAGGGAAAATATACAAAGATGATTGCACGCTACACGCCTGAAGTTATGGCTGATTTCTGGGGGGATAAAGCCAAATGGCAGCGAGTACTTGAAGTTGAACTGGCTGTAGCCGATATACTTTCAGAAGATGGAATAATACCCGCAGATGCTTCCAAGATCATGCGGGATCGAGCAGAATTTGACGTTGAAAAGATCAACGAATATGAAGCGGTCTACCGTCATGATGTGATTGCATTTTTGATGAGTGTCAGCGATTCGCTCGGAGAACATAAACGATATTTGCATTTGGGTTTGACATCTTATGATGTCGTCGATACCGCGCTATCAATTGCACTTTCACGTGCAGGTGATTTGATACTTGATAAACTCCAGCAATTGCGGGACACACTCGCAAAACAAGCGCTAAAGCATAAGAATACTCTTATGCCGGGCAGGACACACGGTGTCCATGCTGAAATAACGACACTCGGCTGGAAGATCTGCGGGTGGATTGCCGAAGCAGATCGCGACCTTGAGCGGATTAAGCGGGCTATCGAAAATGTACAGGTCGGGAAGTTATCCGGAGCCGTCGGAACATATCCAACGATAACCCCCGAACAGGAAGAGAGGGTTTGCGAAAGACTCGGGCTAAAGGCTGACACAATTTCCACACAAATTATCCCCCGGGATCGTCATGCTGAGTTTATGTCTGCTCTCGCAATGATCGGCGGGTTGGTTGAACGGATAGCGCTTGAGGTCAGACTCCTTCAACACAGTGAAGTTGAGGAGCTGTCAGAACCCTTCAAATCAGGCCAGCGTGGATCATCAGCAATGCCGCACAAGAAAAATCCGGTAGTAACAGAGAATCTCTGTGGCATGGCGCGGCTGCTAAGGTCATGGCTAAGTGCAGTATTTGAGAATATACCATCCTGGCATGAAAGAGACATATCTCACTCTTCTGTAGAGCGTGTCATTTTTCCTGACGCAACTTCTGTTGTATATTATATGCTGACACGTTGTGAATGGGTGGTAGAAAACTGGCATGTTAATGAAGCCAATATGGAAGATCACGTTGTCTCTGACCGTGGCTTAATGGCTTCTGGTCAAGTGCTGACAGCTCTTAAGCTGGCAGGCATCGAAGACGACGATATTTACAAGCGTGTTCAGAAGCATGCACTGGCATCTCGCGAAGGCGGGGCAACTATATTTGAGCGGATCAAATCTGACGAGGCAATTGTCGATTTGATCGGTGATCAATTAGACTCAATTTTTGATGATAGGGCTGTTCTTTCACGGACAGATATTCCCTTGAAACGCGTTGGTCTCAAAGATTAACACAATACGATAATTTTTAACACATAATACCTGAGGCAAAGAATTGGAAAAAAAAGAACTACTTTGCGAAGGAAAAGCAAAACGACTTTTCTCAACGGAAGATCCTGATCTTGCCATCCTCGAATTTAAGGATGACACAACCGCATTTGATGGATCAAAAAAGGCTGAAATAGCCGGTAAGGGTGAATTAAACTGTAGCATCAGCACGATCCTTATGGATTATCTTGAGAGCTATCATGTCCCGACTCACTTCGTTAAGCGTCTCTCTCCCACTGAACAGATAGTTAAGGTTGTAGATACTATCCCAATTGAAGTTGTAATGAGAAACATTGCAACCGGATCTTTGGTAAAGAGGCTTCCGTTTGAAGATGGTAAGCAGCTTACCTATCCGATTTTCGAACTCTCGCTTAAGAACGATGAGCTCGGGGACCCATTGATTAATGAGTATCATGCCTACGCACTGGATTTGTGTACTCAAGAGGATATTCGTATAATGTTCAGAATGACAGCGAAAATCAATGCGATTCTCAGGTCATTCTTCGAGCGCAGAGGTCTTATCCTTGTTGATTTTAAACTCGAATTTGGACGTCATAAAAATGAGCTGATGTTAACCGATGAAATCTCCCCTGACTCCTGCCGTATATGGGACAAAAAGACCCGGAAAAAATTGGACAAGGACAGATTCCGGTTCGATATGGGTGGAATGGAACAGGCATATCAGGAAGTTTTAGACAGAATTGGCAATTGACAAAACAAAATTGCACAACTAAAATTGCTCCTGAAGGTTTTGGGATAATCAAATGGAGTGCAGCAATTCTTGCGCTGACAGGATTATCTCTTGCTCTATCCAAAAGAAAAGCTCTGTGGCTGATTTTCGTACCGGTAGTGCTCTGGTTTATATCAGTGATTCGTTTCTTTCGTGACCCTGAGCGAGTTACTCCAGAAGGTGAGAATCTGATTATTGCTCCGGCAGACGGTCTTGTTATCGCTGCCGGACCAACTTCCGTGACTCCTCTGGAACAATCAGGACAGAGGGTTTCGATATACATGAATGCATTGGACGTCCATGTGAATCGGTCGCCAATAAATGGAACCATCACAGACATCACCCACATTCCGGGAAAGTTCCTGAGTGCATTTAAGCCAGGTGCGGAACTCCAAAATGAACACAATGTTGTTCAGGTGAATACTAAATGGGGAAACGTGGCTTTTTCACAGGTAGCTGGTGTCCTCGTGAGAAGGATAATTTTTCACGGGAAAAAGGGATGGAAATTAGCAACTGGTCAGCGAATTGGTGTTATATGTTTTGGATCGCAGATGAATGTTTATCTGCCGGATAATGTTAAATTATTTGTCCGTGTCGGTGATCGGGTAACGGCGGGTGAATCAGTAATCGGAGAATTTCTGGATGAGGATTAGAAAATCCTTACCGAACATAGTGACTCTGGGTAATCTCTTTTTAGGTTATTTTGCGATAGTTATGGCTACTCAGGGTCGATTTAATTTCGCCGCATGGTTAATATTCTGTGCTACATTTCTGGATGGTCTTGATGGTTTAACCGCGCGATTAACAAATCAGAGCAGCGAATTCGGAGCAGAGCTCGACAGTTTTTCGGATGTAATCTCATTCGGACTTGCACCTAGTATTCTGATTTACCAGTCTTCTCTTCAACACTATGGGTTCACTGGATTATTGTTTGGATTCATGCTCGTTGCTGCGAGTGTTATCCGTTTGGTGAAGTTTAATATTTCTCACTCGGGTAAACCTTATCTCGTCGGTTTAGTGGTTCCTGCTTCTGCACTCCTCCTGGTATCTTTTCACTTTTACGCCAGTTACTACCACTCTGCACTAATAACAGGACCGTTGTATTTTGGTTTGATCACAATCTGCTCAATAATGATGTTAACCAATATCCCTTACCGACGTGTACCGGTAATTCCTCTATACGGTAACCGTCATCAAATTCTGTGCTGGTTTTCATTGCTTGTAATTATGGGACTTTTGATTTGGAAACCAAAGCTTATGCTACTGCCGTTTATGATAATTTACCTCCTTACGGGGCCAGTCGAGTGGTTGGTTGTTTACTTGAGAAAACTTGGAAAACCAGAGAATTATGCAGGAGAGGGAAACAGATTATGAAAGTACGCGTATACGTTAGACTAAAACCCTCAATCCTTGATCCTCAAGGTAGAACTGTGCTTCGCGCTGCGCAACAAATGGGTTACAGTGAGATTCAACAAGTGCGAATTGGCAAACTCATAGAGTTAGATATTGATGCCTCCGATAAAAACGAAGTGGAAAGTCGAGTTCAGGAATTGAGCCGCAAATTACTCTCTAATCCGCAGATGGAAGAATTTGATCTCGAGTGGTCTCTTGAAGAAAACTAATTCAAATATCAGCAAATGGGGAGTAGTCGTTTTTCCTGGTTCGAACTGTGACCATGACGGCTTAGATGCAATTGGTAGAATTTGTGGTCAGAATGCCATCGAAATCTGGCACAAAGAAGACCATATTCAAGACCTCGACGGCATTCTTCTCCCGGGTGGTTTCAGCTATGGGGATTACCTCAGAGCCGGTGCTATCGCGCGCTTCTCTTCCGTTGTTGCTCATCTACCGGAATACGTAGAAAACGGAAAACTCGTTATCGGGATTTGTAACGGTTTCCAAGTCCTTACCGAATCAGGACTATTACCCGGGGTTTTGATGCAGAATGAGAAGATTCGGTTCATTTGCAAAGAGATATTCATTCGTGTCGAACGTGCTGATACAGCGTTTACAACTGAATACAAAGAAGGTCAGGTCTTATGCATCCCCATCGCCCATAACGAGGGGAACTTCTACCTACCTGTAGATGAGTTATCCGTACTCGAAGATAACAATCAGGTGATTTTTAGATATTGCGACAAGGATGGCAATGTAACAGACGAGGCAAACCCTAATGGATCTGTAAATAACATTGCTGGGATAATCAATGAGCAGGGCAATGTGCTTGGGATGATGCCTCATCCTGAGAGAAGGTGCGATCCTATACTCGGCAAGCCTGATGGTGAACCGCTTTTCAGGTCCATGATTAATCATATCACTACCAGATAGTGTGGAAGCAAGACCTTCTGAAAAGGCTCCGGGCTCAGAAGATAACCCTACTATCTCCCCTCCTTTTAAAGAATTTCTGAGTCATCTCGACGAGCTGAGAAAGAGATTTCTAAGAATTCTGATTATTCTGGCATCTGCGACAGTCGTCAGCCTATTCTTCTCAGAGCGTTTAATACAATTTGTAACCGGAAGAGCGATCTTCGATGATGCTCCTTATCTGGCTCTGCTCTATCCAACTGAGGGATTCGTAGTCAGACTCAAGGTGGCATTTGTGGCAGGTGTATTCCTGACCGTGCCTCTATGGTTCTGGCAGGTTTGGGGTTTTTTAAGCCCTGCTCTCTACAAGCGGGAAAAGAAGGTTATTCTTCCAGTAATAATTGCATCCTCAGGGGCGTTTTTACTTGGGGCAAGTTTTGGTTTCTGGGTGTTGCCGCATGCTGCTAACTACTTCATGGCACTCGCTCCCTCCGATGTGGCGGTGTATTGGTCACTTGGAAAATATGTTGACTTTTCACTTCGGTTATTGATCGCTTTTGCATTGGTGTTTGAGTTGCCTTTGATAATTTACGCTGCTGCAATGTTGGGTGTGGTGACTACCAAACAACTCAGGAAGTACCGCAGACATGCATATGTAGGAGTGTTAGTCTCGGCAGCGATAATTACCCCACCGGATGTGTTTACGCAAATTGTGCTTGCGATACCGCTTGTGATTCTCTATGAGACAGGAATTCTTTTAGCAATGATGGCGCAAAAGAAACGAAAGACAGAGGAGACTGTATAGATGGGTAGCTCTGAGTTTATAATGATTGGGGCGGCGTTGTTAGTCCTCTTTGGTGGTAAACAACTACCTGAATTGTTGCGCAATATTGCAAAAATCATAAACAATTTTAAACGGATGACAAACCAATTAAAACGCGAAGCAGGGCTTGATATGTTTGATGACATTATGAATCCACCCCGACATCAACGTCCTCCTATGCCTCCTCCACCTCCGCCATCTCTCGATAAAAAGTTAGAAGATGGACCAAATATGAATACCGACAAAGAAGAACAATCATGAAACGAATTTTTTTAATTGACGGCACTGCCATAGTCTTTCGCAGTTTTCATGCTTTTGCCAGAAGTGCACCTCTCACAGCTCATGGTCAGGATGTTGGGATGATTTATGGATTTCTGCTGTCACTTTTGATGATCCTGCGACGTGAAAAACCAGATTCTCTGGCAATAACTTTTGACACTGGTGCTCCGACATTCCGGCATAAAATGTATGATAAATACAAAGCCAACCGTCCTCCTATTGATCCGAACCTTGTTGCCCAACTACCGTTGTTATATGAAATCGTTGGTCTTCTCCGAATCCCCTGCCTGATGAAAGAGGGCTGGGAAGCAGATGATTTGATGGGCACTCTCGCTGTTCAGGGTGAAAAAGCCGGTCATGAGATGTTTCTTGTGACAGGTGATAAAGACTTCTACCAATTAGTATCAGATAAAGTGAAAGTCTATACTCTGCCAACAAAAAAAGAACCAAATCCCAGAATATTTGATCCGAAAGGGGTAGAGGAAAAATTCGGCGTCCACCCGGAGCTGATAACCGACGCGCTGGCGTTAATGGGCGATGCATCTGACAATGTTCCGGGCGTGCCAAAAGTCGGTCAGAAGACAGCAGTGAAATTGCTTAAAGAATACGGTGATATGGAGGCGGTGCTAAAAGCCGCACCTCAAATCAAGCAACCAAAACTGCGTGAGAATCTGATAGAATTTGCCGATCAAGCACGGTTCTCGAAAGAACTGGTTATCATTGATAAAGATTCACCTGTAGGTGTCGGTCCGGATGAGCTGGAATATGGTCCGGTGAATAATCCGGAGATCCGAAGCAAACTCGCTGACCTCGATTTTGGATCAATAATTCGTCAATTAGATGAAATTGATCCGTCTGGAGCTGATTTAGCTGAAGAGATAAGTGTTGGTGGAGATGAAGGACATAGCTATGTGACGGTTACAACTCAAGATCAGTTAAGGGAGATGATTGACGAGTTGCGTAGTGCTGAGTTGATATCTATGGATACCGAAACTACTTCTTTAGATTCAATGCGAGCTGAATTGGTGGGTCTATCTTTTTCAATTGAAGAGAAGCAGGGCTGGTATGTTAGTGTCAACCATTTTGAGAAAATGCCGGATAGTTATGTCCCACCGAAAAGATCAATTCTGCGCCCTGACGCTCCACCGGAAGTAGCGTATATATTGAATCGTCTGAAACCGATTTTCGCAGACGCAGATCTGCACAAAACCGGGCAGAATCTCAAGTATGACATTCACATTCTGAATTGTTATGATGTAGATGTGAGAGGTGTTGTGTTTGATACAATGATCGCATCACATATCCTCGATCCATCTGCACGCCAACATAATCTGGATATTCTGGCTGAACGCCATCTTGGAATTACAAAAATTCCGACTAGCAGGCTGATCGGTTCCGGGTCCAAACAGATTTCTATGGCAGATGTCGATCTCGAAGATATTTCAATATATGCATGTGAGGACACCGACGTTGCTCTCCGGTTGACTAACCTTTTCAAATCGGATATTGAGGAAAAAGGATTCGCTCCGATCTTTAATAAGCAGGAGCTGCCACTATTGGATGTTTTGGTGGCAATGGAAGGTCAGGGGGTGATGCTTGATACAGCATTGTTAAAAGAAATGTCTGTGACTTTTCAGGCCGAGATCGAAGTTCTTGAAACAGAAGTATATGACCTCGCCGGCGAGAGATTTAACATGAATTCAACTCAGCAGCTTTCTGAGATACTCTTTAACCGCCTCGGGCTGCCAGTGGGAAGGAAAACGAAATTTGGCTATTCGACAGACATCAATGAACTTGAACGGTTGGCTCCGATCCACGAACTGCCGGATAAGCTGCTCAGATACAGACACCTGACGAAACTAAAATCGACTTATATTGATGCTCTGCCTAAACTCATCCACCCGATTACAGGCAGAGTCCACACATCTTACAGTCAAACAGTTGCTGCAACCGGGAGATTGTCATCAAATGATCCTAACTTGCAGAACATCCCCATTCGTTCTGACGATGGTGGACGAATTCGAAAGGCATTCATTGCCGGTTATCCCGGCTGGAAAATAATCGCAGCTGATTACTCTCAAGTCGAGCTGAGGGTAATGGCACACCTCTCCGGAGATGAGCACCTTCTACAAGCTTTCCGCGATGGGCTCGATATCCACAGCAGCACAGCCGCCTGGATGCATGACATGCCGCTTGAACTGGTGACTCCGGATATGCGGAGGCAGGCTAAAGAGGTCAATTTCGGTGTTTTGTACGGAATGGGTGCATTTGGACTGGCTCAGAGGTTAGGAATATCCAGAAAGCGTGCCAGTGACTTCATCGATCAGTATTTCACGCGCTTTGCGAGGGTGAAAGAGTACGTTGAGGAGATTAAAGCGACTACGCGGACTAACGGATATGTTGAGACGATGATGGGGCGTAAGCGACCTCTGCCGGAGATCAATGCCCATTCGGCAAGAGTCAGACAGAACGCAGAACGGATTGCGATTAACACCCCCATTCAGGGATCTGCCGCTGATCTGATGAAAATTGCGATGATAAACGTTTATAATATGCTGGAAAATGAAGGATTCAAAACCCGGATGTTGATGCAGGTGCATGACGAACTGGTTTTTGAGGCACCTGAGGATGAAGTTGAGGCGGTTTCAAAAAGAATTATCGAAGAAATGGCAGGGGCGATGGAGTTAAAGGTTCCGCTTGATGTTGATATCAGTGCCGGGGAAAACTGGCTGGATGCTCACGAATAGATTGCTCGTTTGTATGGCCCGGGTTATTTATTACCCGGGTTTCCTCACTGGATAGATAGTACTGAGAATAAAAAATCCAGATCGGTAAATCTAATTGATTAAGGAAACTTGGGCTACAAGTAGCCCAAGCCAAAAGAAAATACTTCCTTCCTGCCCAGCTGATGTATCTACTTCGCTCGCGAACTGTATCTAGAGAACACAATAACCTGCAGAATTGTCATTCCCAGGATGCAATCACCCCATAGCTACTTGTTTACCACATCTTTTTAACTCGTTTCCGCATATTGTCGAATTTAGTGCCGACGAGTTGATCCCAAAGTTTGATACCTGCGAACCTCTCAACTTTCTCGGTTGGCACGAGGAATGACGAAAGTGGTTCATCCGACTCTTTATTTGGCATGATGAATGACCACATGTATATTGTACCGGTGTTTCTCTCCGTAAGGATGGACTTAAAATATGCATGGGGTATGGGGATAGAAACTTTGTTAGAATCATCGGCTCCAATGACTTGTACTGCCTCGGCAAAATTGAATAGGGGACCGCATATGACATAGGTTTCAAATACTTTCTTGTGGTCATTCAATTCTCTTACTTCCGACTCAAGATTTTTCCAGATACCCTGATTGAACTCAGGTTTTTGAGGTGACATGTTCGATAAGAGGAATGTTTCGCTATTTTGCAGCTCCGTTTCTTCCTTATCCGCACTTGCTACCAAATGTCCACGATCGAAACCTGATCCTTCATAATCAATCAAGTCCGCACGAAACATCTCCGGAATTCGATAATCCGCTCGGAACGGATTTTTACGTTCAACGTCAGGGTTGTTTGGGCTGACTATTTCCAATGCCCATTTGGCCTGTCGAAAATAATAGGAGTAACCCAGCACATAGTGCCGGTTAAACACAATCTGGTCAGCAGCTGGTATTCCATATCTCATTTCGCGTCTCATATTAGGCAGATTCATTTTTTCTCCTTTTGATTTCTGAATTTAATTTATTCTTTGATGTAACCCAGATTACAATTGCTCGAGTTATATCGGATTTTCTGATTAACTACAATGCATCACATTTAGGTATCAATTTGTTATAACGTTCTGTTTATAATAAAGATTCCACGACCGCAAGGGTTCGTGGCTACTTACTTCCAATGACAGTAGGGATTCCGGCTCAAGTTCACATTTTTATATCGGCTATCAAGTGAAACTTCCTCGCCAACCCAGGGGGGCTTTTCAAACTTCTGATCCTCCGTTTCAAGCTCAATCTCAGCAACGATCAATCCCGCGTTTTCCCCTTCAAAAACGTCAATTTCCCAGGTGAAACCACAATAGTCAACAAAGTAACGTGTCTTGATGATTTGACCGCCTGTGCAGAGCGTATCCAGCATCTCAGTTGCATCAACCGCGGAGATTGCAACCTCATATTCAGGTTTTGTTATCCCGTGAGTCGCACCCTTAATAGTGATATACCCCTTATCACCCAACACTCTGACCCTGACAGATCGTCTGTGGTCATTAACGATATATCCCTGTCGACAATGCTTCCCAGCTGCATTCTGTCGCCAGTCATCACTTACAATCAAAAATTTTCGCTCTATCTCGATGCCCAAGATTCACTCCTCCTAAATCGTAGTCCGGGTGGTTCAATATCCCGAAGAATCAGATAACTTGTATCGAAAGTAACAAAACAAATATCTCAATATCAATGAAGATTTGATTTACACTAAGAAATGCAGAAAATTCAATGTAATCGCATTTCCCGAAAGTAATGACTTATTTTCGTAGTCGAGTGGAAGGCGTGAACGAAGAGAATGTTTCTCTTCGTTCACAAGGACATTACTTTCAAGAAATGCTGTAATATTTACTCAAGCTTTTGTACGAACGTAACGCTCAACTGTCTTTAAAAACCCATATTCGGGTGATTGAAAACATAATCTCCGCCAGCTGGGGTGCCGTTTGGTGCTTCACCATGACAACCGTTACACATGTTGTTCATCAAGTCACCGCCACGAGCAACTGTCTGGGTTGTGGGGTTGATCATAAACCATTCCCAATTGCCGTTAGATGCGTTGAAGTCTCCACCGCGCTTAACCATTGCTGTCCAGGCACCATTACCGTCATTAACATATTCTTTTTCGTTGTTATCATCCATTTGATAGGATTCCTTCAGGATGATGGTTCCAACGGGGAACTGGCCATTTGCATACAATGCACCGGGTTGCCATTTGTAGACATCACGAATCAAATCATCGGTAATGCCATGTGCTTGTCCGAGGAAAGGATCGGGACCTTCCTGGCTGTCAACCTTTTCCCATGTGAGAGCATCCTCAAAAACGTCCCATTCAGCTGCAGCAGGTACGATGTGCTCTGAGGGATGCGGGAACAGATAATCGACAGCAGCAGTTTCGTGACAGCTCTGGCATGCGCCAAGGTCAGCGGTTCCACGAGTCTGAATTTCTCCGGCAGCGTCAAGCATGAAGTATTCCCATGCACCATGATCCGGATTGAATTCGCCGCCACGTTTAACCATACCGAGGAATGCGCCAGCAGCAGCAGGTGTTTTCTCACCGTCGACCCAGGTAAATGTTTCCTTAACAAAAATGGAACCATCAGCCCATTCCGCGCCATTCATTTGAGCGTCAGAATTTTGGTAAATTATTCTTCCGCTATTGATATTGTTGCCGTGAGCTCCTCCCAGTTTGGCATCATTAACTGGATGTACGGTGTAATCGATAATTTCCCAGGTTGTGAAGTTCGCAAAATCCGAATTAGTCGCATTAAACCCGTTGTCGACGTCATCATCGCTGTCTTCGCAACTTGTGATGACAAATGCCAGTGCAAATAGAGGTAGTAAGAGGCAGGTAAAGAGTCTTAGTTTCGTAGACATGAAGTCTCCAATTAAATACTTGAAATTGAATTTATTTTACTTTTAACATATTACGTCATTATAATTGTTATATTTGACTTGTGTGACCTAAATCACAAATCGTAGTCATTCAAATCATTAATTCAATATGATTTGTTAGCTCAAAGGTTCGTCACCTCCGATTTTGGCAAATAAAACATACTTCAGATATGCTTCTAAAAAACCTCAATCCACTCAGTAACCTTTTCCGTTACTTCACCAATTGTCAGTTTTGTAGTGTCAATTACTATATATTCAAAAATTGACTCAGAAAGCCATTGCGGAAAATCGGTTAACTCTTCAAGATCATCTATCAACTCTTGAGTCGCTCCCCGTTTTATAAGCCTGAATGCTCGTTCCTCCTGGTCAATGTCTAACAGACAGAACCGGATTGTGAGATTAGAATCCCTGGTAAATTCTTGTATATCAGCAGGGGCAATTAATCCGGCAAGAATGGTCTTTGTTTGACGCAATGCCTTATCTCTTACAATTTCCAACCAATGCAGAGTCGCCTCTCTTCTCCATTCCACAGTCGGATTTTCCGGCACACCATAATCGTCGAAATCGTAAACTTCAAAATCCGGAAAGTGTTTTTTTAGCCCTGGGACAAGACTGCTTTTACCTGTTCCGCATGCGCCTGTAATGATGAATAAGTTTGACAAATTATTTTTCAGTTTCGGAGCACAAGGCTTGTTCATTCTTTAAGAATTGATTGTGCGAACATTCCATCACAGTGGGTTTATTATCCGGAGTACTCAAGCCATGCTTGAGTTTTATAAACAGCTCTTTCGAATTGATTATTAGTTTTTCAGGCTCCAGCATGGACTGATCAATCCGGGGCAGGCTACTCTGCCCTCCCCCTGCTTTTGCAGGGGAGGGCAGAGTTGTAAGTAATCTGCAAATCTTTTATCTAACTTCTCTCACGAATCACCAGAGCAGCTTCCTTGATATCGCTTACGTCCTGTACCATCTCTGCCCAGCCGTACCATAGAGCATAATCCGGGCTGGCGTGGAAAGTCCCCTGGAATGTTCTCATTCTGTGCTTGAGGAACATTTTGTGGAGTCTCTGTTCAATCGGGCGTGGAGCGTCATGGAATGTCAGTAAATCGGGGAAAGGGTACGCATAGGATTCCGGTTTTTCCAGAATTTTGTCTTTGTACAGGTCAGCAACAACATTGATTGCTTCAGCCATAAGGTGGTCTGCTTTGCGAATCATCTGATCACCTTTCTCCAATTCGCCAATTGCGAATTTCTCAGAGTGGCAATCACTGCAAGTGTTAACCATCTTATCCCGCTCTTTCTGCCAGCTCTCCTGATCAAGACGAGCGACATCAGCAGCTTTTACTACCTCAAGCCTTGCTGTTGGCTTGCCTTCCGGGTCTAATACGCCCAGAGCCATTAGAATTGTCGCACGATCTGCTGCCCACTCAGGGTCTTCAGGCATTGGCAATCTGACCGCAAGAAAGCCCCATGCTGTTCTCACTTCGTGATTTCCTTCCTGCATGTGGCAGGTCTGGCATGTCGGTGCAATCGTCTCTTCCGGTAAAGTGCCATTCTGCTTGAGAAGATACCTCACACCATGTTTTGATGAAGAATACATCTCCCACTGTGGGTGATCAAAACCCATGTGACAGGTCTGGCACGCCTGGGGTTGCCGTGCTTCTTTTAATGAGAATGTGTGGCGGGTATGGCAAGCGTCGCAGGATGCTAAACCATAGCCATGACCGTCAGCTTTTAATTGTTTAATATCCTCATCGCTTTTCAAGCCGATTTTATGGCAGCCACCGCAGCCTTTCATGCCATCGATTAATTCACCGGGTGCTCCATGCGTTGTCGGCATTGATTTGAGAGCTGCCCATGCCATAGCATGTTTGCCTTTGGAAAACTGGTTTACTTGATCTTCGTGGCAATCAGCACATGTTTCCGGGGTCGGAATTAATGTTTTGTGTGAATCGTCGGCTTTGGTATGGCCATCACCATGACAATCCTCACAGGAAACGTCATTTTCCGAGTGCTTGCTCATCTGCCAGTCTTTAACAATATTCTTGTTGACGTCGGTATGGCACTTCACGCAATCTGCAGCATACGCATTTCCGGAAAAGAAAAGCAAAAAAGCTGTAATACAAGCTACTATCACAGACATTTACACCTCCTGAATATGTATAGTTGTCGTCCTGAACGAATATGGACGTATATTTGTAAAGCTCCTCTTCAGTAAGCTTTAATCGGTAAATATATCCTATAAGTATCGATGTGTCAAGAAAAAGTATGATAAAACAGAGTGCCTGAAAAAATAAAAATGGAGTTAAAGGTCTTGAACTCCCATAACTGATTAACAGTTGTATGTCCGCGAACGATAATTCAGTGATTTGATCAACTATGATGTTGTTTTATTCATAACAAATCGAGTAAAAAAGTTTAGTAACGATCATCGTTCCACCAACCGAGGATTGTTTGATATCGATAATATTAATGTCGGGATTTTCCACAGCCATTCGTTTATTACTGTTTTAAATCTAATACTTCCAAACCCTTTTCGTCATGTTGAGCTTGCCAAATAGATTTACTATCGTTTGGATGAGGTTGATTGAAAAATATTGGCTGCCGGATTATCTTGACTTTTGAACTAATTATCAATACTTTAGGGAAACTATTAGTTTGATCTGAGTACCAGTGATCGTATTGGAAGTAAAATACTCACTTTTCCTCCGTAGGATAATAGACCATTGAGTTTACAGTACTCTCAACCTTCGAGGTAAAATAAAGCCCTAACGTGATACAGATATCTATATTTTCACGAGGAGGCAATAATAAACTAAAAAGAGGTAACCTATGCAAATCGATTTCCATTATGCGGTAACTTATGTTGCAGCTCGCTTCGCAGGATTTTCACCCAAAGATGCAAAAATAATATGCTATTCTTCACAATATGTGGATGCAGCCATTAACTCCGGTGTTGTACATTTCCGAAACAAAGCAATGTATAGCAGAATAAGCTCTGCGCATACAATGCTGGATTATCGGAACTTTCAGGAACTCGCCAACCATCAAGTCTGGATACCATTTCATTTCCTGCCGGGAAATGGGGGATCAAAACCAGGGACTGATCCGAGTCGTAAATTTATAGATAAGCTGGTCTGTAAACCGGACAGTTATGTCGCCAAAGATATGGTTGAATCCTGCATCGCAAGTTATGCCAGACCTTATGGTCTGCATAGATTGGGGATTACAATGCACGTTTTAGCAGATACATTTGCCCATCAGGGTTTTGCTGGAATTAATCACGAGATTAACGATGTCGCAAACTCTGAAGATCTTGATAAAAAACCAACTGATCTACGCGGAAAACTGGTCAGATATTTTGGTAGTCTCTATAGTAACGCTGCTAACAAAGTCATCAGTAATGCACTCCCCCTCGGGCATGGTCCTGCACTAACTTTTCCAGATATGCCGTTCTTAAAATGGTCGTATGAGGACGGTGCTGGCAAAATGATTCCGCGGGATAATACGAAAATATTCATGGATGCCGTTGTTTGTATACACGAAGCCATGGTACGTTATCAGAAACAAGATCCAAACTATACCCTGAGTGCAGGCGATTCGATCCCAATGGATGAGTTGAAAAAAATAAAGAAAAATTTCCTTGCTTTTAAAGACGATGACGGTGACAATAGAAATGATAAATGGCTGTCTTACATTAATCGAGGAAAATTCACTTTCACAGAACCATCCGAACCAAAAGTGAAAGTCGAAAAATTTATCGCCAAAGGACCAGGTTCATGGAAGCACAAGGCTCTCGATACAACAAAAGAATGGGAGGCTGGACATGAACGGTTCCAATTCACGCCAGAATTCTTAGTTAGTGATTGGAAATTGTTTCATGATGCATTGCAGATTCACCGAATTGATGTCATCCGGAATATTCTTCCTAAGTATGGGATCTGTGCAGCATGATTAGTTGTATTTCATCAGGCAGTAAACTCACTATATTCGGAAAAATAGATTCTCTTTCTTACTGGAATTTGTTATGAATTGGAAAAAGGAGGTGAAAGATGTGTAGCAAAATTGGTGAAGTAAAAAACAAACTCAAAGAATATACACCTGATAACCTGAAAGAAAAACTCCCACTTTTAGATTCGTTGATAGAGCTACACCGTTCAGTCGCTGCGGCTGTCGACATTGAAAGGTCTCAGTATCTGACTGATCATCTAAAGAAAACTGAGAATTCTGGAATTCCTATGTCCATCAGAAGAGCTCAAGCTATCAGCAACTATCTGTCAGAACGAAAGGTATTCTTCCATGACAACAATATGCTTGGTGGAGCTACGACTGGCAAAGCATTAGGAGCACCGGTATATCCGGAGTATATAGGATTAACAATCTGGCCGGAGCTTAGGACAATCAGCACGAGAATAGACAATCCACAAATCCTCAATAAGGAAGATGCCGATATCCTGAACTATGAAGTATTTCCTTATTGGTTGGACAGGTCAATCTCCGAGGAGGTTCGCAAAGTAGACCCAGACAGACAAAGCCTTCAGGAAAAGATGATTATCTACACTATTTCCAAGGCTGCTACAATTTCGCACACCACCCCTTGTTATGAACTCGTCCTAAAAAAAGGGATTCTTGGAATTTTGTGTGAGGCAGTAGAAAAAGAAGCAAAACACGATGATGATGATGAGAAATCTGATTTTTATCAATCAGTTAGGATTGCAATGCAGGGAGTTCTTAATTATTCAGCAAATATATCTCGGGAGGCCTCCAAGAGGGCCAATTCGGAAGTAGATGAAGAGCGAAAAAAGAACTTCCAGCGCATTGCCGAAGTTTGCAAGAGAGTACCGGCACATCCGGCAAGAAATTACATTGAAGCGGTAAATGCCCTTTGGATATGCCAGGTTTGCGTCTTCGCTGAAAACTCAAACATGGCTATCAATCCGGGACGATTGGATCAGATTTTATATCCATATTTCATCAAAGATTTTGAATCAGGAGAGCTTTCAATTGAAGATGCATTGAATATATCCGGTTCGCTGTGGTTCAAAATAGCGGATAATGTAAACCTTGTTCCTCAAGCTGCTGAAAAGCTGTTTGGAGGAGCAGGTGCTGTACCAGCGATTACCCTCGGAGGCGTTAATAAGGATGGGAAAGATGCTGTTAATGAACTGACTTATGTTCTACTGAAGGTAACTGAATTGCTTCCAATCAGAGACCCTAACGTTAATGCCCGTTATCATCCGACGGAAAATACTGCTGATTATAGAAATGAAGTCAGCAGGACCATCCTTACCAACAAAGCTATCCCTGCATTTTTCAATGACATTCAAAACATTCAGACTCTTGTTGATCAGGGCGAGACGGAAGAGCATGCCCGTGATTATGCTGTCATCGGCTGTGTAGAATTGGGGAGTGTCGGCAGGGACTATAGTGCAAGTTCCTCTGTGTTTATACCAATGTATACAGTTCTCTACATGGCACTTCACAACGGACGAACCACGGTAACTGGTGACAAATCACTCTGGAAGGCGACTGGCAAACCGGAAGATTTCGACACCTTTGAAAAATTCTGGGATGCATACGCTGAACAGACAAGACTCACAGCTGAAAATGCGATTTCATTAAACAACACCTATGGGAAAAATCACCAGGAATTTCTCCCGACTCCCATTCTGTCAGCTATGTTCCACGGACCGATGGATAAAGGGAGGGATTTGATAAATGGAGGTTCGATTTATAACTCTTCCGGAGTTACTCACATCGCTTTCCCGGACGTCTGCGATTCCATTTGTGCAATCAGAGATGTCTGCTTCACCGAAGATAACACAGATATGCAAATGTCTTTATCCGAGTTAGTCAAGGCAGTTGATAATAATTTTGAAGGGAATAAACTGCTTGAAGCATATCTTAAAAACAAAGCCCCCAAGTACGGTACAAACCACCCAATAGCAGAGGAGATATCAAAAAGGTTGATTGAACTTAGTTATAGCGTATTCAACAATCAGGAGAACTATCGAGGTGGAAACTATCGAGTTGCTTATTGGACTATGACAAACCACGCTGGATATGGTAGTGTGACCGGTGCGTTGCCCAGTGGCAGAAGAGCAAATGTGCCGTTCTCAAGTGGAATAACTCCAGTTTCCCAGATTGATACGCAGTTGACAACCTCATTGAATTCTGTAGCAAATCTGAACAGTATGCATATTCCCGGTGCATATGCACTTAACATCAAATACTCACCAGCTGATCCAACTCATGAAAATGTGATAAAGTTTGGTGAGTTAGTCGAAGGCTATATGAAAGAAGGCGGTCAACAGGTTCAGTTCAACATTCAGGACTACAAGACACTGATTAACGCAAAGACTCATCCTGAGAAGTACCCTCATCTTTTGGTTCGGGTATCTGGATATTCTGCATATTTCGATACGCTGAATGAAGCGATGAAGGACGAGCTGATTACACGGAGCCAGTATAATCTGTCATCAGGTGAGTTTGTACCTATACAATTGGAGGGAGAGTAAAAATGGGATTCTTTGATATTCTTGAAAAACAATCAAAAGAAATTCAATTGTCGCTTATTGAAAACAGGATAAAGGCCCTTACGACCGGCATCAAAACCGAAGTCACGGGAGATGTCCTGGATAATTTGCTCTACCTTATGCTCAATGCAATGAGTATGTTGTTTATTATCAATGACGACTACCGGAAAAACATAAAAGATTTCACAGGCACCTACGTCATTTGCAGCAAGGACAATATGATCGATGTGTCCGTCAAATTTAAAAAAGTCAGGGTATTAGGCTTTGAGCAGGACGGGATGAAAGTTAAGGACACAATTATTGATAACCCCACATCAATGGTAACATTCAAGGACGGAAAGTCAATGGCTGATTTTCTGCTGTCCGGGAATCCCGATGTTTTTGTCGGGATGTTAAACAACCAGTTGAGCGTTTCCGGGAATTTGAATTACCTTTTCAAATTTGTATACCTGCTGCAGCTTATCCCTGATCTATTGGGAATCGATGAATTTCAGAAATTGTTGAAAGCAAGTTAGCGGATATAAATTGCATAAATCAGAACCACTGATATTTGATATCGCTAAGGGATCGTTTGTCGATGGACCGGGTATCAGGACAACCATCTTTTTTAAAGGTTGCCCTCTCGACTGCCCCTGGTGTCATAATCCCGAATCGAAGAGCTATGAGTCGGAGACAATGTTCTACCCTGAAAATTGTATCGAATGCGGAAACTGTAAAGTCGGGAGAAAGTGCTTTGCGCTCGCCAGACGAACTGTCGGAAAGCACTTTTCTCCTGAGCATCTGGGAGAGGTGATCCTCCAGGACAAATCCTACTACGAAACTTCAGGTGGAGGAGTAACGTTTTCTG
>JABGPL010000061.1 GCA_018644935.1 Calditrichota bacterium | reverse complement strand
TATCTTAAATTATGAATAAGTGGAGTATAAACAATTAACTCAGACCTGTCAAGTGAAAGTACTCATCGAAATCAAACAAATTTCCCAAATTCTAACTTTCAACAGATCTCCAAAATATTGCTGGTTTATACGAAGTAAAGACCTTGTAAAGACCTGAGGTGATCAATAAACTTATTGTTATTATCCTCAAAAAAGGTTATATTGTAAACTTGTGCAAAAAGTCATCTAAGTCCAGAATTGTTTTGTACTCCCGTAATGTTAACTTTGGAGAAGCTGTTTGATCTTGCAAAAATTCTCTTTTGTATTCTTATTAACCACTCTCCTGCTAAGCACCCTATGCAAATTGGGGTTGAGTGTTTCCTTTTTTGAAGCATCTTCATGTGCAAATAGCAGTCAAATAACATCACCAATTATCAGCTCAAAGTTGCAACTGCATTGTGATTTGTATAACCAGAACTTGTGGCAATCTACTACTGGCAAAACCAGTTCCCTGCCAAGAAGTTCTTTGTTCAACACTGGAGAAACATCTGATCAGAAAGCCAAGGATGCATTCCTGAAAGTTGTCGGTCGTGATTTATACAAATCGGGTAAGGTCATTCTCTCTGACATGGGGTACTTCTACTCTTCTCCGGCGAGAATGGATGTCAAGAGCGCTCTCTGGACGGGTGCCATACTGGGTGTTGGGGGTGTGCTATATGCTTATGATCAGGAGCTAATGGACGGCTTTCAAAGATCACGAAACCATCCACTCTATGTCCCTATTCGCCATATGGGAGAGTTTTTTGAACCTCTCGGGATGCAGGCACACACTAACAAGTATATTTTCGGTGGGGTTATTGTTGGTTATCTGATCGGTTATGAGCCTTTGATGCTGATATCTGCAGATATTCTCGAGGCATATCTTATCGCTGGTAATGCCAAGAATGCGGTAGTAATGCTGATTGGGAGACGGCGTCCATATGAGGGTTATGGACCGAGACAGTACGATTTTCTCGAGGGCTCATCCCTGCCATCGGGGCATTCATCCAATGTTTTCCAGATGGCAACAGTTTTGTCACATCATTTAAACAACACATTAGCAACTGTAGCCCTATATACTTTTGCGTCTTCAGTTGCATTGCAACGTATTACCGACAATGCACACTGGCCGTCTGACGCATATCTCGGATCGGTATTCGGATATATCATAACAGAAAAACTTATGCGGATGAAGAAAATTAGACGTGCTGACGTAACTCCAGTTTTTTATAATGATGGTGGTGCAGGATTAGTTTACTGCTTCAAATTCTAAAATGACGTTTTTTCCAAAAAATTGTATAATATGTTTCAGCTTAGTTAAAGGTGGCATTTCGAAGACAAATTTAGCATTTTATATATCTTATGCCCTTTTTTCAGGGTACTCATGTTTTGTCAAATTTGAAATTCTTTGATTACGTTCACCGGCTGACAAAATATTTTGTAGGATTGACTGAAGATGTTTGACACAGAAAGGCTTAACATACGTTTGTCCTGGTGGGGAGCTTATATTGCCTGGTTCGCATTAATCGCTGTACTGATTACTGGATATTACAGAGAACCCCATGGAGGATTACATGCGCCGGAGGAACTACTCTGGGGCGTTTTTCTTGAAGCTGAGTCCAACTGGATGGGAATATATCTCAGCGGACAGAAAATAGGTTATGTTAATACTGAGCTTGAGCCGCTTGATACTCACGGATACGAGATTCGGGAGTTCTCGAGCATTCAGGGTGCAATGATGGGCGTGAAGCAGCAGATGCGGATGAGCACTCGAATTGAGACGGACAGTACGCTCGCACTTGTGTCGTTTCGAGGTCGTCTCGAAGCGGAACCTTACGCAACAGTTTTTTCAGGGTGGGTTGAAGACAAGGTATTACGAATAGAAGTCAATTCAGGGGGGAAGTCAAGCGAGAAGTTTTTCCCGGCACCGGAACCGATATATTTAAGTCAGGCTATAAAACCTTTGTTGCATGCGGGGAGACTCGGAGCGAATGATTCTCTGAAGCTTGCAGGATTTGATCCTGTAAAACTCGAAATGCAGGACCTGAGCGTCTTCGGAGCTCCAATCGAAACTCATAGACTCTGGGGCAACGATTATGAAGCTCGAAAGCTCACAACACGGATGGCAGGAATGGAATCATCCGTTTACGTTGATGCGGAAGGCAATTCAATCGCCGAGTTTGCGCCGCTTGGCATGACAATGCGTCGCGAGGAAAAGGATGTTGCGCTTGCCGTTGAAGACGATGACACAAGAGTTGATTTTCTTGCGATCTATTCTATTAAGCCAGATGGTGTAATAAAAGCACCTCGAAGAACGAAATATGCAAAATACAGGATATTTGGGGTTGATGCTGTAAAACTCGAAAGCGTCAGTGGTCGCCAACGGGTAGTGGATGCATCAAAAGGCATTCTGGAAGTCTTTCAGGAAGGGGTAGATTCAACAGGTGAGTTGAGAAATCGCTCGCGATATGTCAGTGATGCTCCATTTATTGAATCCCGTGAGAGATCAATCATCGAAGTTGCTCGAAATGTGATGATGGGTGGTGTCAGCAGGATTGACAGCCTCAACAAGTTGACAGATTGGGTCTTTCATGCGATTAAGAAGCAACCCGCAACAGGGATTCCATCAGCGTTGGCGGTACTTCAGCAGTTGCAGGGAGATTGCAACGAACACAGCGTTCTGTTTACGGCACTGGCTAGATCGGTAGGTATCCCGGCTCGAATTCAGCTTGGTGTTGTGTACCAGCAGGGAAGGTTTTATTACCATGCCTGGTCAGCAGCATGGGTTGATGGGTGTTGGGAGGAGTTTGATCCGACATTTGGGCAGGAACAGGCAGATGCAGCTCGAATCGCATTCGCATCCGGAGGGATAACCGAATCAACGGAATTGGCACCTTTGATAGGAAACGTTGAAATCGAGATTATCGAAACGGAGATACGTTAGGTTATTTTCAGTGAAGAGATTATGACAGTAAAAAATAAACCGTTACAGTTGAAAGGTAGAGTTTACATCGTTCCCGAGCCGGATGTAGATACAGATATGATTTTTCACAATCGGTACCTACACATAACTGATCCCGCTGAGATGGGGCAGTGGATATTCGGGAACCTGCCGCAACATGTAGATTTTCCGAAAGTGATCAAGGATGGAGACATCCTGATAGTTGGCCATAATTTCGGTTGTGGCTCTTCGCGTCAACAGGCAGTGGATGGATTCATTGCACTTGGAGTTTCGGCGATAATTGGCAAGTCTTTCGGCGCAATTTACAAGCGGAATACCATCAATGCCGGATTGCCGCTGATCGAATGCGCCGCGATTCTGAACTCGGGCTTGAAAACAGGTGATGTAATCGACATTGACCTTGAAACTGGCAAGATAACAAATCAAGACGGCAATGTTGTGGCTGATGGATCTTCACTTGGGGCGGTCCAGAAGGATATTTATTTTGCTGATGGCTTGATGCAATTAGCGCAAAAATCTTAGGGCGGTGACTGTCGGGTGATTGAATTTTCTGTAAGTGGTGTTGAAACCTATTGGTGGTTACCAATTGTTGTGGCTTTTTGTATATCTAGCCTGACATCCACAGCAGGAATCACTGGGGCGTTTTTATTATTACCCTTTCAGGTCAGCATACTTGGATTTGCAGGACCGGCAGTAAGTGCCACGAACCTGCTGTATAACATCGTTGCGATTCCGGGTGGGATTTATAAGTACATCAGGGATCGAAGAGTAATTTGGCCGCTGACAGGGATTACAACTCTTAGTTTGATGCCAGGATTTGTGCTGGGTGCGATTATCAGGGTAAAATATTTACCCGATCCGCGGATGTTTAAGGTATTTATTGCCTTAGTTCTGTTATACCTGAGTATTAGGCTGTTGGCAGATATGCTCCGCAAAACAGCCTCTGAGAAACATGGTGGAAATGACAACGGTGAGTTCTATTGGTCTGATTGCAAGTTTGGTCAAGGTACTTTTTCGTACAATTTATATGGCACTGAGTATCAAATTTCAATTGTTGGGATCATAACCGTTTGTTCTCTGGTTGGCATTGTCAGCGGGATCTATGGTATCGGTGGTGGAGCTCTGGTTGCGCCATTCTATGTGGCCGTTTTCCGTCAACATGTCCGAGCTATCAGCGGTGTGGCACTGTTCAGCACATTTGTGGTTTCGGTATTCGGGGTTTTTGTATATGCAGCCCTTGAATGGTTCTACAAAGAAACAGGTCTTGTAATTTCACCCGATTGGGCTCTTGGTTCACTATTTGGTATTGGTGGGATGGCAGGCATATACTTTGGGGCAGTAATACAAAAGTTTTTGCCTGTGATCTACATAAAAATTATTCTCATGATTTGCATGGGGATAATTGTGGTAAGATATATGATGGGTTTTTTGCATTTTTAGCATGATGAGTGAATTTTATGCACTTTGTGTTTTGTTATCTGAACAGATACGATAGCATAAAATAAGTATAGTATGCCAATTCTCTTGTTGTTGTTGGAGAAATTGTGAATTAAACAGTTAAGGCACGATATTTGCTCAACTTGTGATTAATTTACACTTCTTTTGAGCTTCCAACGTGCTTCTCGGGCTGAAATTTCACTAAAAAAATGGACTTAACTGGATTGAAAACCCAACAGTTTTTATTGGTTTTACCTCTTGCTTTTCTTCTCGTTTTTGCCCTGGTTGCTCCGGCAATTGCCTGGCAAATCGTTTCAACTGAAGAGGTACCTCAGGGAATGACGGCAATTACTCCCGTTAACGGCGGGGTGTTGTGTGGCTTTGATGGAGAGGAAGATCAGGGAATGATAATAATAAACCCTGAGACCGGCCATGCTGTCAACGACTTTGAAACACCTGAAGCAGGCTGTTTCGGATTAGGAAGCGAAGGTAATAACTGGTTTCTTGGTTCAGAAGCCCTTTATGCCCTCAACCCTAATGGTGAAGTTATTAATCAGCTTGAGAAACCCTACGAGTTCATGCGCGGACTGGTTAGTGTTGAGAGGTCTCTCTGGACTATGATTGAGGTTAATGACGCACATTACCTGACTCTTTTTACCCCTGGTGGTAATGAATTAAGACGTTTCCACACAAATATCCGAAATCCCGGAGATTTGGCTTTTGATGGCGAATATCTTTGGATCACGGATCGGATCGAAGGATTTCTTCATGTTTTTGATCCTAACAATGGCAACGAGGTCAATATTTTTCGGACGCCAACATCATCACCACGGGGTATTGCTTCGGTTGTTGTGGACAACACCAGTTTGATTGTACTGGTTGATGATGGCAGAAATGCAGACTTTGATGTCATGTACATGATAAACCCATCAGGTGGGAATGCACCCAAATTACTCCCAATTTCCAGACAATTTGACTTCTCAGAAGTTCTCGTGTTCGGTGAAACTGATGTTAACCTGTCAATGTTCAATGTTGGAAACAGTGATCTCGTTATAGAGGAAGTAAGATTTCTTGATGGAAACAATGGTTTTGAAGTGGGTCTACTTCCACGCGAAATGGTCATTGATCCGGGTGATTATTTAAATATTCCAGTCGAATTTGCACCAACTGCTTTCAGGCAATATATAGATGTATTAAGAATTGTCTCAAACGATCCTGTTGAGCCGGAAGCTGATATTGTCGTGACAGGACTGGGGATTTTTAATTCACGGCGACTGGGGTTTGCTCCTGATCCGCTTGATTTCGGGGTCGTACGTGGTGATCCCTGGAGGGATGGGAGCCGAACTGCAAGATTGGCAATCTTCAATATGGGATTGAACGAGCTTAGAGTTGATTCTGTTGCAGTGGGAATTCCAGATATATTCCAATGTTTCCCACCCGAGTTTCCTCAAACTCTTGAGACAACCGACACAATTTGGGTAGATTTATGGTTCACACCTAATCGTGGAATTAACTATATAGACACTTTGTTAATCTATTCAAACGATGCACATAGAATTATCAGGGCACCTATTCGTGGTACAGGCAGTGATAGTGTTTTTGCTACTGGCTCAGTGATGTGGGAACATCAACTTGAAGATGGAAATGGGAGCGATGGTTGCATTATGCGACAATCAGATGTAAACAATGATCTGGTTGATGATTGTATTGCAATTGGTCCCGCAGGTACGATATACTGCTTAAATGGATTTGGTTCGGGTGTTGTGGACCCCCTATGGATTCAAGCATTTGAAGGCCAAGCTTTTGCCCCAACTGGAGTATTGTCAAAAGATGTGCTGGTGTCTGCCGGTGACATCAATGGAGACGGGGTTTCTGACATATTCATTGGCTCAGGTCGAGAAGACCGGGCTGTATATGGCATAAACGGTTTCAACGGTGAGTTGATTTGGCGGTGGGATGCACGTTCTGTTCAAGTAGAAGGACCGATCAGGTCCGTAGTGAGCGGCTATGATAGTAATGGTGATGGTGCTTCAGATCCGGTCGTACTTATTTTCCCAGATAACGATGGGCCTCGTAAAATACTCAGACTTGACGGAGCTACCGGCAGACCTATTTGGACATTGAATGCCGGCACTGTTGGTGATATTGAGCCACTGGATGATTTCAACCTTGATGGTGTTGTAGATTTTGTAATGGTAAATCTCGAAAACCAGATCAATCTTGTAAGTGGTGTCGATGGCGGATTGATAATCTCCATCGAAACGGAATCAGTTCCTCCGCTTTTCCCAGCCCCGGATCTGGACGGAGACGGGAAGCGGGATCTGATAATCAATACCGGTCAGGAAGAAATTTCCGCCTGGTCCCTTCTGCAGGGAGAACATCTCTGGACGACAGGAGCATTTTCGAGATTCGAGCTTGGGGGCAATTTAATGTTCCTCGAAGATATTGGCAGTGATTTCGATGGTGATGGAGTAAATGAGATGGCTGGGTGTGGAATGGTTCAGGTGACCATGTGCATAAATCCGGTCACCGGAGAAACATGGTGGGCAGACCCTGGAAACGGAACATCTATTGCAATCTTGCCGGATAACCTGAACGGTGATGGTGTTCAAGAGGTGATTCTGGGGGGGATACAAGGTAATTTAGTATGCTTTGATGGTCGAGATGGTGCAGTTCGCTGGAATGCAAATCTGGATGATGTCGGTGCAGTAATTGATGTTATTTCATTTGAAGATGTAGATTTAGGTCTGTCAGTCGACGTTGTGGGCATCTTTGAAGATGGTTATGTGAGATGTATTTCGACGGGTGGTGATTTAAGTGTTGGTCAACCGACTTATGGTGCAAGTCCAGGAACGAGTGATCTGATCGGGTTGTTCCCCAATCCTTTCAATAGCACTGTTAACGTTAGCTTCACTCTTGAAAGACCGAATACCGTCACGCTCTCAGTTATGAATATCAATGGACAAATCATGTCAACTCGCGATCTGGGTTTCCTACAATCGGGAGTTCATTCAATTAGCTACAACCCTCTCAATGATGGTTCAATTCCAAATGGCACATATTTTTTCCGAATTGAGGGATCGTCGTATGACGGTCCTATCGGACGTGGTGTGCTCTTAAAGTGATTTATTTCATTGCATAGTTGGGAAGAAAATGCTTAACAGACAACTCAATCTCAGATTTCAGAAGAACATTGAAAACAGTAGAACAAACTCTATGATTCATTTTAGCACTAAAAGAGTCTCGATATTTATTGCAATTATCCTGATGATTGCCGGGGCAGTCGGAGCTGATCCAATAATTACAACGTATGAAATCCCAGAGTATTCCTCCGGTTTGGCATGGGATGGTGAATTCCTATGGATTGGTGGAATAGGTGAGCGGGGCGATTGGATTCGATCCCTTGATCCTGAATCTGGTTTGATTGTAGACAGTATACGTGCACCAATTCCAGATTGTATTGGTCTGGCTGCTTTTAATGGTGGTCTTGCCTATCAATCACCACGCAGTGACACAACCTATTTTGTAGATAGAAACGGCAGCATGGTTGCTTTCAATAATCCTTTGCCAAATCTTGGTGGCCTTGGAAAAGATGGCTCTACTTTTTGGAGTGCCACATTTTCTATTCAAAACGGTACGATTTTACAATTAGATTCCAAAGGTAGAGTTCTTAGATCTATGCCTTTTACAGGTCGTCATACGCGCGATGCAGCGTTCCATCGAGGCAGGATTTTCGTAGCGGATCGACTCGCTCAGGAAATCCGAGAGGTTAATCCTGAAAGTGGTCGTTTCGTCAGAACATTTGAAACCCCCGGGAACAATCCTGATGGACTCACATCCGATGGAACATTCCTGTGGATGATTGATGATGGAGACAATGGAGATACAGACAGGCTTTACAAAGTACTGACTATACTGGATGGAAACATAAGATTTTCGCGATTGCACCACAATTACGGATCTGTTGAAATTGGTGAATCGGTTGATTGGGATTTATGGGTATTTAACGATGGTGCACGTCGCGCCAGACTCACTGATTTCCAGTCCAGAGATGGAAATGAAGACATCTTTGTGCCACATATTTGGCGTTTTCCTGAATATATCGCTGGTGGTGATTCAGCATTAATGAGGTTTTCATTTGAACCTGGCTATGAGGATTCTGTTAGGATTCAATGGGGCTTTACTTACGATATTGATGACGAAACATATTGGGTTGATCTGCGTGGCAAAGGAATACGCAGACAACGAAATATTGTTGTTAGCCAGCGTGTTTTAGACTTTGGTCAAACTCGTTGTGGAGCATTGGTCAATGGATCAAACCTGAGATATCTCGAAATAGAGAGTGAAGGCGGAGAAGCGCTTCGGATCGAAGAACTAAATTTTTCTAACGAATCTTTCTGGAGTGGATACTACGATTTTCCCCACACATTCAATGAGCCTGGATTATACAGAATTCCCATTTACTTCCGCCCGGACAGATATGACAATAGAGCTTACAGAGAATCCGTCACAATTCACAGCAATGATCCTGATTCCCCGGAGATTACTGTTATTCTTTCTGGTACAACCGAACTGGATAACTACCGTGCAGGAGAGGTTCTCTGGAATATTGAGGTTGGAAACCGGGATATGCCAGTGCCGTTAGCTCGAGCAATTAAAGCCATTGATGATGTCACAGGTGATGGGTTAGCTGATGTAGTCATTGCCTCAAACGATTTTACTGTTCGCGCATATCATGCAGCATCAACGGCAACCGCAATTCCGATCTGGACCTATTACACTAACACCAATGAATGGCGCAGAGGACTGGCTGTCGGTCCTGATGCGGTATCAAACAGTGACGACTTTGATGATGATGGTGTAAGAGATATTATCATTGGTTTATCCCAGGGTTCAAAACGAGTCATCGCATTATCCGGCCGAACAGGTGAAGAAATATGGATATTTGACAGTAATTGGATGGAGGGAAGCGGGGGTGACATAATTGTTGCCAATGGTGAACGTGACTTCAATGATGATGGAGTTAAGGATGTTTTTGCTGCAATTGCCGCAGTAGACGAACAGCACACCACAAATGCAATAATATTGCTTAATGGACCAACTGGAGGACTTATCTGGGAACTTGAGCTCGATAACATTCCGTTGTTTACTTTTCTTGTCCCGGACTTTAACGGTGATGGAATAGATGATTTAGCAGTAGTTCTCGTAGATGGGACAGTCCTGGGTATTGATGGTCGTCGGGGACGAATCGTTTGGGAAAATGAAGTACCTGGATCGATTCGCAGTGCTTTCGCATTGTTAGGTGATGCTAATGGAGATGGTAGTACAGATATAGGTCTCCAAACTTATAATAGTGGAATAACCGTTATAAACGGTTCAAATGGTATTACGCTCTGGAATAACAGAGCTCACCCGGAACTTCAAAAAGCCATAGCAACAAACGATGTGAATGGAAATGGCAGTCCGGATATCATTTACGGAGACGATTTTGTCATCAGAGCTATTGACAGCAGAACCTCAGAGGCCGCCTGGGATAGTTCTGTTTACGTCGGTTCTGTAACCGCATCAATGGCATTGCTGATGGATTATGATGAGGATGGAATAACCGACTTTGTCGTAGGCACTTCGAGTGGAAGATTATATGCGTACAGCGGTAATGGTCGTGACGGATTGTGGTCATACAGCAACGTGGATGAAGGGCATGGGTTTGTGCTCGTTGAGGGAGTGCGAGATATTGATGGTAATGGTGAAATGGACATCTTCGGAGCAATGGAAAACGGAACCGTCTACTGCTTCGCAGGTTCTTATGTCGGAAATGGTGGAACGGCGGCACCTTTAGAACCACACAATCCATCTATTCCACAAGTGCTTATCGTTGATCCAGCATATCCAAATCCATTCAACAGCTCGGTAATCGTACCTGTTACACTCTCCCAACCGGGACGCTTGACAATGCGAGTTGTTAATGTTCTCGGTCGTGAGGTTTACCAAGTCCAAAGTTTGCCATTATCACCGGGTACTCACACAATGCTCTGGCATGGATCGGGAATGTCAGGTGAACCGCTTCCGAGCGGGATGTACTTTATGGAGATTCAATCGGCAGCTAATCGTGAGGTTCGTCCAGTAGAGTTGCTCCGATAAAAGAGCTAAATGGACTTTCGAAAATTTTTCGTCATTAACGCCGATTACTGGTGGGTTATAAAATCCTCCTTCTTCGGCGTTTGACACGTTAAGGTACTGCATGAAGAATACGCTAATCATTTGCTTAATGGCAATTTTCCTTCTGGCATCTCTGAGTGTTTTTGCCGGTGAAGTTATAACAGATAATCAGACAACATCTTTTAGCCTGATGGCTATCACGAAAGGACCTGTTCGTGATAACCCTGACGATTTCAGCTTACAATTTGGATGGCCAAATGAATTATCCGGGTCAGAGGCGTTGTGGGGTCAAAGTATCACTGTAATGGATTTTGATGGGTTTGGTGATTGGGAGTTGGCTATCATGAACACTGAAAACAGGCTTCATGTATTTCAACATGATGCTGCCAACTATCCGGGATTCCCAATGAGGACTCACATTGGTAACCGTCCTCGATCATGGGTAAATCCTCGACACAATGCAACTACAGCAGCTGGAGATTTCAGTGGTAACGGTCTGCTTGATATGGTTTTTGCTACTGATATCGGGTATCTTCACGTTGTTGGTGAAGATGAGGTTGAGCCTGACCCATTTCCACTTGATTTAGGGCTGAATTTTCATTCAGGAGTTCCATTACTCACCGATCTCGAAGGGGATGGAGAGCTGGAGATTATTCTGAACACATATTCATCTGATCCCGACAGCTCGAACACTAACGCTTTGTTGCATGTAATAAAACGAAACGGTGAAGAACTGGACAATTGGCCAGTTGCATTTCCTCGTGGCTCAGGTTCATCGCCGGTCTGCGGAGATATTGATAATGATGGAAGTCCGGAAATTATAATCGGTAATTCTCGCCATTTAGATGATTTTGCACAGATATGGGCGTGGGAAGTAGATGGATCTGTGGTCGATGGGTTTCCATTTGGGAACTTCCACACGATTGCCGGATCACCTTCACTTGCTGATATTAACGGAGATGGAGCTGTAGAAATATTATTCTGGGCGGCAATTGCTGATCAAAATACCGCAGGAGTATATGCCATCAACGGTAATGGGGAAATCCTCGATGGATTCCCAGTTGAGTGTGTCCCTGGACACCCTGAAGGGAATCCGGTAGTTGCAGACATAAATGGAGATGGCAGTCCAGAGATTATATTTGGCACCTTTAATCCTCAGTCCGGTGGTAGTATTCATGCCTGGACGGCAACTGGAGATATTCTTGATTCATTTCCGATACAATTAGACAATTCGGTTGTCGGTTCTGCACTTTTAGCAGATATGTCAGGTGATGGGGTAACAGATATTGTTGCAGCTCTAACCCCTCTCGAAGGAAATAATGGTCTAATAGCTGCGTGGGATTCAAATGGAAATGTTTTGGATGGTTTCCCAATCTCGCTTCAGGAATATGGAGGTGGTGTCATTTCTGCAACACCCACAATATGGGACATTGACGAGGATGGGGATTTGGACATGCTGGCGGTTACAACTGACCGTCGTATCTTTATCTGGGATACTCCCGGACAGCTTACAATGGATGTCTGGTTGACCTATAAGGCGGATATGTCTCGAACCGGACTCAGACCCGCAGATAACCCTGTGTCAGCACCTTTCATTGAAGATAAAGCATTTGTTCCATCATCTGGGGAAGTACAAGCATTTCCCAATCCATTTAATTCATCTGCGCGGATTGTGTTCAAAGCATCGCCGCTTGACTATGAAAGACTTGAATTGGTTGATCTTGCAGGCAGATTAATTGCCAAATTGCAGGGCAAAGAAATAGAACCGGGAAAATTTGAAGCCATTGTTGATTCGAAGGAACTTGGATTAACTGCTGGTATATATTTTTGCCGGATTGTTAGTAAAAAAAATAATTTCCCCGTAACACGTTTACTATATATGCCTTAATGAGTAGTATCAATGTCTCGGGAAAGTTGTTCCTTTAAGTAAGGCGCGAAGGCTGTCAGTATAGAAAAAAATGACAGCATGTTTTTTATTCATTTACCTAAAAGACAGCTTGCATTTGTGGCACTTCCAATTTAAATTGGGCGTTTAGAAATGCAGGCTATAAATTTAGCTAAGCTGGGGGGCAAGGTGGAGTTAAACTATTGGGGTATCGCATGAGAGTTTGGATCAACAGGTCCGGCTTCGTATCACTTCTGTTGATGATTGCTTTAGTATTTATAAGCAGTTGCGGGAAAGACCAGAAACAAGACGAAACTCATTCAGAAGTGGAGTTATTCGCCAAAGCTCAGGAACTACAAAAAAACAAGAAACATGCGGAAGCGGTCGAGATATACCGTCAGATTACTCGAGATTTTCCGAAGACAAAGCAGGGCGCTAATTCTCAGTTTATGATTGGCTACACATATGCCAATGATATTAAAGATTTTGAGCAGGCGCAAATAGAATTAAAACGATTCCTTGATAATTGTTCAGACATTGCAGATGCAGGATTAATCGAAGGCGCAAAATTTGAACTTGAAAATATGGGAAAAAACATTGACGAGATTCCCATATTGATTCAATCGGATGATACGAAAGACACTACTGCCGCAAGTCATAAATAGTTGCGGGATTAGTATTGATAGGAGAAGAGAGAAGTGAGTTGCAAACACTGTTTTTCCGTATCTGTCAGCTTCATAATTTAGCTGCTTTTACAACAAAATAATATATTTTGATATTGGCTTCAATGGACTGAAATCATTGGATAATCCACCTCTTGATACTGAAATGCTGGTGATATAAATCACCAGAATTTTTCAAGTTTTGGGTTATATTTTAAAGAGTGGGTTCCGGATTTTTACTATCCGGGACATTTTCATTTTCGAGATATTGGGTAGATTAACTCGTTTTTTAAACTTTCAGACCCATTGCATTACATAACGGAAACCCGGAGAAAGGGACTATGCTAAAGACTGCTAACTTTGTTTTCCTGCTTTTATATTTGTTGATAACACCTATTGGATTTTCTGCTGGTGTAACTGAAGATGTTCGTTTTCAGACAGCAGAAGTTCAAACTGGTGATTTTAGCGTTCTGATTGATTATGACTTTGGTTCAATCGCTACCAGAGCTGTTGAGTATCAAAATCAGAACTTCACAGCGACTTCGCTTTCAGGTGAAGGTCTAACCTATGAATATGGCAAGCCGGTATTGCCGCGTGTTAGCCGTTTCATAATTGTCCCTCCAGATGCAGGGCTTAGGCTCGATGTTACTAGCAGCACACCTGTTGAAATTAGAGCGGAACACCCTCCACTTCTTAACCTTGATGAAAAATTTGCTGAATACTACGATGGTGAGGTTGAGGAACTGACAGGCATTTACCCTTCAGTAATAGCCGAAATGTCGGAGCCAACGATTGTTCGTGGGGTTCGAATGGTTATGGTATCGACCTATCCGATGCAGTATAATGCTGAAACAAACACCTATTTGCATCGTGAGACCATTCAGGCGGAAGTCGTTTACACGGATGAAGATCCTGTTAATCCAGTTGAACATCCCAATCGCAGGGGTATGAGCCGTGAATTCATCAAATACATTGATGCGTTAGCTGCAAACTCTGATGTACTGCTTCGCGATGATGCGGAGAACATCTCCCCCTGGGCGGGGCATTACTGTATAGCCTCCCACCCGAATTGTGTAAATCCTGCGAGAGAATTTATTGAATGGCGTCGAAAAGCCGGTTACAAGGTAGATATTCTTAACCTTGCCCGACAAGATGCCAATTCGGTTAGACGGGATATTAGAGATTTGTATGATGGCTACGTTGATGCTGGAGTTGATCCGTTCGATAATCTCTTGATCATTGGAGATCGTTCTGATCATCAGAGCTGTGGGCCTAATTCGCAGTGGATAGTTCACGCTGAAGGAGGTGAAAGCCTTTGGGCCAACCCACCTCATGCCGATTACAAATATGCTCTTCTGGATGGTAATGATAACCACCCCGATGTAGGTTATTCAAGATGGGCTGCGGGAAGCAATCAGCTCATGGCTCTTAATGTTGGTCGGACTTTAGCCTACGAAGCACACCCCTACATGGAAGATACTGACTGGTTCACACATGGTGGGTCTGGATCTACTCACTGGGGTAACAGTGCGAACTCTGCATGGCATGTTACGATTAATACAAATGTGCGCTGGGGTGCTGAGGTACTTGAACAGCTAGGTTACACAAATGTTGAAAGATATGAGGACTATGACTGGGATCAAAGGGCTGCACGATATGGTCCGTGGGTTCGGGATTTACTTAATGATCAAACGAATGTTGTTCTGAGTCGGGCTGAGTGTTATAACTGGCGTAGCAATTTTGCTGGTGTCAACCGAAACATCGTTTTTCCGATTCGTCTTAATTCAAGCGGTCATGGTGAGTGGGCGACATGGCACATGACCCGAACCGGTGATGGAAATAACCTGAAGGGTTGGGTTGCCGCGACAAACGGTTGGGGTGGACCACCAACTGCACCGATGAGTGTATTCTGGGCTGGACTTGTTGATGGTGTAATGCAGCATGATATGAATTTCGGGTGGGGACATATTTATGGGAAAACAAATTTTGAACAGTTTTTTCCAGATGTAAGATTCCGAAATCAACCTTCTTATAACATCGTGAAAACAGATGTTGATGCTTATGGCGACCCTGGTATTCAACCCTGGCGTGGAGTGCCGATTGAAGTTGCAATGGAGCACATTGAGACAATTACAACAGAAGCTCGATTGGTTGAGGTTTATGTCCATGAACCGGACGACGAAGATGCCGCTTTCGAAGGAGCGAGAGTAACAATTTATGTGCCAGGCGACCTGCCGGAAGGTGGACCTCAATATGCTGCTCACGAAGTGTTCCAGATGACCATGTTCACAGGTGCTGACGGCTACGCAACCTTTGTATTTGAAGATGGTAATGAGTTTGATCGTGGCACAATGTATGTGACCACTACAGGAAGAGATATCCTCCCGAACTTTGGTGAGATAGAAATTGAAACTCCACGAGTTGCACTCGAAGTCACAGGATACGAATTTACCGAGGTAGAAGGGGATGACGATCCGGATCTTAGTCCGGGAGAATCCTTTACAATAGCATTAATTGCAGGAAATCTTGGAAACCGCGACGCTGCTGAAGCAGTCACTGCAGTAGTCAGCAGCAATTCAACCTGGATTGAAGTTGAAGAAAATGAGATCGCTTTCGGAGACATCGCCAGCGGTGAGACTGCTGAAGGGGACGAAGAAATTGCATTCACAATTCATGGATCATGCCCCGATGGTGCTGCCAGACCATCCACCAGACCGAAATTAAGGATTGAATTTACATCCGGCGAAGCCATCTGGAACTCAGCCATTGAGTTGTTGCCCGTTTCTCCGAACTTCCGGGTTCGTGCAATTCCGGGGGGAGGAATAGTTCCTACGGAAATGGACGAATTGGATATTGATCTCGAAAACATTGGAGGTTTGAGCAGCTCTCCCATTGAAGCAGAATTGTTCTCGCTTGGAATGGGTGTTGGGGTTGTCGAAGCTACTGCTAGTTTCCCGGCAATTGCGGCTCGCAGGCATGATAGATTGGTCGATAATCAGCGTTTTACTGTCAGTGGTAACAGTGTGGTTGTACCTGGGATGATGAATCCAATGTTTCTTGTACTCACAAATGAGGAAGGATTTGTAGATACGGCATATTTTGATTTACAAGTCGGTGAAACTGGGGAAAACTGCCCGCAGGGACCGGATGATTTTGGTTACATTTGCTTTGATAATACTGATGAGGCGTGGGAGATTGCTCCTGAGTATGAGTGGATTGAAATCAGCAGAGATGATGACGATCGAGATTTTGACGGCACATTAATTGATGAGTTTACTGGACGTTCCGAGCTTAACGTCGGTGAAACTGTTGTTCTTGACCTGCCATTTGAAAACCAGTATTACGGTGAAATATTCGATCAGATTTCTGTTTGTACAAACGGTTATATTTGTATGGGTGATCAGGGAGAAATAACCAATTTCCAAAATTGGCCTCTTGATCAGGGAATTGCTGCCGGTGCGGGTACGATTGCGCCTTTCTGGGATTGGCTCCAACTTGGAAATAATGGTGGCGTCTATTACTATTACGATGAAGATGATGCTCGATTCATTATCGAATGGTACAGATTAAGGCACCGCGAAGGCGGAAATGCTGATTTAACGTTTCAGGTGATACTCTATGATCATGATGTCTGGATCACAGAAACCGGTGATCAGAATATCTTAATGCAGTATAAGACAATTTCTCAAACGAGAGGACCTCAGGAAGGGGAATCTTGGGAGAAAAATGTACCCTTCGCATCGGCTGGGATTTCAAGTTTGGATGGTACAACCGGTTTAAGCTACACCTATAACAATCAATACCCGGTTACCTCTCCACCATTGGCAGCTCGTCGAGCGATCTTATACTCGACCTCACCAAGATACAAAGCGTGCACAATCGTCGGTACAGTTACGGATTTTGAAACTGGAGAGCCTGTAGAAGGAGTTGTAGTTGCAACCGAACATGGTTTTACCGCAGTGACCGATGGTGATGGTGAGTATGAGATAAATGGTGCTCTCGCTGAAGTACCTTTCGATATATTTGCTCGCAAATTAGGATATAATGATTCCGCGAAGTTTGATTTCGAAATTCCCGAAGATGAAGAAGAGACAATAGATTTCTCTTTGCTTCATCCTGAATTCACCCCTTCTACTGAAGGAATTGGCGATAGGCTCCCGGAAGGACAAGCGTCCGAACATGAATTCTCTGTTACAAATACTGGTAATGGAATGCTAACCTGGAGTGTAGCTCGTGAATTACGCGGAGACGCAAATGCCGATCCATGGGAGTTCAGGCGGAGTTATCCCATTGGAGAAATTATCCATGACAGCCGACTTCAAGGAGTCGTTTTTATCGAAGACCGTTTCTATGTCGCTGGATCCAATAACCGCGATCCTCAGATTTACGTTCTTGATCGTGATGGAGAATTGATCGAGCAGTACGATCAATTTGGTCCTGGAGGTGGTTATGGTCACAAAGATCTTGCCTTTGATGGAGAGTTGATTTGGGGTTCTGGTACCGGGAGCATTTATGGCTTCACGCCTGAGGGAGAGTTGGTTGTCGAAGCCGATGGTCCTTTCAACCCAAACAATAATTTCGCATGGGACTCAGATCGGGAAGTTTTATGGGTGTCAAGTACCACTTCAAATATTATTGGCCTCGATCGCGAAGGTAATTTAATTGATAACTTAGAGTTAGGTCGTCAGGGTATGAGAATTTATGGGCTTGCATATTGGCCAGAAGATCCGGATGGATTTGGGCTTTATATTTACCATAAGATCTCGCAGGTAGCCGAACAGATTGTTCATAAGATGAACACTGAAAATGGTGATACCATGTATGTTGAAATTATCGAACCGGAAGCTGGAGGAACACCTGCAGCGAGTTTCATAACCAATCAATTCGACGTGTACAGTTGGGTGTTCATAGCCATTTCAAATAGTGGCCCCAACGACCGTATTGATGTTTGGCAGCTTGATGTTCGCCGCGATTGGATGCAGGTTGAACCTGTAACAGGAGCTCTTGAACCGGATGAAACAGAAGAGTTCTTGCTGACTTTGAACTCTACAGGATTGCCCGAAGTTGAGTTTGTAGGTGATCTGGTATATACTCACAATGCGGAAGGTGGACAAACCTTAATCGAAATATCGCTGGAAGTGTTACCTGCTGGCCCACGAATTGCAGAAAGAGTGCTTGAACTTGTGGAAGGTTGGAATATGATATCCGTAAATGTTAATCCGGAAAACAGGGATATTCCAACAATACTTGCTCCATTAGTAGAACGGGATCAAGTGATAATATTTAAAGACGGATTAGGAAGATTCTACCTGCCTGAACATGGTTTCAATAATATCCCAGAATGGGCAATTGGTGAAGGATTCCTGATTGGGGTTACCGAAGATACAGAACTTGGCATAGTGGGTATGGAGATTCTATTTGATACTCCGATTGCTTTGTCGGAGGGCTGGAATATGAAAGCATACTTCCCGCGCGAACCAATTGAGGCAACAATTGCGTTAGGTGGAATTGTTGAGCAGTTACTTCTTGCCAAAGATGTATTAGGGCAATTCTATCTTCCTGAATTCGGTTTTAGTAATATGGGCGATATGGTCGAAGGATCGGCGTATCAGTTCAATGTGTCTGAAGACGTTGAACTCATTTATCGAGATGGCAGAGGTGAACAAGTTGCGTTTATCGAGGCAGTTTCACCAGCATCACCTCTACATTATGGTACTCACGTCCCAACCGGCGTGAATATGAGTGTCCTTGTACAGGGCTCGACAGATTATCTGGGTTGGGAATTAGCCGCATTTTCAGCATCTGGTAACATAGTTGGCAGTGGCAGATTTGATTCTGAGGGCAGATGTGGGCTTGCGATCTGGGGAGACAATCCGGTAACTGAAGAAATTGAGGGATTAGTTGACGGAGAAAAAATTGAGCTCCGGACATGGACGGGAGAGCTAGAATTATCCGCGCATTTTAATGGGACAGTCGACCTCTTATTCGAGACGGACGGCATAGAAGTTGGGAAACTCTCATTGAATGAAATCCCAACAGAATTTGGATTGACCGGCATCTATCCGAATCCGTTTAATGCGACGACCAGACTGAACTTTGCGATTCCGAGTCATGGTAGTGTCAAATTGTCAATTTATGACGTGGCTGGTCGAGAGGTCGCGAAATTAATTGACAGTGATCTCAAAGCGGGATATCATTCTGCTACCTGGAAAGCATCACAGATATCCTCCGGTATTTACTTCGCGAGATTATCAGGTAATGCAGATATTAAAGTAGCCAAGTTGATGTTGCTGAAGTAGATTGTCCTCGGCAGCTATGAGGGAAGTCTTACAGGAAGGAAAGCTATGGTAATGCCTTAGCAAATTTGGAACAAAGCAATTTCAGGTATATATTATATACTTGGGATTGCTTTGTTTTTTTAACGATTTAATAAACTTAGATAAATTGTGAAATTAGATTTAGGTTGTTCATACCATAAAAAAGCCGGATATATCGGTGTCGATATTCTTAGAGCGGAAGATGTTGAGGTTGTCGCTGATGCGAGGTGCCTGCCCTTTAAAGATTCGTCAATTGATGGAATATTTTCAAGCCATTGCATCGAACATATTGATGATCAATTAGCGGTGATCAGTGAGATGTGGCGAGTATGCCGTCCTGACTCTGAGCTTCATATTCTAGTCCCTCATTTTTCAAATCCTTCATATTACGACGATTTAACACATCAACATCGATACAGTACCAGGTCTTTTGAACATTATGATTTTGATTTTCACGAACGAACCGGACACCCGAATTATCTGCCAAATGTCAATCTTCAGGTTTTTGAGGTAAAGCTTAACTATTGGCCTGAACATATTTTAATAAAAAAAACCAAATGGAAGGGATCATTGATACGTGCCGCAAAAAATTTCCTCAATTACATTGCGAATAAAAATCAATTTTTTTGCGAAAGAATATGGTGCCGTTGGGTCGGTGGATTTTTTGAGGTAGAGTACAAAATTCTGGTTCACAAAGACAAGTAGTTTTCTTGTAATTGTTTTATCTTCACATTTGATGCTGCATGCTTTTGCATGGTTGGAATGGATACTAATGTCTGGTAGTGTGGGGGCGATTTAATGTGTTCGATTAGTGTGTTCATTTGCTTTATACACTTGATGACTGTCAATTGTAGAGGAGGATGTAACGTGTTTTCAATCAGGATGTTTGTAGTATTTTTTATTATATCTTTAGTAACTTTTAACTCAAGCCTTTTTTGTCAAACCCATGTGAGAGGTCCAGTCTCTGGAGTCTGGGATCTGGACGGTTCTCCCTATATCGTTATTGATGACATTCGTGTTCCTGCCCGAGAAGCGCTCCGAATTGAACCGGGAGTTTCAATCCTATTTGTCGGTGGGAGATCCTTTCATATCAATGGTTTATTAATTGCTGAAGGTGAAGAAGATAACTCAATCCTCTTCTCTCCGCTCGAACATAATTCAGCCTGGTTTGGTATTGATATAGTCAATGCGGATGACGAAACCAGATTTTCATTTTGTGCAATTGAGGGGTCCGAGGCTCCTGCTGAGTGGAACGACCCAAATGCTCTGGGTGGAGGTCTCTACTGTTCAAGAACGGATATCACAATCACTAACTCAACCTTCAGCAACAATTATGCAAATGAAAGCGGTGGTGGAGCATATTTCGACAATTGTTCTCCTACATTGGAAGACAACCTGTTCACCAAAAACTCAGCAGATCGGGATGCTGGGGCTATTTATTTCAACGAATGTGAGGGCGTGTTTCTAAATAATCTTGTGGAAAATAATCGTGCGATACGTTACTCAGGTGGTGGTGTATTTCTCCGTCGGTCCTCTACTCGGGTCGGTTTTAACAGAATCTTTAGAAACGTATCTGGAACACAATGGGGTTGTGGGTTGTACATGGATTACGACTGTTCACCTGAAATTGATAGAAATTTAATCTGTCAGAACATGCAGGGTGGCATTTATATGGGAGATCAGTGCGAACCGGAATTATTCATACACAATACAGTTGCTGATAATGAGGGTAGAACAGCAATTCTTTTATTTAGTAGCTGTAGATTAAGGTTAATAAATTGTATAGTATATGGTAACATAGACACTAACTGGCTTGTGAGTGGGAGTCACATGTGGATGGACTACTCAGATGTTGAGAATCCCGCATTGGATGCGGTAACAGTAGGTGAAGGTGTTTTTGACGAAGATCCACTATTTGAAAATCCAGACCTTCTCGATTATCGCTTACAGATAAATAGTCCCTGTGTTGATGCGGGAGATCCGGATTCTCCGCGCGATCTGAACAATTCGCTTGCGGATATTGGAGCGTTGAGCCTGAATCTTGTAGACGGTGAAGCAGACATGTTTATTGATCCCATCTTTCTTGAGGTTGAAGAACCGGGAGAGTATGTGTTTAATATTACCAATGTCGGTGATAACCGCCTTTTATGGCATTCCAGTTGTACTGTAAATTGGATTACATGTGAACCTGAGCGAATGTTGCTGGAAGCTGATATTGATGTTGATGTTTTTGTAAGAATTACTGAAGAAGGCTTAAATGATGGGATTAACGAGGGTGAGATAATCATCATCTCAAATGATCGGGTTAATCCGGAATTCAGGATTCCTGTTGAAGTTACTATCGGCAACAATGTAGAATTCACAACGAACCCGCTTGATCGGGATTACACACTTAGTGCTCCTTATCCGAACCCCTTCAATAATACAACTCAAGTGCATTTCTCAATTCCCAGGTCAGGATTGTTTACACTCGCAATATTTGATTTAAGTGGTCGCGAAATGGCGGGAATTTATGATGGATACCTGACTGCAGGCAACCACCAGATAGAAGTTCAAAGTGGAAACTTGACCGCAGGCGTGTATATTCTCAAATCGATGTTCGAAAATGAACAGTCCAATCATAAGGTAGTCCTGATCAAATAATTTAGAAGAGTTGACTTTGACGAATTGAACCAATAATAGATGGTCAATGAACAACTTTGTATGATAGAAATCATTGTCATTAAATTTCAGTATTATGTGTTTTAGCTGATGATTAATAATCAAGTTGTCATATTTAACATGTGGCCTGGAATCCAACATTATTAGCTCACGCGAGCTTATTTAAGAAAATAACTTAGATGTACTTACTTATCGGCGAGGAGGAAACATGTTTTCAAACAGGATTTTTACATTAGTGATTGTTATTATTACGTTAACCATTAGCACTAATTTATTTAGCCAAACAGAAGTGGAAGGTGACGTCTCAGGAGTCTGGGATACGGATGGTTCTCCGTATATTGCAGTTGATGATATTCGTGTACCAGCCCAGGAAACACTCCGTGTTGAGCCGGGAGTATCCATTTTGTTTGTAAGAGGGACAACATTACTCATCAATGGATTATTCACAGCAGATGGTGTTGAGAATGATCTAATCACCTTTTCACCTCAAGAAAATGGTGACGAGTGGTTTGGTATTGATGTAATAAGAGCTGATGATGACACCAGATTCTCATATTGCGTAATTGAAGGTGCTCGTGCCCCTGGAGAATGGGATGATGTCTCAGCTTGTGGTGGAGGAATCTATTGTTCAGAAACAAATATTACAATTCTGAATTCAATTTTCAGAAATAATGATGCTAATGATGAGGGTGGGGGTGCATATATTTCAAATTGCGATCCCATTATTGAAAACAATATTTTCATTGAAAATTCAGGTAACAGGAATGCTGGAGCTATTTACTTCCTCGAATGTGAAGGAGAGTTTAATAACAATTGGGTAGAGGACAATCACGCTGTCGCTCATTCAGGCGGTGGAGTATTTCTTCGACGCTCGTCCACTCGAATTGCTGGAAATCGGATTTTCCGGAACAGATCCAATACTAATTGGGGAAGTGGATTGTACATGGATTTTAATTGTTCACCAGAAATAGATAGAAATTTAATCTGTCAAAATGGGCAGGGTGGAATTTTTATGGGGGTTAACTGTGAATCCGCGTCTTTTATGCATAACACAATAGCCAACAATCAAGGGAGGACAGGAATTCTTCTGTATGATGGTTGTACAATTATGGCAGTTAATTGCATAATATATGGGAACTTGACTTCCAATTCGATAATGGGTGGATGCCGTTTGACTCTGGACTACACAGACATAGAAAATCCGGACATGGAAGGTGTCGATATAGGAGAAGGAGTGATTGACCAGGATCCGATGTTCTTCGATGTGGAGAATGACAACTTTAGTTTGTTTTTCGATTCGCCTTGCGTTGACGCAGGAGATCCTGAATCTCCTCGAGATCCGGATAATTCAATTGCCGATCTTGGAGCGTTATACTTTGAAAACGCCGGAGGGGAATCTGAGATATTTGTCGAACCTGATTTCCTGATTGCCGAAGAACCCGGTGATTATATTATCAACATCACCAATGAAAGTGAAAATCCACTATGGTGGAGAACACATTGCAATGTGGATTGGATTACATGTACTCCAGACAGGATGGTGCTGGACCCTGAATCCGATGTCGATGTTTTGATTGAGATCAGAGACAATAATCTGGATGAAGGTGTAAACCATGGGGAGATTTCAATATTTTCCAATGATCCGGATACGCCTGAAATAGTCATACCGGTTCAATTTATGGTGGGAGATATCCGGCGTCTTTCAGTTTCACTCGATGAAGGATGGAATTATGTGTCGTTAAATATTGAACCATTCGAAAATCTTTGGCGAGGAGAGAATGGTCCAGATGTTGAGCTTTTATTTGATGAATTGCGAATAGATGAAGACCAGCACCATGTAGTCATGGTGAAAAATGAAGATGCTCAGTTTTGGGTGCCACGGTATAACTACAATCAGATCCCATTTCTTGACCTCAGGGAGAGCTGGGAGGTTCAAGTAGATGAAAATGTTGATCTTGATTGCATAGGCTTCGAGATCCGCGCAAATGCAAGCCTCGTACTTAGACCCAACTGGAACTATGTTGCCTATTATCCCACTTATCCATTGGATGCCTCCGAACCCGATTTTTATGTGCTCTCTCCAATAATCGGGAATGTCACTATGGCAAAAGATTGTGATGGTAACTTTCTCGCACCGGAAAGAGAGTTTTCAAATATGCCCCCCTGGCGAGAGGGCTGTGGTTATAAGATTAAAGTTGATCAGAGAGTTGTTCTCCGTTACCCACCACCTGACGAAGAACGTCTCGCTCGTTTTCAGCCTCCCATCTACCAGAACAGTCACTGGGATAAACCGCGCCGGACTGGTGACAATATGAGTTTGCTGGTCAAAGCTGATAACTTCCAAACAGATATTGAAATTGCAGCTTTTACACAAAATGGTGTTCTTGTCGGATCTGGCAGATTCAATCAAAATGGCATGTGTGGCATGGCTTTATGGGGAGATGATCAGACAACATCTGATGTTGATGGACTGCAACCGGATGAGCATCCTGTTTTCAAGATTTGGGATGGAAGTGCCGAATCGACCATCGAACTCAGCATTAGCGAGGGTTCGCTAAATTACGAAGTTGATGCGTTCACTTTTGGTGATTTGCTTCTTAACAAATCAATGATTGCGGACGATTTTGAGGTAACAGAACTCTTCCCAAATCCATTCAATAATGAAACGTCAGTCAGTTTTTCCATACCTGAATCGGGAATTGTGAATGTCAACCTGTACGACCTTTCAGGAAGAGAGCTCCTTTCGATATTCAACGGGGGCCTGAATGCCGGGGTTCATCGAGTTCTTATTGAAAGTGGTGATATGACTTCCGGTGTGTACCTGCTCAAGATTAACTTCAGCAATATAAGTTTATCTCGCAAAGTTGTTCTGATCCGATAGTACCAATTCGGTATTTCGTTTTTTTTTACCCGGGCATGGTTTTCATTCGAAGCTGTGTCCGGGTTTTGTTATACAAAGACTTGGTTGTTAATGTTCTTGCTTTTGAGTACGAAAATCATTATACTTATATGTCAAGCGGCTGTGACGCAATTGGTAGCGTACCAGCTTCCCAAGCTGGAGGTTGCGGGTCCGAGTCCCGTCAGCCGCTCTAAGAGGATGAGGTGACAGCGATTCGCGACAACCCCATCCTTTTTTCTGTTTGAGCTGGAGATAACCGTGTCGTCATGTGTCATCACATGACGAAATGAGATCATATAAATGCGTTGGCAGATGCCTTTGTCTGCCAAAACGTTTTGAAATAAATTAAATTGCAGGAAACATAATGCCGTTGCCGGTAGTAACAATAGTCGGGCGTCCCAATGTTGGCAAGTCAACAATTTTTAACCGGACAATCCGCCGTAGAGTAGCCGTTGTTGACCCAACTCCGGGAGTAACACGAGATCGAAATTATGCCAAAACCGAATACGACGGTCTTGACTTTACGCTGGTCGATACGGGCGGATATTTACTGCCGAGCGAAGGTGGTGAACTCGACGGTGCTGTGCGTGAACAAAC
>JABGPL010000060.1 GCA_018644935.1 Calditrichota bacterium | reverse complement strand
GATAACAAAAGATGGTGTAAAAAGACAGAAAACTGATATAAGACAAGATACAAGGGGCACGTCGCCACGTGCCCTTGCCATAACTACGTGCTGGCAGACGCTCTTGTCTGCCATGTCATCATGCTGTCAGGTGCCCTCACCTGACAACCTAATCAATCCTCAAACTTCTCCATCAACTCTTCAAACTGGAATGTATGTCGAATCGGATGCATTACTGCGTGTTCCATCATCGCGTCGATGCAGTATTCGACTTTCCATCGTGATGTGTGGGTCGGATGATAGAAACTCTTCTCGGGAATGTCCGCCAGAGGTGTACTCCACCGCTCGATCAGATGTTCAATGTAATCCTCAGCTTCCTCTTCAATAACATCCACATCCGGTGCTCTTCTGATTTCCGGATCTGGTAGTTCAAGCTCCTGACAGATCCATTTCATGTAATTTCCGGCAGAACTCAGGACATGACGCAGTACGGATTCCAGCGACTCATATTGCGAGTTGCCTTTTTCTACGATATCAAGATCCACAGCCTTCGCGTCACGCCAGATATCAATGAACTCGTGTAAATGGTGTTCGTGTAACATTACTAACGCTCGAGCGCCACGATATTTGTATGTCGGGTATTTCATGTTCTGATTTCCCTTTTGTTAGTTCAGCCTGCGGCGGATTGGGCAAATGAATATTTGCCCCTACGTTTTTACTTCCATCCAGCGGATCAGGTCAGAACCGGGATCTGCAATAGCGTTTTCTATTTCTGTTGCCAGACCTGTTTGAGTAATCTCTCTGCCACCGAGTCCTGCAATTATACCGGTTATCTTTGGTCGATCCTCAACGTCATAAAGTGCCGAACGACACTCCTGAGCAAATATTCCGGAATGCCCAAATGAAACAGAACGATCTACGACAAAAAAGCGTTTCACACCCTTAAGTACTTTGCGAAGTTGCTCAACCGGGAATGGTCTGAACATCCATAACCCAATCCCCCCGACTTTGATGCCCTTTTCGCGCAGCATGTCAACAGCCAGCGTTACTGTCCATGCAGCAGTTCCGGCCGCTAGGATGACGTATTCTGCATCGTCCATTCTATGAAGCTGTAAAGGAGAGAGATTGCGACCGGTTAAATCCGCCCATTCTGCGGTCTCTTCCTCGACAACTGTGTTTACCATTTCGGTCGCTTTTTGGAGATGATACCGCGACTCCATCCAACAATCGACATTCATCATCCCACCGTATGCATGGGGTTCAGAAGTATCGATTATAAATGGAGCATCTTTTTTCGGGAGAAATTTATCGACCAGCTTCGTGTCAGGAATATTGACTGCTTCGTATGTGTGTGACAAAACGAATGCATCGAGCACAAGCATTGCAGGAATCCCCACCCGTTCTGCGATCTTGAAGCAGAGCAGCGTCGTATCGAGCACTTCTTGATTGTCACGACAATAGAACTGGAGCCAGCCCGTGTCTCTTTGCGAGAGACTGTCCTGCTGGTCGGTGTAAATCGTCCATGGTGGTCCGAGACTGCGGTTGACCTCTGCCATTACTATCGGCAATCTGCCCCCGGCAGCCCAGTGGAGCATCTCGTGCATATACGCGAGTCCCTGACTCGAAGTAGCTGTAAACGCTCTTGCTCCGGCCTGTGCAGCACCTATGCATGCCGACATTGAGGAATGCTCGGACTCCGTATGAATAAATTGTGCTGGCACCTCTCCGCGCGCGCACATCTCCGAGAGTTCTTCAACAATACTCGACTGAGGCGTTATCGGATAAGCCGCAATAACATCAACGTTCGCCAGCTTTACTGCGTGGCTGACGGCGTGGTTAGCTGTGATTACTTTGTTCATATACTCTTTATCTAAAGATCAAAATTTTGACTTTGTTTATCCTGAACCGACCAGGCAGACATACCCGACCAATTGTGTGGATCACTTAATGTAATATGCTATCCCCAACGACACCACCTCGTAATCGATATAGAAATCTTTAAAAGCTGTTTCCTTCAATACTGAGGTGCTCGATGAATTCTTAATGTTGCTTCGTCTATATGAAACCCCTGCAGCATAGCCAGCTACGAAACTTGTTTTTTTAGACATCACCCATTCAAAACCGAAAATCGCATTCAGGCTATATCGGTAATATATATGGTAATCCCTCACTCTCGAGAAGCCAGCATGTATCAACTCATCATCAAGAGCAAAGAAATGCATACCAAAACCGGGACCAAAGCCAATAAATGGTGATAAAGTGTATTCGGGACTAAAAAAAAGTAAATATTGTGCCCCAACTTCAAAACCAGTTCCATAACTGTTCTTTTTATACTCTTCACCACTTGGATAATTTATAGAACCCCACTTTCTTGACCTCTCAAATCCAAGCGTAACCTGCACAGCCCGATCATACGAAAAGTGGTATTTCCCTCCAATACTTGCAGAATGTACCCTCCTCCATCCCTGACCAAGTATACTAAAGGAAAAGGCATTCACATGCATTTGATTGCTGAATCTACCTTGATATTTCCAAGCCTTTTCTGATTTCGCTACAACTGGGCATGCATTCATCAATAGAAAAAACAGTACCAGACCTATTATACCCGGTTTCAGTCTAATCACCTCACTTCTCCACTTCTCCACTTCTCCACTTCTGAGATCAACTAAGTAATCTATAGCATCAAAACAGCAAGTTCTGTTCCTATAACGAGCTTCAAACTTTTTGTGTTATCTCAATCACCGGGCATAAAAACACTATCCCAGGTGGCTTCATCCTGTACATGTAAATATTAACCGCAACCAACTTCGCTGCATGACTGACGGCGTGGATAGCTGTGATTACTTTGTTCATGTACTCTTTATCTATAATCTGACATTCAACATTTTGCACCGAATCACGCTGTCACCTGATGTAAAACGCAATTCCCACCGACATCAACCGATAACTATAATAACACCTCTGGTAGAGTTTCTCCCTTACCTCTGAATTGCCTGAGAGATTAACGTTATCCTTATCCCGGTAGTAGTTAATTCCGATGATGTATTCGCTGATCAAACTGACAACATCAGAAATTTCAAATTCAAGACCAATTATAGCATCCAAACCGAAATTGTAGCTAACATAGATCGTATTATCACTATTTTCCTGCCAAGCACTTCTATTGAATGTAATTTTTGTATTTGGACCAAACCCCACAAACGGAGAAAATATTGATTCAGGATTGAAATAGTGAAGATACTGCGCTCCAATACCGCTACTGATGGAAAATGAGTAAAGATTAGACTCATGATCACTTGAACGGTTTGAATGCCAGTATGCATTCCCATCCAGTCCTATAGTTATCTGCACTGCTTGATGATCCGAGAGATGGTATTTCCCTCCAAAGCTCGCGGAAGTACTTCGTCCAAGCATACGCAACGATACTGCCCCTCCATGCAGTTGGTTGCTGACCCCAGCAGAATCTGGTTGATTTCCGGTTGAACCAGCTATACCTGTACTAACAAGTATGGAGCTGAGAAACAACACTATTGTGATTATTTCCAACTTCAATCTAACCATCCAAATCTCCAGAATCGATTATCCGATCGTTGATAACCTTCTGTGTCATCTGATATAAAATGCGAATCCCAGAGACAGAATTCTATAATGTATATGTACACTCTGTTGCAGCGACTCTTGCGAACTTGTTCTCGATGACTCCTCCTCACGTTTGCTCCGAGCATACGAAATATCAAGGACCTGTTCACCTATCAAACTTATTTTTTCAGATAACTGCCATTCAAATCCAAGGATGATATCAAGATCAAAATCGTAGAATACTTCATAGCCTCTACTATTATCACTTGAAGAATACATATAGTCCACTTTCGAAGAACTCATGCCAAAACTGGCACCGCAGCCTACAAATGGTGAAATGGTGGATTCGGGATTGTAATAATGTAGATATTGCAGACCAATCGCATACCCAAATCTTACCGACTCGTTCGAAGATTCTGCATTTTGATATCTTTCTTTCCACCAATATCCCGATCCATATAGGTTGAGGGAAACCTGAACTGCCCGATGATCTGAGAAATGGTGTTTCCCTCCTACACTCAACGAGGAACTGGTACGTCCAAGGAGACATAACGACCGAGCACCCTCGTGTAATTGATTATTAATCCTTGACGAGTCACAATGAGTACTATCCGGGCATGCAGAACTTTGCTGCGCCATCACGAAAACTAAAACAATTATCAGAGATGATATATGTGAACTCAATCGAGCCACTCTACCTCACCACTCTCAAGATCGAGTACCCCACCTTTGATTATTAATGTTCCGAGCTCAACTCTTTCAGAAATAATCTCGCTTTTTTCGGAGATTTCTTTGATAACACTGCAGACATTTTCTTCGGTTACCTTATTGACAAGCTCATCTTTATCAATATCGGGGTTCTCACTTGTGACCTGTTCAACAACAGGTAATATCCGGTGAATAATTTCAGACATTTTGCCACTCAGTCGATTGGCATCAACGGCAAGTTTTATAGCTCCACAATCAGTATGCCCTAAAACAAGCAGTAGCGGTATCTCGAATTTATATACTCCCAATTCAAGTGAGCCCAGACTGACATCATCAATAATGTTGCCCGCAGTTTTGACAGAGAAAATATCTCCTATCCCCTGATCAAAGATCATTTCGATTGGCACACGAGAATCAGCACATGCTAAGGTTGCTGCAATTGGGAACTGGCCGTTCAGGGCGGTTTCCCGTCTCCGCATAAAGCCTGAATTCGGATGCGTCGGGGTTCCTGAAGCAAAACGTTCATTCCCCTGAATCAGCTTGTCGAGTTGTTGTTTTCCGTCTGTCAATTTGACTCCCTAAAAATCTATTCTAACCCTTTATAAAACTCCGGGCGACGATCTTTTAAAATGTGATTGTTTGATGTCAAGTTTTTATCGTCTGTTACTTTTGGCTCGATAGCAGCACTTATAACTTCCTCTCCTTCAGCACTCGCCACTGCAAGTGTTTTACCTCTGGTCGACAGTATCTGACTGCCACCTGTGAAAGTGAGCTCTCGTCCTGCTCTGTTTTCCGTTCCTGTTCTGTTGCACGTCAGTGTAAAGACACAGTTCTCAACGGAACGGGCGAACATTGACTTCTGACATAGATCAAGCACTAAATTTGAAGGATGGCATATCAATTGTGCACCATCCAATGCCAGTTTTCGTGTGACTTCCGGAAAAATCCAATCGAAGCAGATCAACATTCCGATTCGACCGACCTTTGTAGTTTTAACGCCGGGAGGTCTGTCACCCGGATCAAACCTGAATTTTTCCTGATCGAACAGATGTATCTTGCGGTAAACAGTTACCGACCCATCCGGCTCAATTAACGCCGAGCTATTATATACTTTTTCACCAGATCTTTCTGCAAATCCGAATACTAAGACAGTATCGGTGTCTGCTGACAGGTTTTTAAATTGAGCAATTTCGGCACCATTATCAAGTTCCAGTGCGAGTTCAAACGCTTCGTCCCGGTTTTTAAACTCATATCCACTCGTCGCCAACTCCGGAAATACGATAAGATCGAGATCCGCATTCTCAATGAATCCGACCATTTTTGCGATGTTTGCAGTTGTTTCACCAAACGCAGGGCAGAACTGAACACATCCCGCATTGGTCATTTCTGATACATCGGAGATCATTAATAGACTTTGACTTTTCGCATCAGATTTCTAACAGCAATTGCGATTTGAACGTCCTCTTCTGCTGAGATTTGCCCCGGGTCTATTGGAACAATTACATCAGGAACAGCACCGTTACCTTCCATATTCCGTTTAGCACTGCGTCTGAGATCGGTTCCATAATACCAACCCCGCAGAGGCAACCTGAAGCTACTACCGTCAAGCAATCCCTCCCATCCGGTACTTATAACTCCTCCAGGAGTCGGGATGCCAACAAGTTCGCCTCGCTCAAGAGTTTTAATCGCGTGACTGAATATCTCAGCATTAGAAAATGAGTGCTCGTTACATAACACTATAATAGGCTTTACCCATGAATACAACGGTAACCTGCCCTGTGGATATCCAGGACCCCCATCTCTGGGGTATGTCACGGCGTGCCGCTTGACTTGAAGCATCGCTAAGAGCTGGTCGGTTATCGATCCACCGCCGTTGTTCCGGACATCGATCACCAACCCCTCTTTCCCAGACCCAACAGAGAACAATTGCGCTTCAAATCGCTGCAGACTTGGGTAGCCCATACCTCGAATGTGTATATATCCAAGTTTTCCTTCTGACAATAGTTCGACGATTTCCCTTCGTTCTCTGACCCATTCATCATATCGAAACCAACCTACTGAATACCTGCTTTGAGGTCTGACAAAAACTGAGCGTTTCTTTTTCCCGGATTTGATTCTTAATTCTGTTTGCTGATCCACCTGATAGTCGAGCAATTGGTGGATGTTGGTATCTTCTTTGATCTCTGTTCCATTTATCGCCAGAAGGATATCCCCCGCCTTAAGATGAACTTCACCCCGGTCACAAGCTGCATTTGGCAGAACATGAGATATCAAGAGTCCCACACCCGAATACATCGGATCAAAATCGAGCCCCAATAAACCCACCTTATGGCTTTTACCACCTCGGGGAGAACTATATCCGGAATGTGAGGAATTCAATTCACCGATCATCATTTTCACGATGTCACCATAATCCTCTTCTGTCGAAGCTGCTGGAATTTTCGCATGATATTTATCGGCAAGTGCTCCCCAATCCTGACCGTGAAAATCAGGATCATAAAACTGATTGTTCAATGTCCGCCAGACTTCACCAAATTTCTGCTCTCGCTCCGCCAACACATCCACCATCACCACTGCATCAAACGGATAGCTTTTAAGCTTACCACCATCTGACTTAACCGATTTCGCTTTACCAGAGTTATCCATAAACCTGATGCTCTTGCCATCAGGAGAATACTCAATCCATTTCGGATTTTTACCCCCAGTCGTCAGTCGTTCGATATCCTTTCCTGTCCACTTTATGGAGTATAAATCCCGTTCGCCCTCATAATCGGAGACAAAAACAAAGTTTTTTCCATCTGGAGCAATTGCAAATCTGCCTTCTTCACCAGGAAGGGATGTCACCCTGCGCAGTCGTCTGTAAATCTCTGTCGTGTCAACTACAACCTCAACAAGTTCTGCTTTTTTATCTTTTTTGTCTTTCTTCTTGTTTTTCTTTTTATCAGAATCATCGTCATCCTTCTTCATCCCACCCGAAAAACTTGCCTCTGCCCAATCAGCATCAGATTTGTAGTAATCAGACAACCCAAGGAATACAAAATAAATATCCCAATTGTTGTTTCTACGCTTTGATTTGAAGCCCAGCTTGCGACCGTCAGCCGACCAGACCGGAAAGTCATCCTCGTCCGGGTGGCGACTGATATTAATGGGTTCCCCTCCATCAACAGACATGATAAATACATCACTATTGTACTCGTCGTCCTCTCGCGCAAATGTCATCCACTTCCCATCCGGTGACCAACCATACTGGAGCATTGACCACCCTTCCAGAAGGGTTCGTTCCCGTTTATTCTCAAGATCAAATATTATCAGGTCACCTTTCCCGCGAACGAACGCAATGTGTCTTCCATCTGGTGACCAGCGTGGTCTGTGGTCTTCGGCGACGTTATCTGTCAATTGTTCGAGTTTAAGACTTCGCGAACGGGCCAATTCTTTTACTTCGGGATCGTCGGAATAGACCAGATACAAGTCGCGATTGTCAGCCCTGTCCGAGACGAAGATCAGACTGTCACCTCCAGGCGAAACGATAAAATCTCCATCCCGTGCTGGATTATTGCCGGTAAGCGAATTCGCGAGTCCACGCGCAGCTAACTCTTCATCTCCAACAATCCGCCCTGCGAACACTTCCCCTCGAACCTCAAAAAACAAACTCTTGTCGTCCGGTCCGAAAGCAATTCGAGCAGCTTTGCCGTTATACGTTTTTCTGACTGGTGCAGATGCGGGATTGTCAAGAGGTGCAAGTACATTAAGCTTTACAGGTTCAGCATCGTTTGAGATGGTGAAAATATCCAAACCCTGTTCAAAAGCAATTACGCGGCCATCAGCAGATATTGTCGGGTATCGGACTCCATCCTCTTCATAATTGGTTACCTGCTCCCACTGATCTTTTGGAGTTATTTTCCATATGTTGAATGTCCCATCACGGTCACTGGCAATGTACATTACACCATCAGCACCCCACATTGCATTGGCGGAGGATGGCATTCTGTAATCATCTCCGCTTTGCTTTTTAACAGTGTCGGTGATTGCGACATACTGTTTTGATGCAAATTCGTATTGCCAGATATTTGATGACGCACTTCCCCGATATCGCTTACGCCACCAGCGAACACCATTGTCGGAGTAGGCTAAAAACTTCCCATCAGATGATATTGCTCCTTGTGAACCAAATGCATCCATTAATGCCATTGGCGTCCCACCTGCGAGCGGAACTTGATATAACATGCTGTAATCGGGGTATTGATCATCACGGCGCGAGGAAAAGATTATGCTCTTACTGTCTGGAGCCCAGCCACAAATTTTGCTGTCAACATCAATGTATGTCAGCCTGCGGGATTGACCTCCACCAGCAGGGATGACATAGATATCTTCAGGTCCTTCCCGCTCAGAGTTGTAAGCAATCCAATTTCCATCAGGTGACCAACTGGGATTAAATTCATAAGATGGATGGACGGTTAGCCGAACGGCTCGTCCTCCAGAGACAGGTACTGACCAGATATCACCACCATAGCAGAAGGCAACGTGTTGACCATCGGGGGATAATGAGGGGTGTCTCGGGAATGTGGCTTCGTTTTGTGCGTAGAGAATTCCCGAAATGCAGATCGAGATTACTATTGCAATCCCAATCAAAAGTCCAAGTTCGATGTGGGGAAGGGTCCCCCTGCGAAACGCCGGTTTCAGCAATGTACGACTCCTGAAATTAAGGTAATCTGAACTTCCATGAGAGAGGATTTCGCGGAAGATTCCAACATATATAAATATACACTCTTAGGGGAGTCAGTTACAACCCACCTGATTTGATGCTCAAAGCCTTAGGGAAAAACATCCTTAAAAAAGTCTATAACACAGGTTAGAATCCGTTTGGCTAAGAGGCTGATCTCCGGGACAAGTTTATCAAGCCCTTTATGTTCAGTTTATTATAACAATGCTTTGAAGTAATTTCGTTTGTGTATGGTGATGTCAAAGACAACGTCATTCCGGCTTTCGCCGGAATGACGAAAAGTCGCATATCGATAATTCAATATGCGAAAAGACTTTCAAGCACCGTTATGAATGGGCTCAATATATTGGTCCAAAAGCGAAACTAAACAACAGTATAAAGCACAAAGACACAAAGACACTAAGGTTATTTTCTTAGTATCTTTGTGTCTTTGTTCGATGAACCTGTGTGGTAAAAGGTCTATTTCATCAGTGCAAATTTCCGTGTGATGATACCACCATTTGTTTCAAGACTTACAAAGTAAACACCGGATGGGATGTCCCCCGCGATAAAGGTTTGCGCATAAGTGCCAGCCTTGAGATAGCCATTATAAATATCAACTACCTGACGCCCCGCATTGTCCCAAACTGAGAGCTGCACTTCACTCCCTGTTGGGAGTGAGAAACTCACGGTTCCGTATCCGTTAGTGGGATTTGGGTAAATAGTTGTTAGCTCAAATCCTGTTGGAGAAAGCTCTGGAACATCGTTTACCTGTGGATCTACAGTCAATTCAACAGCAATTCTCAGATCGTCTCCAACGGCATTGTGATTAACAACGAGGTCAGCGGAATAAAATCCGCGATCAAGTTGATCTGCATTCAGATTTACTGTGATATCAATATTTTCACCCGCATTAACCTGTCCTGATTCTGGTTCGTAGGTAATCCATGCGTAATTGGTTCCAGCATCAAAAACTTCGACTCGGTCACCGCCGGCATTTTGGACCACAGTGATCAAGGACCAGTTTCGCGAATCCAAATCGAGAGCTAATTCACAGCCTCCGGCTCGGTCACCCTCTCGCAATTCAAGTTCTGCAACATGGAGAATATTCCCACTCTCAGGGTCCAGCTTGCTTATTAAGAGGTTCGTTAATCCATCTGCAGAGAATATATATAAGGGGTACCCGTCTTCATCCGCAGGGTGCCATGCCAGACCGTAGGGACGTAATCTCTGAGGATACGTGGCTAGGGTATTGCCATCACTGTCAAGTCGGTGAATTGGAGCACTATCATTGACTACCCAAATGTCTCCATTATCAGGATCAACAGTAAGAGCCCTGGGAGGTATTAGCGGTGAGTCAATTGTTTCCTGTAATTCGCCTTCAGAGTCCATAACGTAGATCAAATCCCGAGAGCCTCCATAGAGGAATTCCCCGTCAAATGCGAGGTCGTGAACTCCCCATAAACCATCAACGGGTTGCCTGACCCGCCTCTGTAAATTACCATCCTGACTAAAAATATAGAAAAAGTTCTCGTTTTCTCCGTTCGCGCCACCGCTAACCCAGAACTCACCATTTACATATGCTGCACCCAGAACCCGATTGTCCTCTACAATTTCGGAGACTGCAATTGTAATAAGTTGATCCCAAAGGTCATCCGGATCATCACGGTCGGGATCACCAGAATCATTGTTTTGCATCTGTTCAAGAGTTGGTGATAGGTTTACAGCAAAATCGAGGGTACCATTTCCGCCATTAGAGATTGTAAAGTCAGTAGCAACTTCATCTCCTGCCTGCAATCTCACGCTGATTTCCATGACATCAACTGCCATTCTAGGTTGAGTAAGGGCGAGATTGACTACGGCAACATCATCCTGATTCAGCTGTTGTTCGTCGCTTCTAATGACGTTATATCCATCCATAGATGCTTCTATCTGGAATGGTAAATCAGCGAGAACATTCAGGTTTTCAAATAAACCAAAATCGTCAGTTACTGTCCAGCCTCCGGTGGTCGAACGAACAACGGCTCCTGCAATTGGATTCCCACCCTGCAAAGCGGTAACAGTGCCAGAAACAGTGGCGAAATCATGATTATCTGATGTTGAAAATCTTATCGCACTACTCCGAGCCAGCGGAGCTGAACCTTCAGTCCATTCATTCCAGTACCCATACTGAAGTCCGCCATTGTCTTCCGGATTTCCAATACCTATTGTTGCATATGGTGTACTGTAGCCATCTATACGCGCTTCAAGCTCGACATCTTGGTATTGGAAAATTATGTCTCCATTGCCGGTATTTGTATAATGCCAATCCGGGTCGAGGAGGATTATCTCAAACGTTTCTTCAGCACCTGGACCTGCCGGACCGACATAACGACTCATATGATACCATTCAACGATGAACCTGTGATTCGCTTCGTCGTAATAATAAAAGACATTCCCCTCGGCTTCGGGCTGATACAGGTCATCCCACCAGGGACATAATTGAGCACCTGGCCCCTGCGGGGATCCAATTGGAAGGTTTCTGAAATCAACATAATCTGATTGGTCACCAAATGCTGCCCAGCCATTAGTGCAGACCGTGAGTTGATTATAGGCTTCACCGTAATATGTAAACTCGAAAGGTAAATCCAAGACGACGCTGTCATCGTCGTCTTCTGCCTGATCGAGCAATCCAGTGTTGGTTCCCAGTCCACCCATATCCGGGTTTAACTCTTCCCAATTATAGATGGGGCTGAGGTTATTGCCAAAATCCCGGTCATCAATCGCCCAGTAACCGAATTCATCAGGTCCTGTCAAGCCTGCAGCAGGTGCACCACCTCCACCGATTTGCAACATGATGGGGACTTCGACCTCCATACCGTCATCCGCTACGAGGGTTAATCTAAGCGGTAGAACCGCACCGTCCGGTGCATCCCAGGCGATTTGAATCTGAAACATAAGGTCCATTTCACCGTTTGCAAAAACAAGATCTCCGACATCAATTACCTCATATTGTCCTTCTTCAGCAAATACTTCAACCCACTCACTAAGACTTTCAAGAAATCCCTCACTGGGTTCGAAATCTAAGGAACCCGTATTTGTTAAGCCAATATTAAAAGCCTCATTTGCGCCAGCTTCTATATCAAAAACGGGTCTGAATGCTCCAAAACTAATTCTCGGTGCTTCACCTGTCATATCAATGTCAAACGCCACCTCCTCATCTTCCCAACTGAGAGTACAAACAAAGGGCACCGGCTCATTATCAGGGAAGCGACCGAGGGATTCAACCAGGAATTGACCTGAGATCATCCAACCGGGATTTATATCTTGTTCTAATCTGATGTTTGCTTCAATGACGTTGATTCCCTCATGCTCGCATGTAAGGTTTAAATCAATTGGAGCATTAATCGCATTATCTCCGAGATTCGTAAATGACACCATAAAACCGAATGTCTCGAAAGGTTGAATAATTCCATCACCATTTCCAGCAAAAGGATCAAAATCTTCGTCAAGGATAAATGCCCCATTGAAGTTGATCAAATTGGGAGAAGGAATTAATTGAATATTCTCTGAAGTAGGCACCACACGATCGCCAGAAACTGTAATTTGAGCAGCTCCAGCCTCTAATAATGCAGGGTTGTAAGTAATCAGGGCGAATCCATCTTCATCCGTATAACCTGCCGCAGAAGTGCCGTTTTCCTGATACAAGCCAACACGAACTCCCGGCACCGGTTGATCATTTGATGTTATCTGCACCTCAATCGGATCGAAACTAATCTCTACTTCTTCAGCGACCTGAATATTAACTCGTCTCGGAGTTCCTCTCCAAATCACGGTTGCCGGATCTCCCATCAGATTTGTCCAGTATGCGTGATTTACAACCCAATCCCGTCCATAAGCACCATATGTTGCCAGCAATTCCATTTTTGCCCGGTTTAAAGTCCAGCCAAGTCTGCATACCTCACCATCAAACACACCCCGATAATATCCAGCAAGAAGTGCGTTGTTATAATTTACTCTCGATTGTAGCGTCGAGCTACCAATTGCACCTATTGCACCACCCTGCGCCCGGAGCAATGCCTCGGTATGACCGGCTCCGATACCGCTGTAATCACCTGTACTGCATCCAAGCAGCAGCGCAACTGGAAGGTGACGATTTGCCAATCGTCCGGCAGAAAACACACTCCAGTCTTCAAGTCCTGTCCACCCCCGATAGTTTATAAAAGACATCCCACGATCAAATGAACGCTGCATGAAATTCGCAACTCCACCGTCCATTGTATACCAGAACGTATCTACCTCTGTGAAACCGAAATCAAACATTTGGTCACGCAGCCACCTTCCAACCAGAATTGTTGAATATCCACTCTGCGGATTACCCGCCGAAACGGCACCCCTGCGATGCCAGTCGACATTATCTAAATCAGGTTGCCTTTCATAGGTAAGGATCTTGTTAATAATCCGGTTTAGTTCACCGATACTGTTATAAGAAATTCTCCCCACAGCGGCTTCAGGAATAATATCATCACCATCGAGCAGAGAATAGTGGTAGTCACTTGTCCCATGAAGGGTGGTTGGGACGGCAAATTCACCGCCAGTGTCACCGACCAGACAAATATACTCCAAAGGCATACCGGTTCGACGCATCAGATTATTGTTAATTACTTGAAGTTGGTCAAGTAACAGACCATCGTTTAATCGATCCTGAATCACCAGTTCCTGCACATCGAAACCCTGTTGTCGTCGCCAGTTGTACAGGGGTTCAAGCAATTCCCGCACTCGATTGTCCTGTGGTACAACATATACATATCCAGAGCCTTCACCGTTGTCATCTCGACGTGGAGAATTATTATTCAGCACAAGATCACCAAGCATCTGGCGAGCGGCCCATGTTAATTTCTCAAATGGAGCCGGTCCCCCCGAAAACTCTACATCTACGCTGGCACTTTGAACCACCTCGAAACTTTCACCTTTTTTTATCACCGGATTGAAATAAATTGGTACAAGGCGTACCCCCTGGACTAAGGATTCCTCACCGATTGTGATGCAATCAACCGTGACTAATTCTTCAGAGGATAAAAATGATTGATTTGAATCTATGGGTATGGATGATTGTAAATCTACATTACGCAGACTAACACTGCCTTCATCTGATACCGCAATCCATCTTGTTATTACTGGAGAAATTTCATCTTGATTCCAAACCTGAATGGAATTCTGAGAGGTTGTGAATTCGACGTGGTAAGAGGATTGACTTATTTGAGTACTCCCAACCGACACACCTGCATGGGCGGTTTCAGCTTGATCGTAAATTTTGGCGAAGATCAGCGAGGGGATGAGAAGTACGCAAAAAAATATCTTAATATGTGGAGACATTGGCGACCTCAGTCTTCCTTTGGTTTAGTAGACTCGAATCTGCATGCTTTTAATCAGTATTCTTTAAATATACTGATGTTTCAATGAAAAATCCAACAATTAAATTGCTGGATAAAATAACCTTTCACACGAGCATTAATGGTTTTGAAACGCACTCTGCATTGTAGACTTCACATAAAAGAGTGTTTTGAGGATGAATACTATCCTGAATTGACTAGTTTGAGGAAATTTCAGCAGTTAATTGTTTGCCTGATTAGTCTCATTTTTGCTTTTAAACAATGTGCCTGATAAAATCATCTTGATCTGCAACTTAGCTTTAACTCTTTTTACTCCAAATTCATAGGTAGTATTATTTGCAGTATCTATCATTCTTCTGAGAGCCGGCAATCCCTGAAAAAATTCAATATCAATTCCGTTTACTGAAAAAATTATATCATCCTTCTTGAAACCAGCCACATCTGCAGCTGAATTTGGAGATACAAACTGAACCGTTATATTGTTGTCCTCAGAGTTGAGCAACTGCAATCCACTAACATTTTGTGATTCGACAGCATTGAAAAGATTTCCCTTCTCTAAAAACAATTTCTGATTATGATAGTCCACATATAAAACAAAATTATTAAGTAGAGAATTGCCAACTATTCCAATGATCCCAGATTTGGTTAACATTTCATCCGTGTGGCTATGATGTATATGGATCACGGGATTTGATATTTTGAACGGACCGAATTCAAAGCTCTCAAATTGTGTCAGATGCCCTGTTGCTACATCTCCGGTGCCATACCCAACGACATCTATTCCGTTTGTCTCAAGCAAATTGTTTGCCTTTGCATAGGAATGTAAAACCGACATCCTGCTGGCACCAATATCAAGTTTCCAGTTTCCCTTGAAAATTCCATTAATACTTGCAGGAATTAGCATTACATTATTCCTGAACTCCACATCAACGGATTTTCCCCTACCTGAATATCGAAAACTGTCGGGATCAAAAAACGAAATCTTCTTAGTTGAATAATCCACTTTGATTGTGAAGTTTGACAAAAAATCAGACCCGAGGATGCCCGCGATATCAAATCCAATAGTCCGTTTAAAGAGTTGGCTAACGACAGTAACAGCAACACGTTGTTTTCTTAGCTCCAGACCCTTTAATCTCAATGTTGGTAAAACTGCGAGGGAAAATCCAATCCGATTGTCTTCTCCCACGCGACTCTCATCAAGCTCAAGACCCAACTCCTGAGCATATTCCCAATCAACTGCGGAAATTGATGCTGTTGTGTCGATAATCCATGTCCGAATTGTGCCATTGATGATTACCGGAACCAATAGATGATTATCAATAATCTCAAAGTCAATTTCAGCAACAGATGAATCTCTCGAGAACTGAAATCTCTTTACAGCAGTTTCGGGAGGCTGAAACATCGAATCGTCAATCCTAACATTGGATTGGTACTCAGTAATTTCCAACAATTGCTTCTGACCAATTGGTAATACTTCGGTCTCTTGTCTGAAAGGGTGCTTGACTCCATCAATTTCCCTGTAATCAGAGAAGACAATGCTCTTTTCCTGCTCTGGTTGAACTTCAATCGTTTTTATGAGCAGAGAGGTGTTCACATCAAAGAAGTCTATTTCAACATCATCATTAATTTTGTTGGATATCTGAAGGACATAACAAGATTTATTATTAACCTCTTGAACTCCCTCGAAACGAATTACAAATTGATCCGAAAATGGATCCAGGTGTTTAAACACTTCGCGCAAAGCGATTATTTCTCGTCTCTTTGACGACGTTTCATCCGTCAACTCAGAGAGCTTGCCACTGTGATCCAACACCCAGCTTTTCTTACCATCATCTCCGGATATCTGTTTGAACGCGTTAATATCCAACTCTGTGCGCTTGTACAGAGGAGCTCTGGTCCATTGCCGGAATTGACCTTTCATGCCAGTGCCGATAATGGAAATGTCACCAACAGAATAGCTGCTTATTTCCGAACGGAAATTTTCAAATCCTCCGAGTGCTTGATAATAATTCCTGAGAATCTGGAATGGATCGGGTGTTTGGACGGCTTGTGGTGGCGATGGAGTTGATGTCATTTTTATAGTGAAGCTGCAAGGTCGCAAAAAAACGACCTTGCAGGAATTCAAGTATATTGAGTGAGCAATTCAGATGCTCAACACAGATTCTAGAACTTTTCCGTTACGGACTTGCCCTGAGTAAATAGCAGTAAATAATCGCGACCACCAGCTTTTGAATCGGTTCCGGACATATTAAATCCGCCAAATGGCTGAACACCAACCAAAGCACCGGTGCATTTACGATTCAGATAGAGGTTACCACAATGTAAATCTCGTCGTCCAATCTCAAGCCTTCTTCGGTCAGAGGAGAAAAGTGCTCCAGTCAGACCAAATTCAGTTGAGTTCGCGATCTTGATTCCATCCTCGAAACTCGAGCACTTAATGCACGCAAGTACCGGTCCGAAGATCTCTTCCTGGGCGATTGTGTCATTTCCATCAACATCTGCGAAAATGGTCGGTTCAATAAACCAGCCACCATCACCAGCTTTGTTACCACCGAGTACGAGACGATTCTCTTTTTTACCTGTTTCGATATAACCGAGAATGTTCTCATATGCCCATTGATCAATGACAGCCCCCATTCCGCTTGCCATATGATCAGGTTCTCCAACTTTGATTTTCTTTGAGCGTTCTACAACTTTCGCAACCAATTCATCATAAATCGATTCGTGGATAATCGCCCGGCTGCAAGCGGAGCATTTTTGACCCTGGAACCCGTAGGCTGCTGCAACTATACCATCTGCTGCCGCTTCAATGTCTGCTGTTTCGTCGACAAGGATGAAGTCTTTACCACCCATTTCAAGAATGGTACGCTTGATCCAGATTTGCCCGTCATTTACCTGAGCTGCACGATTCGAGATACGTAAACCTATTTCTTTTGAGCCAGTGAACGCAATAAGTCTCGTCTTAGGGTGATCGACAATAGTATCACCAATTGCACTTCCTGGACCTGGAAGGAAATTAACTACACCAGCCGGGAGCATAATTTCTTCGAGGATTTCAAAGAATTTCCATGCCACCGTCGGTGCTGTTGACGCTGGTTTTAATATTACTGTATTTCCCGTTACAACTGCTGCGGTAGTCATGCCGATCATTATTGCACCGGGGAAGTTCCACGGCGGGATAACAACAGAAACACCAAGTGGAACGTAATAAAGCTCATTCTCTTCACCCGGATATGGCACAACTGGTTGAGGCTCGGAAATGCGCATCATTTCGCGACCATAAAATTCCAGAAAATCAATTGCTTCGGCAACATCACCATCTGCTTCTGCCCAATTCTTAGAAACTTCTACAACTTGCCATGCTGCAAATTCAAATTTTCGTCTGCGAAGAATTGCAGCAGCTCTAATCAAGTAACGGGCGCGTTCGTTTGGATCTACCTTACGCCATTCTTCAAATCTTTCGTGAGCAACGTCAACGGCTCTTAAAGCCATCTCTTTTGTACCCTTGGTGAATTCACCAATTACTTCATCTTTACGGGCGGGATTGTACGACTTGAATGTATCGCCTTCAAGTATATGTTCACCATCAATTACGATAGGATACCGTTTGCCAAGTTCACCATGTACTTTCTCAATGGCAGCTTCCATTGCTGCACGATTTTCAGGCTTGCTGAAATCTGTAAATGGTTCATTTCTAAATTCTGGAAGCATTTTTTCCTCTTATGTTTTGTATCTTTCCTGCTATGTAAATTCTCCGGATTCGATTGGAGTGCTCAAGCCTTGCTTGAGCTTTAAAATGTAATCCGGAGATAAAATATTTCGATCTAAAAAATCGTCAAACTTATTATAATACAATTAGTATCATTAAACAAATAATCTCATGCATGTCATCCCACGAACGCAGGTTAACTGCTTCATCGTATCGTTAACACAGAAGATAATCACCTTTTCCAACTTTGAAAAGAATAGTAAATTAGACAAGATTACATCTGATTTCAACTCATTTAACCTTTATTATCAAACAGATATAATAATATCTACCTTTACTGATGTTACTCTGATATTCTCAGATTGTTCCATATTTAGAAAACTGAGAATGGTTTTCTCTCTGAAGTAAGTGATGAATAGAATTTGAGGTTAAATAAAATCATATACCTGATTATAGTATTCTCTGGTCACCGTTTACCTGTCTCATCGACGAACGTCAATACTTATATGGAGTTTTTATTTTGACCTCTATCCTTTCCACCACAATGTATATCTCTGGATTCTGGCGTCCGCCAGAATGACGGTCGGTTTACACCCGTTTATTTTTCTGAATAAATTGATCTCTGTGGGATTGACCAATTACAATTATTTTATAAACATCAAGGGTGAAATTTGCGTTCCGTGTTCTCCGTTTAATTTAACCATATACATTCCGGTCGGAAATTGAGAACCGTCTATTGCAAATTCGTGTAATCCGGCATTAATTCTGTTGTCGAAAATACTTCTGACATGCCTGCCGGTCATATCGTAAATTTGAATGCTGCCATATCCGGAAACTGGGAAATTGGCAGTCAACCTTGCGCTCCCATTTGTGGGATTTGGGTAGATAGCCATTTCTGCCGAATTTGGCAAGAAGGACTGAGCAAATACTTCCTGCGGTAATTCTGAATGCCAAATTTGCAGTTTGTCAATCAACCATCCATCCTCATCCAGCCACCTGTCAGAGGTAACTCGGAATTGTAGTCGGATTTCTCCGGGTCCATACTCTGATAATTGGATATAGGTGGTATCCCAACCATCAGGAAACTGGCTGTAGGTTGCGGCATTGATCCATTCGCGGGAATTGTTGTTCCAGATCTTCACATACCCTGAGTCTGCTCCAGGCTCGAAATAGGGTCTGTGAATCATCATCAACGCAGCGTTATGTTCATCAGCTATCTCAGCCCCGGTTTCAATTAGAAGCCATGCGGCAGTTTCCGGCAGATACTCACCATCGTTACTCTCTGTCAACGCCATTCGACCATCCTGCTCTACAACTCCCCAATGACCTCCGGGACCACCATGTTCCCATCCCTGATCAGCATCGAAGTCTTCTTCATAAAGAACATCATATTGAGAAAGACCATAACTAAAAAATTGCTCTTGTTGGACATCGATTTCAAAGATCCTCGGGATATATCCTGACGAAAATATTTGAATATTATGTGAAGCCAAAGGCAATTTGTAGCAACCACCTCCCGCAGGAATGTTTAGTTCAAACCCTCCAGCAAGTTCATCTTCAATTCGCAAAACCGCATCAATCGGGTTGCCATTTTCAGAGTCCCGGATATTGAACTCTACTTGAACTTGATCATACGGTTCAAGCTCAATTTCAAGTGAGGTTCTCTGCCCGGTAATTATTTCAAGGCTATCAAAGGCTAACGTGTTATAACCAAAAGCCGAAACGGCGACATTGTAATATCCCTCAGGCATTAACCAATCGAACCTTCCTGTTTCAATTGAGGTCTTTCGAGGTTCCAGTATAGGATTATTAAAAACATCAACATCAATTCGAGCTTCAATTGGGCTGCCGGTTACCGCATCTGTTGCCAGAACGGTCAAAGTTCCGAAGCCATTCATCCTGTTGTGCCCTATCCCCAAATCAATTAAATACCAGGCTGCAACAAGTTGGTCCTCAATGAGCTGCTCCATTATTTCCCATTCAGGCTGGATGCCTTCCCCAATCTCAACGATATAATGGTAAGTTCCTATTGCTTGGTAAAACCAATCCGGTGATTGCCCGTTTCGCTGTGTAGTATGCCTTGGATCATACGATCCCTGACGGTTTTGATTGGGAATTCGCAGAGCTAAAGCATTCCCAAGCGTTTCAATCGCATTAAGATCCGGTGGTTCTTTGCCCGGACCCCAGTAATAAGGCGCTAAAACCGATTGAGAATTAACTTGTGATCTGGAGCTGTGATAACAAATTGAAAATTGAAATCGTTTATCCCTGGCGAGTTTTATCAGGGCTTGTATTTCGGGTTCAGATCCTGGGTAAGGACCTCTGTAGTAATTAAATACGGCAAATTCATTTGCTCTTTCATACAAATCCTGACCACGGTTCCAATGCAGGGGAAAATTTCTGTTAAGGTCAACTCCTGATGAGTCCCAGCCTACCCGATCCTGAAAGCGGAATTCTCCATCACCCACATTATCCCGGCAATTCTTCCGAAAGGTCAAATCCAATTCTGAATGCACGACCTCGAGACCCTCGGGATTTAGAGTCGGAATAAAATATAATTCAGCATTTTCAACTCTGTTCCGGAATTCATCATCTTCAAGATTTTCAAGGAGAGTATTCATAAGTGCAAGAGTTACTTCGACACCTTCAACTTCATCGGCATGTATTTGACCTATAAACAAAAGGGCGGGTTCCGGCTCAGATTCAGATGGAAAATCAGATATCTTTGCCATCCATATTGGCAGCTCAAATTCAGAGCTGTGACCAATGGAATCAATTGCTATCCATTCAGGAAAATTATCTTGTAAACGAATGAGTTCTTCGTAGATTTCATCTGGACCATGATACTCAGGAGCAAGCGCAAAAATGGCAGAAAAAGGGAGGATTATCAGAAATGCCAGGAGTTGTATTATTGCTGGAAGACTATTTCGTGCTTTTTGTGTGGAGATAGGTGGCATTTGATTTTGTACTGCTCCATTCATAAAGCGAAGCAATCCCGCTAAAAAAATATAGCGAGATTGCTTCAAATAACACACTGATGTGTTTCAAGCAGATAATTACTCGGTCTACTTGATCAGTTGAAGTTGACGTTGTAATTGAACGCCATCAACTTTCAATTGGACAATGTAAGAACCCGTTGCCAAGTCAGATGCTGAGAAAACAACGGAATGACGACCGGCAGACCAATAGCCAGTGCCAATATCAGTTACAAACCTGCCCGAAACATCATACACCTTCAAGTTAACAGTTCCATCTCGAGGTGCAACAAATGTAACTAAGGTCTGAGAGTTAAATGGATTTGGATAAACGCTCTCAAGACTATAGCCATTGGGATGGGCAGAACGATCTTGAATTGGGGCTCCAACCGTGTTATCGTTCAAGAATTGCACGAAAGTATTTGAAAGCTCTTCCTTGCCAGTTGCACGTTTGTCCTCCCATACCATTATTGCACCCTTATGATTACGATAAGACAGAATATCGAGTTTAGGGATATTCTGCTTGTGGGTCGCTCCGCAAACAAGATTACCTGTTGGAAGCCAACCACCATATGGTCTACTATCAGGTCTAAGATGTGTTGCATAAATATCTGACCAGACACCACCACGGTAGTCTTCCCAGGTTACCCAGAGCCCGTCCATACCATCACGATGTATTTTGGGTAAAACCTGATCGGCGTTTGCTGCGCAGATCGCAGATCCATCTTCAGGGAATGCCTCCCCCGGTCTTCCATTTTCACCGGGATTCCATCGATTTATTTTCTGGACATATACATCTCTTTGTCGAGGTTCACCCCAGCGGCCATCTTCCCAGGCAATCCAGATTTCGCCTCTTGTTGTGATATCGACATCCGGATATTGCTGGTGATCTTCCTCACCACAGATCATGTAGCCAAGGCTATCACCCCAGAGGAAAGTTCCATCTGGAAGTATAAATTGTCCATAAATATCATCTTGTGGTGTACCAAGTTCATCATCACGACCATCTGTCCAAACTACAACAAATCCTTCCGGATGTCTCACCAATTCGGCATGACGCTGCTTGTTCCAGGTATTACAGAGAGGCTTGCCACCCTCATCCCAAACAGGCTCACCATCTTTGTCAATTCTCTGAATCCAGAGATCATCGTCAGTGTCAAACACATCTTCACTGGCACGCCAGACAATCACAGCACCACCCCTTTTGTCCGGTACTATTGCCTCAACCGTCTCATCAACTGAGTTGTTAGTAATATTAATACCTTCATTTCCCCAAAGACGCTCTCCATCACTGTTAATTCTCTGACAAAATACATTATAGAGACTATCATTTGTCGGAGCACGCCAGGTAGCTATCGCACCACCTCTTCCATCAGAGCAAACGAGAGGCAGCTTTTGATCCCATAGAAATTCAGCGATACGCAATCCTTCATCTCCCCACAACAGGTTTCCCTCTCCGTCAACTTTCTGACCATATATTGCGTATGGCTGGTTGCGACGATGGTCTTCCCAAACAAGAATCATCCCCCCATCCTCGGTTTTGGTTGCATCGATATCAATACCACCACCGACAATATCCGTTGATATTACAGGTTTACCACCAACCGGCAAGACAGTATTTACAGTCTCCCCATTTGCAATCCCATACTGAATAAACGGGAAAGTACCTTGTGCAGAAAACCTGCCGTCCAGCCATACAACTGCAAACTTTCCATCATTGTCTATATTTCCATAAACCTTAGGGTAGAGAGCATTCTGACTGTAGCCTTCGGCAAGCGCTACTCCATTATCTTCCCAAACAGCTTCACCATTTGCGTTGAACCTTTGTGAATACAAATGAATGCTGCCTGAACGTTGATCCTGCCAGATTACAACACAGCCTCCATCAGCTGTTCTTCGAATCAGTGGACCACTCTGAGTGTATAATCCATCAACTCCTTCCCCAGTGGCACCTACTACAGGCACACCTTCATCCGCCCACATTCTCTGGCCTTCAACATTCAAACGTTGAATCCAAATATCAATTTCCGGAAATCCTCCGAACCGTTCATCTTCCCAGACAAAAAATGCTCCACCCTCACCATCAGGATACAATCTTGGACCTGATTGATTGCTTTGCATGATAATGACAGCTTCACCCTGTTCGTTCTGCCACGTTCTCTGAATGGCGTTATCACCAGCTATGCGCATTGCATAAACGTCAATATCAGATCCATCAGAGCGTTTATCTTCCCAGCAGACGATTGCTGTACCGGGTTCTGATATGACGATACGATTGCCAATCTGCTCTTCTTCAGCTGTACAAATCGCTTCACCCTCATCAACTGCACCCCACATCAGGTTCCCTCTTGCATCTACTCTCTGACCGTAAATGTCCTGATTTGAATCGTTCGCGTTCCTATTGTCTACCCAGCAGAAAAATGCGCCACCCTGACCATCGGGACAGAGCTTAGGAGTTTCTTGAGCTGCAGGGTGACTACAGACTAAAATACCCTCGCCATCTCCCCACTCCATTGTCCCATCTGATCTAATTCTCTGAGCCCATATATTGAAATCACCACCAATTCGGTCATCTTTCCAACCGATAATCATGCCGCCCGCTCCATCACTATCAGCGGTATGGTTTATCTGCGAACCCGGTGCAGCCACAACAACTTTTCCATTTAAAGGCCAACGCGGATCAGGAGTTCCGTTAGCTAAAATGTGTTGAGCATAAATATCACCGGCGTCTCCGCCACGTTGATCTCGCCAGGCTATGATACAACCACCTTCACCATCCTGAACGATTCGAACGTCTTCCTGAACACTATCGAATACAGAAACGGGAACGCCTCTTTCTGAGTCCCCCCAGATCCTGTTACCCTGAGCATCAATTTTGGTGCAATAAATGTCTCCAAGTGTGTCACCAAAGACATCACCATCGACTGTCCACAAATCGAAATCTTCCCAGGCGACAAACCAGCCCCCATCTGTGGGATCCGGCCACATTCCGGGATCTTCCTGACGCCCCGTCGAATCGGCAACCTGTAGACCAGACTGATCGAATTTCCACTCGCCATCAGCTCCAAGAACTTGTGTAAATACACCACGATCACCATGACGGGTATCTGACCAGACAACAGCCACTTCACCAGCGAGCTCGCCTTCGTCTCGTGATTCTCCACCACGATACCACTCAATGTGTGAGCCCTGACGCATTGTCACGCCATCAGGTGGTGTCCACTGCCGATATTCTTCCTGAGAATAAAGACTTGATGCTGCAAAAAACAACACAAGGACAATTAGTAAAAACTCTCTTTGTTTACCGTACATTCGTAACCTCCCATCATACAAAAGATGTAAGTGACCAAAAATAATTCTGATTCTACCTAATCTTGTTGATGTTGTCTATGTTTAATTATTATTTCAAATTAAAAAAAAGCCTGTCAACTGTATCCGTAATCAATGAAGCTGCTCTGTGACAAAACTTTTTAAACTCTAACTCCAGAATGAGACCGCCTAATTACTGCTCGTCTCTTCACCGTTATCTGACGGTTGTTCCTTAGTATCGGATTCTGCTTTATCTTCCTCCTGTGCGTCCTCCGGTGCTTCCGACGATACGTCATCTTTCCGATTTACTTCATCAACGTAATTTAGCTTCAATTCGCTAACTACGTGTCCGAGGAAATTATCCTCTTCTCCTGAAAGATTACCTTTACACTTAGACTTCAACATATCGAGCATATCAATACTCATTGAGGCCTGGTCGAGTTCACGTTCAATTTTTCCGGTAACAGGGTTCGGCATCTTTCCCATTTGCTGAATCGCCGCCGAATGAAAGTACATTACCAGTTGTGTAAATAGAATTGAGTGTTTTTGTTCTGGTTTGTTATCCATGATCAAATGAAGTTTATGGTTAAATTAAGTTTTTTTTGAATTTAAGAACTATAGTCTATCTGTCCGCATTTTCTTTCAGTTCAATTTGGAGAATCATATCACGTATCCTCGCAGCATCCTCATAATTCTCATTCTGGATAGCATCTTCTAATCGCAAGCTCAAATTTTTAATCCGTAGTTCCAAATCATCAGTAGTCTTGTCAGTACCCATTTGTTGCTTTCCATAATACCCAGCTTCATCCATAATTGACTGGTTGACAAAGATTGGACATTTGTTTTTAATCGCGAGAGCAATTGCATCCGATGGGCGAGCATCAACCTCGTGCTTGTATCCATCGGCAGTAACTAAACTAATCTCGGCATAAAAAGTATTGTCTTTCAAATTTGTTACAACCACCTCTTCTATATTAGCATTTGCCATTTCAAGCAGATTATGAAAAAGATCATAGGTCAATGGCCGCATGTATTTTGTACCCTGAAGAAGTAAATGAATATTATTTGCCTCTGCCGCGCCGATGAAAATGGGTAATAATTTGTCCCCATTCTCTTCCTTTAGAATCACCACAAATCCAGAGTGTGGAATATTCCCGGAAACGCCGTAAACGGCGACTGGCAACTTGTTCATCCCTGCCTCATATTTGAAAGCTTAAGAAACGTTTTACTTTGCATCTGGTGACAAAACCAGATCATTGAATCTAAACAGGGCCGAATTACATATGGTACGAAAAAATTAAAGCT
>JABGPL010000006.1 GCA_018644935.1 Calditrichota bacterium | reverse complement strand
GCCAGTTTTCTTCAATCACCCCAGCGACCAGTAGAGTTAAGAATGGGATATTTATTTGAGGGGCGTTTTCATTATTGGGAGTGCAACAGCAAGAACGAGGGTGAGGAGCTTTGGTTGGATGGATTGAATGGCAATGTGTTCGAAGATACTCTGGCTGCTGTAGCAAACCGGATAGAGCAGGATGAGCAATGTCTGGTTTTCGTCCGTGACAAAGCTGGCACAAGGAGATTCATAGAACGGTTGTCAGACATATTGGAGCCTGCACCAGCAAGTGCTGCCATTGAGGAACTTCTGACTGGTGAGGAGACGTTGTCGCGAGATCAATTGATAACCTTTTTGCAGAGAGGAGTGGCTTATCATAATGCGGATTTGACCATCTTTGAGCGTGAAGTAATAGAGAGGAATTATCGGGCCGGACATATTCGCGTACTTGCCTGTACTACAACTCTGGCCATGGGTGTAAACCTCCCAGCGAAGAATGTCTTTCTCGACCGCGAACGCTGGTGTTCTCATAACGGGGGTCGTCCATATCTGATGCATCTTACTAAAGGTGAATTCGCAAATATGGGTGGTCGTGCCGGTAGGCTTGGGCTGAATACCGATTTTGGAAGAGCGATTGAAATAGCAGCTAATCCGTTACAATGCGAACAGTTTCGAAATATTTACATTAACGGGGAACTTGAGAATATCAAGCCGTGCATGTGGGAAAACGACATGTCAACTGCTGTGATGCAAGCTGTGGCAGTGGGTGGGGGAGAGGATGAATCTGGGCTCTATCGTTTCATGCAGAACACCTTGAGTTGGAGACTTCATTTAAAGGATAATGATAACTCAAACGAATTGAAGGACGCTCTCTCAAGAGGACTTAAACGCTGCTTAAGGCTTGATCTTTTAGAGTTGGATAGGGGTGACTGCCTGCGAGTTACAGATTTGGGAAAGGTTGTTGTCAAGACGGGGATTACAGTGCCAAGTGCGGAAACTCTGATTACTTGGTTGAGTCATTGTAGTGATGAGAGAATCAATATAATTGAAGCTTTACTGGCGGCGATTGTGACAGAGGATGGACTTTCCGAGCGATTCCCAATTCCGACAGGTGAATACAAGGCACGTGGTAATCATTATATGAGGATGATCGTTGAAGATATCGGTGAGGAACGTTTTAAGTTTATCGTCAAGTTGATGCCCTCGAATTTAGATCAGTATGACACTGTAAAAGTCTGTAAAACCGTTAGTATCCTGTTTGATTACATCGGTGACTTTGACAACAAAGAACTTGAGCAGGAGTATGGGGTGTACTTTGGTGCGATTGGTCGCATGGCAGAACAGATTGGTTGGGTACTTGAAGCCACTTCGTGTATAGCGAAAGTACTAAATGTTAGAGAGTCGACAATCAAACAGTTGGCAGGACTGAGCAACCGGGTCACTAATGGTGTGCCCAGGGATGGTGTTTTTCTGGCACGTGCCAGAATCGCTGGCTTGGGTCGGGAGAGAATTCGAGCACTGCTTCGCTTTGGTGTCGATTCAGTAGAAGCCTTGAAAGAAGTTGATATTCCTGATGTTGAGAGGATGGTAACAAAACCGGTAGCTGCGAGGTTGCTCACGTGGCTCAATAAGCTTGATGAATCCACAAAGCCCTCCGAAGTATCGGAACTCGCTCATGACATCAGCGACAACCAATCACCCATCCTCTATTTAATCGGTGAGATGGATCGTCGAAGATCGTCTATCGAGTTGGATGGTCAACAAATGATGCTTCGCGACCGGGAATTTGAATTGTTGATTCGATTGGCAAAAGCAAGGTTGATGACAGAAGATGGTTGGATTTCCAAGTTTGATCTAAATCTTCCCGATGGTGGAATAACACAGGGCATATCACGCTTGCGTGAGGCAATCGGCAGGAAGGTTTTTGATATTGTATTGATAGAGTCAGATCATGATGGGAGTTACCGCCTTAACTTGCATCCGGACAACATCCATTTCGAGATAGCGACTTTAACGAAACATTGGTCAACCACGATCAGGGAGCTCTGCCGAGCCGCATAATATATTTTTAGTGCTAATTAAAAAGGCTGGTTCACGCGACCAGCCTTTTTTTTGTCCATATTAGATTCAAATTCCACGCCCATTATCACAAATATAGTTGATTTTACATCCCCGTTCTTCCCCCGATGCAAATAAATGAAAAAAAAGTGAGTTTTTTTATTATCTCAGTCTTGTCTTCCAAGGCATTATTCATAACTCCTTATCCATCAATCTATTAGATTCCCCGTTGCTCCCCCGTTCTTGTGTTAGTGTAAATTATTTCTTTTCTTTTTTGTAACAAAATGCAGTAATTTTGTTAATAAATGAAAAAAAGTTGGAAAACCCGTGGACAGTTTTAAAAGTTTTGGGGTATGTAAAGAGTATAGGGGTGTGTGAACCGAGAAGAAACTTGAACAATTTTGGTTCAAATCGAAATTAGCATACTTTCACATGTCACAAAAACGATGAAAAAGGCACTTGGTATATATGAGGGAAGGATAATGTCACTTCGACAATCCGTTTGGATGGAGATTAAAATTAAATGAGACGACATGATTTGTCCTCAGACCGCAGGCGTTTGCTGGACATAATGCGAGGCATGGGCTACGGAAGAATTGAGAATCTTACGATTCGTACAGGTGAACCAGTAATTGATAAATCATTGCGGTTGGTACATGAAAAGCTGCTCGGCAAAAAAGTTAAAGGCAGAACATTACAGCCTCGGGCGGATTTTGAGCTTAAGGCCCAACAGATTGAACTGTTTGAATGTTTCGATCAAATGCAGGATGGTCTTGTACCAATCTTGAAAGTACAGGATGGTTTGCCCTTTCAGTTGCATATGGAAGAACGCGTAACAGCATAAAATAATTTACTAAGTAAAACACCAGACTAACGACTGACCGACAAAACGGAGGTCGTTGTGGGTGTCGATCCCTTATGGGACGTCATTCACGACGATTTCCGTTTTTTGTGTTTAAAGATTGATCGACATCCAAGACGAACTCCCTCCAGGTCGGGGGAGACAATATGGGCGGTCAAAACCGCTATCCAGACTTCGATTTATATGCAGTAAAGTTGATACGCACTAAATCGCGGCAATTGTGTAAACAGCCAGATTTTTCACTAAATGATCGGCTGGATATAGAACAGGATTTGATGATAGAGTTAACAGAGCGTCTTCCAACATATGATCCGGACAGGGCATCGGAGGAAGCGTTCATCACCTGGGTGGTTCTACAGAGGATAGCTGATCTGATCAGGTCGCAACGAACCAAAAAAAGACGTATCGATGTGGAAGCAACTTCATTAAACGATTTGGTGTACGTTTCTGAATCAGGGTCGAAAGAGGAACAATGGGCGACGTTGGATAATGAAATATTTCAAGAGTTCACAGGTTCTGACACAAAAAGTCACAACGAAAGGATCGATCTCGAAATTGATTTGGAGCGAGTCATGAATGGCCTCCCGGAAGACTTGAATCGTCTTTGTGAATTTTTATCGAAATATAGCATTTCTGAGACAGCACGAAGATTAGGTGTTTCGAGAACAACTCTTTACAAATCTATACACAAGCTGCATGAAGCATTTGAGCAAGCTGGAATGAAAGATTATCTGTAATTGTCTGGACACTTTTGACTCTTTTTACATATGTATAGAGTAAGGGGTGTTTTTAACCAAGAGGCAAGAATGAACAAAACCATTTATCACTATCAGATCAAAGACGGGATTCTAATGAGTGCCGTGAAGGATTCATTGCTGATATCGATTATGGCTGTAGAGAGTCTTTTCGGTCGATCCCGTATCAATCTGGAAGCTCGTTTTCGACTGGAAAAGATGAACAGGGTTTGCATTATTGATGTCGGAACGCTGATCGGAGAGACTATTGCTCGTGTGTTTACCGGTTTGCTGATTCGTGAATTCGGTGAGCAGGCATTTAAGGTCGAGAGGATGGAAACTTCGGTTGAGGTCGAAACCACAGCTGAAGAACTGGAATCAGTGATGCGAGATGCTCACGCGCTTCTCACAAGCGATACAGTGGAAATTTAAGAGTACATGTTAAAAAGGAAATACAATAATGTCAATTTCGCTTGAGACACTCAAAATGTCTATTTACCTCCCACCCCGGGACTTGATATACGGTGTGCAGGGAATCGGTAAATCGACACTTGCGTCGCAGATGGAAAAGCCAGTATTCCTCGCAGCAGAAGACGGACTTTCCGGACTGCCAGGAATCCAGCATTGGGAGATTCGAAGCTTCCCGGATGCAATCGAAGCTATTACAGCTCTGCATGACGACCACCCATTCAAGAGTGTGGTTTTAGATACAGTAAGTGCTTTTGAACCGATGTTGCATAGACAGTTGCTGGATAACTGGCAAGTCGATTCAATCGACAAGGTCGGTGCGAATGGAGGAGGATTCTACAAATGGAGAACCGAAGCACTACCGCTGTGGCAGGATATTCTGGACGGACTCGACAGTCTCCGGATCAATAAAGGAATGCGCATCATCCTGATTGGTCATTCCATCGACAAAGAGGTCAAACCACCTGAATCAGACCCATATCGCAAGTACACTGTTGACCTTCTCAACGACAAAGCATCAGCACTGTTATATCGCTGGGCAGATGTTGTTGGATTCTGCAACTATAAAATCAGCGTGACCGGGACAACTCGGGATAAACGTGGAAAGGTTACAAAAGCTGGTCGTGCTATTGGCAGTGGCGAACGGGTGATGTATCTGTCCGAGCGTCCCGCATTCTTTGCAAAGAACCGATTCGATCTCCCCAGTGAGATCCCACTCACCTGCAAAGATTACTTAGAAGCTTTTCATCAAAACAATAACCAGAACACAGGAGAACAAGAAAATGGCTAATATTGGAGCTAATGGCTTCGACGCCACCCAAGTCGATCCGTCAAATGATTTCGAACACATCCCTGCGGATCGATACAAAGCAGAGATAACAAATTCTGAAATGCTGGACAACTCGAAAGCCACCGGTGAATACCTGAAGCTGGAATTTACGATTCTGGACGGACCTTATGCCGGACGGAAACTCTGGACGCAGTTGAATCTCATCAACCCATCACCTCAGGCAGTAGAGATTGCCCAGCGGGATCTCAGTGCAATCTGTCATGCCGTAGGTAAACTCCGGGTTAAGGACAGTAGCGAGCTTCATAATATTCCGATGGAAATTAATGTGAAGGTTAAAACCACCCAGGAGTATGGACCGCAAAATATCATCCGTGGTTACTCAGCAATAAATACTAACGGCAACAGATCATCAACTCCAGCTAAAGCAGAAACAGCTCAGGCAGCTACAAATTCAACACCACAGACTGGTGGTGGCACATTTACTCCACCCTGGAAGATTAAATAGTGGTGCAGATTCCATCAAATAATAGTTTAACGGTTCAGGCAATCTATGACACATACGAGGCTGGGCGGGAGCCATTCCGCCCTCACCTCGGTGCGTCGCTTATCGGCAGAGAATGTGAGCGCGAATTGTGGTACACATTCAGGTGGTGCAGTGCTCCTTTTCACAGTGGCAGGTTGCTCCGTCTGTTTGAAACCGGTCAACTGGAGGAATATCGCTTTGTCGAGAACCTGAGATCTGTTGGAATTGAGGTTCATGACTTTGAGAGCGAAACCGGGAATCAATTCGGCTTCAGTGACATGGGTGGACATTTTGCCGGTTCAATCGATGGGGCGGCATTAGGAATCATCGAAGCACCAAAAACCTGGCATTTGCTCGAATTCAAGACTTACAACGATAAACGTTTCGAGTTATTAAAGAAACACGGTGTGCAAATGACCTCGCCTGAGCATCACGCCCAGATGGTTATTTATATGCATTATCTCGGTTTTACAAGGGCTTTTTATCTGGCAGTAAATAAGAACACCGACGAACTCTACAGTGAACGGATCAGGAATGATTCAGCTTTAGCGGGATTACTGCAACAGAAAGCCGAACGGATTATAGTTGCACCATGTCCACCAATTAGGATCAGTTCAGACCCTGAGTGGTGGAAGTGTAAATTCTGCGATCATAGTGCTGTTTGCCATGATGGTTTTCCGGCTGAAGTACAATGTCGGACTTGTCTTCACTGTAGACCGGATGATGGTTGTTGGTTGTGTGGGGAACACCGCCAGAAATTGTCTTACAAAGAACAACTTCGCGGATGTCTGGAGCATCAGTTTATCCTTGAACTCAAGGAGTCGGTTGGATAATGGAACTCCGTGGCTATCAACGTGAGGCAGTTAATGCCATTTATCGGTACTTCGAGAAGAATAAAGGTAATCCTTTGATTGTCTGCCCGACCGCATCTGGAAAATCGTTCATAATGGCCGCATTTATCAGGGAAGTGCTGGAAGCATGGTCAGATCAACGAATAATGGTTCTTACTCATGTTAAAGAGCTTATCCAGCAGAATTACATGGAATTAACTCGGCATTGGACATTGGCACCAGCAGGTATTTATTCTGCTGGTCTTAACCGTCGTGAAGCTCAAGCTCAAGTTTTATTTGCAGGTATTCAATCTGTACACAGTCGGGCTGAAGAACTGCAGAGCTTCGATCTGATAATGATCGATGAATGTCACTTGGTTCCACGAAAGTCGGATACGATGTACCGTCGCTTTTTGGGTGATATGCATGCCATTAATGAGGATGTAAAGATTATTGGACTTACGGCAACTCATTATCGCCTGGACAGCGGACTATTGACTGATGGTGACTCCCGGATATTCACGGACATCGCTTATGAAGTTCCGGTAAAACGGTTAATCAATGAGGGTTTTCTGTCCCCATTAGTAACCAAAGCACCAAACACAACCTTGGATGTGTCAGGAGTGCATACTCGTGGTGGTGAATTCATCAACAGTGAACTCCAGAACGCAGTCGACCAGGCTGATACCAATCGAGCTGCTGTTAGGGAAATTATCCATTACGGAAAGGATCGAAAATCCTGGCTGATATTCTGTACAGGAGTCCAGCATGCTTATAACGTCCGAGATGCATTACGTGAACGGAACATTGTCGCTGAAACGGTTACAGGCGAGACCAATGCAATGGAGCGGGATTACATCCTCGAAGGCTTTAAATCCGGTAAGATTAGAGCAATCACAAATTGTGACATACTCACAACTGGTTTTAATGCTCCTAATACTGATTTATTAGGCATTCTCCGTCCCACTCAATCGACTGGGCTTTATGTGCAGATTGCCGGCAGAGGGATGCGTATCGCACCCGGAAAGGAAAATTGTCTGGTCCTGGACTTTGCTGGTAATATTGAGCGACATGGACCGATCGACATGGTGCAGCCCCGGGGTAAAAAGGAGAAAGGGAACGGCAAAGCTGTAGTGAAGACCTGCCCAGATTGTCGATCTGTGGTATTCGCAGGATGTAAATGCTGCCCGGACTGTGGACACGTTTTTCCGCAGCATGTGGTGCAAATCAATCCTGAAGCTTCAAGCGAGATGATCATCAGCGATGAAAGACCATTCTTGGTGGACGTGGACCGGATATGTTATCATCGTCATGAAAAGGTCGGCAAGCCCGATTCCCTTCGTGTCGATTATCATTGTGGATTGGTAGTTTACTCGGAATGGATTTGCCTTGAGCATACTGGTTATGCTCAGCGGACTGCAAGGAACTGGTGGTCACGCCATGGTGGTGATCAAACTGTTGTTACTGTCAGTCAGGCTTTAAGTGTGGCTCAACATCTAAAAGCACCAATGCAAATCATGGTCAGACAAGATGGTAACTTCTGGCGGGTTATGCGCCATCAATTTAAAACAAATGAATCGCCACCAGTATCAGTTGATGAGGACTGGTTGGACGAGGAATGTGAACCAGTAGAAGAGGAGGAGGCTCCATTTTGACGGGATTAACCATCACAATAACACGCGAGCATTACGAGCGGCTGAAGAATGACCGAGTTGTTCTCTTTGGGGAGAATAACGGTGAATGGACGGATGAGGAACTGGAAGGTAATGCAATCTCGGCTGCAATTGAAGCTGCCGGTGAAATAATAGAGGGAGAGAAGTTGTTACAAATTCCGATTTCGGAATTTACACAGGAGCAATTCAAGGCGCTGATACAATGGGCAGCTTGGGCTTACATGAAAGTTTATGTAGAATATGTCCCGTTCTAATATGATGCAATTAGCGTTAGCATACGCATCATTCGGTTGGGCAGTTTTCCCTGTGCATAGTATCCGCAATGGAAAATGCACATGTGGGCGGAAGGCTTGCACGAGTCCCGGTAAGCATCCCTTGACCAAACATGGTTTTAAGGATGCGACGACCGATCCGGCTATAGTTGCAACCTGGTGGAAGAAGCAGCCTTGGGCAAATATTGCCATTGCCACTGGGATTAAGTCAGGTCGTCTGATGGTGATCGATCTCGATTGCAAGCCAGATAAAGGAATCGATGGTGAGGAAACTTGGCGGCAACTGGATGAGAAAACACCAGATACTGTAGAAGTTCTGACTGGCGGGGGAGGACGGCACCTTTACTTCACCTATCCTGACAATGTTGACTTGAAATCAGGGACGAATGTCCTCGGTCCGGGCGTGGACATTCGAGCCGAAAATGGCTATGTACTTGTCCCGCCAAGTCTTCATGCCTCAGGCAAAAGATACGAGTGGGAGGCATCGAGTGATCCAATTGATGGTGTTCCTGTTGCGCCAGCACCGCTCTGGTCTATGAATGGACATGCAAAGGGAGTTCAACCAACAATTGAAACTATCAACCCAACCGAACTATTACCTGCTGTCAAGGTCAACGAGTTGCGCTCAGCACTTGCCTTCATCAGCAGTGATGACCGTGACATCTGGCTTAAAGTTGGGATGGCGTTGAAATCAACTAATGCCGGACAACAGGCTTACGGGATATGGACTGAATGGTCTCAACAATCATCCAAATATGATCCCCGCGATCAACAGAAGACTTGGCATAGTATCGATTCTAGTCGAGGTGTTAGTCTTTCAACCATCTTCTGGATGGCAAAGCAGAATGGATGGGTAGACCCGAATCCCGTTGTTGCCGTTAATACAATTGAAAATGGAGTCAATGATCCTGTTATTGCTCCCATCGTGGAAGAAACAGTGCCCATGAATTTATATAATCCGCCTGGAGTTCTGAAAAGCATTTTGGATTACATCTTGCAAACCGCCTATATCCCACAGCCGCCTTATGCTCTTAACGCAGCCCTTTCTCTGGCAGCGACGGTTCTGGGCAGACGCTATTGTGGTGAAACCAAATTGCGGACAAATCTCTATATCGTGAGTATTGGGACAACCGGCAGTGGTAAAGAACATCCTCGTGAGGCGATAAGGTCTATCCTGGATTCAGCAGATTGCGATCATCTGGACGGTGGTGAGAACATTGCTAGCGGACAAGGACTCTTGACGCGTGTTTCGATTAATCCGAGCATTATGTTTCAATTAGATGAGTTCGGACTATGGATGAAATCGTTGCAACAAAAGAATTCCGGACGGTACAACGGTGAAATAATGCCGACGCTGATGAAGCTTTACACTTCTACAAATACAAAATACAAGGGTACCGAGTATGCCAATCAACGGGAAAGACCGCGTGTTGATCTGACTTTCCCTTGTGTTAATATTCATGCGACTACGACAGGTGAAACCTTCTACTCGTCGCTCAGTTCAGCTGAGGTTGTAAACGGGTGCCTCAATCGCTTATTGGTCGTTGATACTACAGATATGCCGGAAGGAGAAGAGCGAGAGTCTATTAAGGATATCGCTGTACCACCGGAGATTATCGGTTGGATTGAGGAAGTAATTAAACAGGAACGGACGCGTGGTAACCTGAAGGGCTTGTCTGACTGTGCACCAATTCGTATCAGCAAATCACCGGAGGCGCATAAGCTCTTTGTACAATTTCTTAGAGAATCAAAGGCGAGACGTAAGGCTGAAACCAACTTGGAAAATATATACATCTTAAGACGGATGTACGAAAAGGCTGATAAGATAGCAACTATCTGCGCTTGTGCAGAAGACCTTGATCGTTTAATCGTCACCAAAGAGCATGCAGAATGGGCAATTCAATTTGTTACCTATCATACGAATAGACTTTTGAGGCTGATAATTGACCGGATCGCGGACACACCATTCGAACAGTCACTGAACGATTTCTATAGGGCTATCACCGATCGAGGCGAGCGTGGAGTGACCGTCCGTGAACTGAACCGCGACAAGCCGTTTCGTGCTTATCCACCCAGAGATCGGGGACAGATCGTGGAGACTCTAGTCAAGAGTGGTCAGATATCGCTTATGGAACTCAAAACCGCCGGTAGAAAACGAATTGCCTATATACCGGTAAATGCAGAAGAGGATAATCACCATGAATGATAGAAAACAAAACTTTCGCGAACTTTCGCGAACTTTCGCGGGGATTTTCGCGAAAGTTTTACCTGATAGGATAAGGAGTTAAGCCACTTTCGCACTTTCGCGGAAGAGTTACCTGTTCGAGTACATGAAGAAAGAAAAAAAACAGATAGGGGGGGGTACCCCTCCTCGCGAAAGACGAAAGTAATAATAAGTATATATAATTCATTAAATATTTTATAGTTAGGAACAAAAAACTTTCGCGAAAACTTCCGCGAAAGATCGCGAAAGTTAATTTAAGTGGAGTCAAACAAGTTTTTATTAATCGGTTCAAACGCCCTGCTGTCAAGGATCAACGCAAGGCACCATACAGGGATGGTATGAACAATACGGAATGGACTTTCGCCAGATTTTCGCGAAAGTTGCAAGCGGGTTTCAAGGCTTTGCCTTTGATGGTCTTCTGGTCAAAGCTTTGACCAAAATAAATAGGTTGAGGATGAACAATTTTTACAAGAACCGAAATAAACAGTTTGCTCGTGGTCGAACGGATGCAGTCACCGGTATGAACGGTCTGGAGAAACAATATGCTGGTCACCTGCGAACTCTTCAGCTTGCAGGTGAAATTCATAGCTTTGCCTTTGAACGGCATAATCTGAAGTTGGCTGATCGGACTTATTACAAACCGGATTTTGAAGTCATGCTGCCAGATGGGATGATTGAATTTCATGAGGTTAAGGGATTTATGATGGATGATGCCAATGTGAAGATCAAAGTCGCAGCAGCACAGTTTACGCAGTATGTGTTTCGACTGGTTCAATGGGATAGAAAAATAGGGTGGAAGATTAAAATCTATCCACCCCATAATAAATAAATCATACTTATTATCAGAGGTTCGTCTTGTTGACGAATCTGTGAGTTATGATTTCAGGAGAAATCCAAAATGTTGAAAAATGATAAAGGATGACAGAATATGTCTTCCTCAAATCAGTCAAGTAAGTCCTTGAATTTTTTACCCGGAGTGAATTTTGGCAAAGTCTTAGCAGGGATGTTAATCTTTCCACCTGTGGCGGGATTTCTACCGATGCGTGCTTCACGCTTAATACCGTGGAAATTGCCGAAACCAATAAGAGAGACTTTGTCGCCCTTGGCCACAGCCTTTATTACGATATCTGTGAGCGACTTGAGCATTGCGTCACAGGATTTGGAAGTAAGTCCCGTTTCTTCAGCAATAGTGCGTAAAAGATCAGCTTTGTTCATGAATTATCCTTCTGTTTGATGTTTTGGATGTTTTGGATAATGTAAATCGAGAGTCCAAGGATAGCAAGGGAAACGAGATTCGAAATTATTCTAATAACAGTAAAGCCAGAATTATGGCGATAACGAGCCCCCACGCTACCGCTGGTAAATATGCAAAACCCCCAAAAAAAGGGATGTCTGATGCCGTTAAATAGTCGAGCAATGCGATGTAAAGCTAAAAACAAACAAACAGGTGAACGGTGTAAGAATCCAGCTGTCAAAAATTATGCTGTTTGTCGAGTTCATGGTGCGAATCCGAAGAATCATGGTGGTGCACCAAAAGGCAGTTTGAATGCTATGGTGCATGGGTGCTTTGTGGATCGCTTTCTTAAACCAGGTGAAGAAGTAATGTTCAACCGGTTCATGGATGGACTCAAGAAAGATATGCCGGACATGAACGATTCCTCGGATTATGCTATCGCTGTGACAGCAGGGATGGTGTTCATCCGGTTGCAACGTGCCATCGAAGGAGATGCTCAACCGAACAGTGTGGATTTCCTGTCTAAGACTCTGATCCGGCATCTGGAAGCGTTGAAAGTCACCAGACATGCCAGGAAGGGGACAGATATCAATCTACCAAGCCCTGCACAGTGGGCATTGCAGTTAATCGAGAAGACCAGACAGAGACGGAAAGAACTGGACTCTGGTAAAGAAGTGCGCAGTTTGCCAGGAGACGAATTAGATATCGAGGATGCTGATGTTGAGGACGTTTGATGCTTCGCAGGATTAAAACTAATCGCACACAAACGTCGCGTGTGCCACGTTCGGCAGGTCGGTCGAGTGTTTCGTCGACCTCCCTATGCGATGCAACCTGGTCGAGATATATGCATGGTCTATCGCCAAGGTCCTGGTGCTTTCCATATGCTGTCAAAATGCTGCGACTCGATAAGGCTTTCAGACACCGGCGACAAGAAATCCTCGAGCACTTTTGTTACTTGTGCAAAATCAACTGGGGCGTCATGCAAATGATTCTTGGTGATAAATGCCCTCCATTGATGCGTAATTGTCGGTTCAACATTGAATGCCGGGGTGAAAGCAAGCGGCGTAGCTTCAAACGCTGTCCGTCTATGTTCAAAGGTGGCTATAATTGCATCCGCAAGGATCTTCCCGTCGAAGTCGAAATGCCTCGACAACACCCAGATATCATAGAAGTCCTTCATACGACTGTTAATGCTGCCGAGGTAGACCATGGCTTGAAATTTTTCAGCAATGGTCGCCTCACGGCTGTATGCCTTCATCCTGGGTGCTGGAAGGTCAAGAATCGTTGGATAGTCACAGAGGAAGGATTTGGTCGTAACGTAAGGATCGAAAGCGATGTCAAGTTGAAGCGTCACCCGTGCGTTATCGATCCGGCTCTGAAATCGAATACGGACGCCTTCATAGTCTGCGTCCTCTCTGATGACACGACCGACAACTGTTGCCGGATCGAAGATAATACCATCCGGTTCAACTTCGACATTACAGATTTCACGGATGAGACTCTCGACCGCTCGGATGTCGTAATCCATTCGTCCAAGCAGGTCTATATCCATGGTTGGTCTTTGCAATGGTGTATCCCAGATCCTCAGCATAAGGGCACCCTTGAGAGTGAAACTGTCGGCATGTGCAGACTTCGTAAGGCGATACAGAAACCTTTCCATAGCGAAGAAGCGAAGAATTTCATCGAAAGGACGATTTGCCGATCGGGCATGATTCTGCAAGCGCTGTCGTATGGACGCGCCAAGATTGGTGATGTTTCTGGGTGTCATAGCAGTGTTCCGAGATATGGTCGAATAACCCTTTCAACCCGGCATACGGCGGCGAATTTCATGATTTCGTTTGGAATAAGTCTCCGGCTCTCATGAAACATCTTGAGAGCCTCCACAGCAACGTTGAGACCGATCTTGTTGCGGTATTTGAAACAGTCAGCAACTGTCTTGGCGGCAGAGAATATCCGCACTTCCGTGCCGTCGATCAGGTGTTTTTCAACGCCAGAGGTAATGGCTTGTTCACTGAAGTAGAACGTCCCTGTAGGGGGATAAGTAATCCGTGGTGGTCTCGTATGCCGACTTCTGCCAATCTGAACCTCATGCGGGATGTGGGTCGTGATCTCATGGAATGCAAGTGCCGAAATAAGACAGATTATCGCATTCGGGGCTTTACCGGAGACAGCAACCAAATCTGGATTTCCCAGAGATGGCAGATCGGTCAAGCGATAGAGACCTCGATGCAGACGTTCGATGAGACCGCTGTCGAACATCGAATAAAGCGTTGTTCTGGTTATACCGAACTCGAGTGCCTCCCGCATCCTGAGTATGCCACCGTGGTTGCGGAAGATGGTTTGCGCCTCTTCAGATCGGTCTGAGGTTTTCCTCATGGTGTTAGCCTTTAAACATAATGTCGTCACTTATTTGCAAGTGACTACAATATGTATTTGGATCGGGTCTTTGTCAAGTGAGCGAGTCGGATTGAAGGCAGGATTAGGAATTGGGAACAACTTAATCAAAATACTTGTAATTATGCATTTGAAATGCACGATTTCAAGTCAGGTAAAAAAGCTAAGTGGGTGTTGTTGTTGAAAAACCTAAATAAAAGGTCACATAACACAGGTGATCTGCTACTGCAAGTCTTTATGAATTCGAGGCCGGAGGTGGCGAAAGGGTCACATAAGAGACCGTATGTGACTTATAATACTTGTCTTACTCGCGGAGTTTTTGGAAAGCCAAAATCCAAAGCTCGGAGGCACTCCGCAGGGCAACATGTAAATGGTGCTTCCGCGGGGTAGAAGGGTTCAAAACTTTTGGAAGTGAAATTAGCCAAAAAAGTGGTAGCTAGCTCATGGATTTCTGTAATCAAATCCAGCCCACACTGTAACACCAATTTCCGGTTGTATGTGCAAAAGTCCTTAGTTAGCTGCCTGAAAAGTTCCGAGAAATTGATTTCTGCGGCTGACTGAAAACCAGAAACATTAATGAGAATGAAGAGAGAAAAAACACACCAGTTGGCTTCAGCCAGAAAAGCAAAGCAAACACGTCGAGAATCAAAGGAAATCCGTAAGGAGCTCGGTGTACCGACTTTGATCAGGATTGTTCGACTTAAATGTCTTGAATGCGTTTGTGGATCGACAAAGGATGTCAGGCTATGCACTTGCAGCTCTTGTTATATGTGGCCTTATCGCTTAGGGAGAATGCCATTACGAAAGGACTTTCAAGTACCGGATCGTAATCAAGGTGGTCAAGTGGTTGGCTATCGTCCCTACAGAGGATTCAAAGAGGAAACAAGGAAATGATAATAGTGATCTCAATTCTTCAATGTACATCAAGCACTCCCCTGGTAAGGGTTTCAGGATTTTTGGATATCACTGAGTGGATCAGTTCAATCCGAAAGCATGCAGAGACCTCAAACCCTTTGCTACAGAGTTTCGAGGGCATCTTCAAGAGTCTCGTCGAGCAAGTGGGCGTAAATCTCAGTTGTGTTTACGGATGCATGTCCGAGTGCTTGTTGAACGATGAGGATGTTCGAGGTCCGAGCATACAGTCCGGTTGCGAAACTGTGCCTCAAGCTGTGAGGCGTGATTCGCTTGTCAATTCCAGCTTTTACAATCCACTGGTCGAGACGACGTTGGATTTGACGTGTGGTAATTCTCTTCTGCAACTGGCTGAGAAAAAGTGCCTGGGTTTCGCTGAAGATTTGTTTGCGCTCTTTCAAGTACCGGTGAAGAATTGTGCGCAGTTTGGTGTTGAGAAAGCGATTGACTATCTGTCCACCCTTGGCTTGGATAGTGATCCTCTTCTCCAGCAAGATGACATCCTTGAGGTCAAGGTTAACCAGCTCGGACAACCTGATGCCAGTATGCAGGAAGAGACTGACGATTACCTGATCACGGTTTGCCTGCCAGCCCTTATGATGTCGGATTGTCTTCAGGAGGATACGTTTCTCATTCTCAGTCAGGAAGACCGGAGGTTTTCGGTTCTTGTGTTTGATCTGGATACCGATAGCTGGATTATGATCGATCTGGCCAGTGTCGGTCAACCACCGGAAGAAGCCTTTGATCGAAGCCCGGGTGCGATTGATGGAAGTTGTCATTTTCTGTTTGCCATCGGACTGCTTCTGCACCGGATCGCAAAGGAGGAAACCATCGATGTCAGTGGATGTGATCTTCTGAATATTGTGGTCAAAGCTAAAATGATTCAGCAGCAGATTCAAATCTCGCTGCTGGGCACCAATCGTGTGTGGAGACCTGCCATTTGCAAGTTGGTGATTCAGAAAATGTTCTATTGCTTGCTCAATTTTCAAATTGTTCTCCTGTTTCTGTTTGTGAAGTCTTATGTCCAACAGTGCCATGTTAAACCGCGAAAGTCAAGGCAAAAAAAAGAAATAAATGTGACTGTAAGATGGTAAAATTGAAAACGGATTTATCCGCGTTATCTGAGCGCGAAGAAGAAGCCCTGCTGAAGATTCTGACCGATCCGGTCAGATGGGGAGAGGTGTTTCTATCAAACCGCGATGGTAGTGCACGTCATTTTTGGGATCATCAAAAAAAGGATTTGCGCTGTAAATCGAAGAACATCATTCACCAGGATGGTCGGGATGTTGGAAAATCAGTTTGCATTGTTACAGACATGTTGCATTACGCTTTTACCACCAAGGGAGGAAGTGGACTGGTAGCAGCTCCGCATCAGGGACATCTCGATACACTGATTGATGAGTTTGAGTTTCAAGTTGGAGAAAATCCAGATCTAACAACAGCTATTGCTATCAATAAATCCGGACATTCAGCCATCACCCGCAAGCCCTATTTCAAAGCGCAGTTCATATCCGGGACGGTGATTCACTTTCGTCCTGGCGGGGATTACGGGAAGGCATTCCGATCATTGCACGTCGACCGGGTGTGGATTGACGAAGCTGCATGGCTACCAGAACAAGCCTGGCGTGCGGTCAGGCAGTGTTTGAATGCAGGTGGACGTTTCAGGCTCTATTCAAATCCGAATGGACTTAGAGACACCACATATTATCGTCTGACTAAGGAAAAGAAGCGTTGGAAGATATTTCACTGGCCATCCTCATTTAATCCGAACTGGACTGAAGACAGGGAACAGGAGTTGCTTGATTTCTACGGTGGTCGGGATACACCAGGTTTTCAGCATGAAGTCTTGGGTGAACATGGCAGACCATCTTATGGTGCATTCAATCACGAGCAGTTCAAGCTTTGCCAAAAGGTTTATGATGGCTACAGGGCAGTCAGTATTTCCGGTGAAGAATTATCAGATTGCGATTCGGAAGATGAAATCCGCGACCGGTTGGACTTGTTGATGTGCCTAGCTTCAGAAGATGGGCTTTTCTGGATTGGAGCGGATACAGGCTACACGAACGATCCTTCAGAGGTAACTGTCTGGAAAGAAAATGAAATTGGAACGATGCGGTTGATATTTCGACTGCATGCCGAACATGTCCCTTATCCTGCACTGGCGGATATTATCGCGCTGATTGACCGTTACTATGATCCAAGAGGAATCGGGATCGATAATGGTGGGAACGGATTATCAGTGGCTCAAGATCTGAAAAGCCTGGACAAGTTCCGTGGGCAGGATTTTGAAAGCAAGGTGCGGGGATTCGATTTTGGTGGAGCGACAGTGATCGGTTATGATGATGACACTAAACCGGTTCGCAAACGAACAAAAGAATACATGACGTCTCTGATCAATCGGGCTCTTGCTAAACGTAAGGCAATTTTTCCGATTGATGATATCGACATCGAAAACGAGTTCACCACGCACACTTACACGTTGCAAAACGGACGTGTGGTCTACTCGAAAGGCAACGATCATATCGTGGACTCAACACGTTGTGCTTTCCTGAGAAGAGAAGTGGAAAAGTTGGATGGGCTTGACCCGCATTACGAAGAAGTCTATGTCGCTCCCATGGCGACGAATGCGATTTTTTAATAAGTGATAAAGTAAAAATCAAGAAAGGGATAAAATGGCAAACAAGACAATCAGGACTCATTTCACGGACAAGGAATTGGACTGCAGCTGCGGTTGTGAAAAGACTGTCGCACCAGAACTGTTGGTGTGTGTCGAGGCACTACGTGCCCTGCTGGATAAACCGCTAACGGTTACTTCCGGTGCACGCTGCGAAAAGCACAACCGCGCGATAGGAGGCGCGCGACATTCCTGGCACCTGAACGGTCTGGCAGTGGATATCGCTTGCCCAGACAGCAATCTGCGAATCGACATCATTCGCAATGCAGGTAAACTTGGCTTTAACGGGATCGGTATCGCCAAGACCTTCATCCATCTCGACCTACGTCCGGAAAGTGAAAAGGTATGTTTTCTCTATGATTAAATTAATGCGAAATTTGAAAGCGGGGAGGCTTCATGAAGACTGATACGAAAACACCCCCATCGCTGGATAATGAGGTCGAAAACTCCGAAACCGTTACAACAATTGTTGTTGATGAGGAGTTGATGGGAACCGCCGCAAATCTCGCATCCGGGGTGTTCAGCTCGGAGTATGAAATCAAGGGTATCCCTACCGACTGGAAGGAACGGGCACGTAAAGCATGGGAATATTATTGCGAGGAGCCGATCGTCTCCAACACCATCAATACCTGGCGGACATTTGCCATTGGTGATCAGGTGAAGATAATTTCAGACGATGAATCAGCGCGATCTGAGGGTACTCAGTTATTCAATTCACTTAATATGAACCGGTTTCTGAAGGATATGATTCTGCAGCTTCTGGTGAAGGGTGAGTGCATTGGGTATAAGCGTTATGGATCGGGTGGAGCACCCTCAAAGGGTGAACACAACGATATTGTCAAGTTGATCTGCGTCAATCCATCATCCGTTGATTTTGAATTCGAAAATGGTGAATTGCTTAAGGCAATCCAAAAACCAGAAGCTGAAAGTGGTTCTGTTGGAGATGAAATAGAACTTCCACTTGACCAGATGATCCACCGGAAATGGAATGCTCCACAGTTTTCACACCGGGGTAATTCGATGGTGACACCGGCGTTCGAGTCTATTGAACTGCTGCGGGATTATCGACGAGCACAACGTGCGATAGCCAAACGCTGGACAACACCGTTGAGGTTTATTCTCGTCGGAGGTAAATACGGTGATAAGGTGATCATGCCCACCCAGAAGATGATCTCGACCATTCGCGATCAGATTAATAAGATGGATTTGAAATCCGGATTAGTTGTTCCGTTCTATGTCCGCGCTGAGACTTACGGCACTGAGGGACAAGTGCTCAACACTGAGGATAAGGTCAAGGAGGTCAAAGAAGATATAATCGTGGCACTTGGTGTTGCTAAATCTTTGGTAACTGGAGATGGACCTAACTTTGCCACCGCGTCCATCGCCTTCCAGAAGATGGTTATCATGCTTAAAGAAATCAAGCAGGTTGCTCGTGAGATTCTCGATTGGATATTCGATGATTGGAAGGAAATGAAAGGTTATGCAGAAAAGAAAATTCAATACATATTTTCCGACGTCGATCTGACCAATGAGATTGATGTTAAGAAACTGCTGATCGAGCTTTATGACCGCAATCTGATCTCCAAAAACACGATCCAGACCAAGATGGATTTGAATCCCGATGTCGAAAAATCTAATCGAACTAAAGAGGGGACGCTGGTGGACATGTCCTGGGACATCAAGGATATTGTTTCACTTGTGCAGATGGGAGTTATGTCGGTGCAGACGGCGCGCGAGATGCTGGGCATGGATAAGGTTAAGGAGAACTCACGAGTCGAAAAAGAAGACAAATCTGAGGCAGAGGGGATGTATACGACTGCTGGAGAAGATCATATCTGCGACGAGTGTGGATTTTTTGATGCTGATAATAATAAATGTACTGTAACAGATGAGGAGCGACGATTTGATCAGGGTGCTTGCCGGCAGTTTCTGAAATCCGTAAAAGTGGAGATGCTGGATTGACTCAAGCCGAACAAATCCAGCGAGCCGTCTTGCGGAGTCTCCACTCGCGCGACCTTTACATCGAACGACAGGTCAATTCGATGTTGAAAGTGCTGCGCACGGCTGAGATGCATGTTAAAGCCAAATTGGTCGACATTGGCGATACACAGCTATTGAAAAATGGACTGGAGATTCGGCAGGAACAACTTCGAGGCATTCAGAAAGGGATCGATGAAATAATCAGAGATATGAAAAGAGACCAGACGGTGATCATGAAAACCACTATCAAGGATTCTTTCCTGAACGGAATTACCAGCAGCATCGGAGAGTTCAGTGAATTGAAATTTCCTCATTACGAAAACCTTTCACATATAGACCGAGTCAAACTGGCTGGACAGGTGATGAGTCTAATAGATCAATCAGCATTGGATTTTCTGGTGAAATTTAACCTTCAGCTCTTGGGTAATGTCACTCGAGAATTGGCTGATCACATCAAACAGCAGATTTCAGTCGGAATAGTGACAGGTGATTCAATTGCAAAGATCGGAGAAAAAATCGGGGGTGTTATTACCGATCCAGATGAGTTTCGATTGGCAGGAAAGACGGTTTTCAAAACAGCACAAACACGAGTTGAAGTGATAACTAGGACTGAAACCTTGAGGGTTTATGGTCATGGACGGAACAAGTTTTACAACCAGATCGGGGTGAGGAGAATTGTATGGGTGACCGCAGGTGATGAGCGAACTTGTCCGGAGTGCGGTCCATTGGGTGGTAAGGAGTTTTTTATCAATAAAGCTCCCCCATTACCTCGGCACGTAATGTGCCGTTGTCTCGTCTATGCAGCCCGGGCGAGGGTCTGCCGATCGGGACAACCGGTGCATTGAAAATGACTAATTCATCTAAACATCTCTATGTCTGGGCGATTGCCATTCAGGTTGCATCGAAGAAAGAAAACTTCGACTGCATCCTCGTGCCATCCGAGATCGTTGAATTAGCCATCAAGAAACAAGGCAAGGTGGTCAAGGTTAGAACTGCGTTTTTGCTAGGCGATTTTGATAAATTATCCATCAAGCAGCTACAGAAGCTGGCTCTGAATAATGGCATCACAATTGCCCGCAAGAAAAACTATTTTATCCGGTTACTCAACACTCTTGAGATGGATGTTAATCTGGGTTCACTGAAAGGGAGTCAACTCAAATCCCTGATTACGAAGCATAAGATCGGGGCATTGCGTTCGAAGGAAGAGTTGGTTAAACTATTAAAACGGAAGCTTAACACAGATGGATAATGCCTTGATTAACCGGTCGCAGATGCTCGAAATCGCACGAAGTTATAGTCTCTTTGTATCAAACTCGACCATCCATCGCTGGGCAAACACCCCGAATTTCCCACGGGCAGTTGGCAAGAATGGGAAATATCTCCTTTACAGAAAGCCGGAGTTTGTGGCATTTGTGAAATGGAAATTGAGTGAGATAGAGGAAATGCACTGAATTAATGCACGATTGAATTTCTTACTCTATCCAAATCTTGAAAGATCGCGCCAAGCAGGATGCTGGAAAACTCTCTGGAGGTGGGTAGAAGATGCTCGTATTGCAAGAGCCCTAATCCCCAAACCCAAGCAGCTGATGCTCGACGAACCTTCACTTGGTCTCTCTCCGAAATCTGTTCGTTCCTTTTTTGAAAAGATAGTCCAAATCAACGCCGAAACCAGTGCAACTTTTCTGATCGTCGATCAAAAAGTACGCGAAGTCCTGGAAATATGTCAGAGAGTTTACTCTATTAAACTGGGAATAGTCTCGTTTGAAGGGCAGCCAGGTGAGTTGCAGGAGGATAAGGAAAAACTGAAAGGATTGTTTTTGTAAAGTATAATTCCGAAAATTCCCAATTTCGCCAGGATCTGAATCCGGGTAGCTAAATAAACACTATTTGGTCTTTCTTCCACCTACTGAATGTATATTCAGGAGTGAAATGTTAACCATTGAAGTGAATTTTGAAAAACTGATTTGTGTATAATTGTATCTTGTCTTTTCATAAAGACTAGTATATATTTTAAGCGTTGGTAAATCGAAAATTCTATTTTTTGTTAATTTAACCTGTAATTAAGAAAGATTGGCGATCAGTATTTTATTTCACTAATTTTTGAATTTGAGTCTGGATAGTTTGAATTTCCGAGAACTTTGATCAGGGTGGGTAGATTATGTTTACAACTGATATTTTCAAGTGGATTACCTAAGAAGAGTATAGCTCTGTGCCATTGTGGCGTGGGGCATTTTGAGTTTATATAGGTCTGGAAGTGCCCTCTTTGAGAAAAGAAAATAAGCTTAGTTAAGAAAAGCTGAGAACAAGTTGGCTGACAGTATTCTTTGCTTAAATAATAATTTTGGGAGATTGGATGCAGAGTCAAAAAATTAAATACTATCTTGGTTTCATTTGCCTGATAATTCACATTGGTTGTAACTTCTCAACAAACTCTGAAATCCAAGCGCCCAGTTTTATTTACACTGAATTTTCACACCCGGTTCTCAGCCCGAATGGTGAAGAAATACTCTTCCATTGGTTCAAGCCGAGTGGATTTAATGACGAAAACCACCCTATCACTGATGAAGACTCTTGTGGGATCTGGTCATACAAACCTGCTACTCAAGAATTAAATTTCATATATGCTATTCTTCTCCCTACACGAATGATTTTTACACCAGATGGAGATAGTGTTATTTTTAATGATCTTTACAATCAGGGAAAAATAGTCATTATGGATCGCCTTTCCCAAAGCAAAAGAGTAATTCCCGGAAATACTGGTGGAGCTTCCACTACAATTTCCAACGACGGGAGTTATATTGCTTATAATCAATATACAGAGGCGGGGAAACCCCTAATTATTATTGCAAAGGTTGATGGTAGGGAGTATAAAACACTCTCTCGGAATGGAACGAACGTCAATGGTATGTATCCTAATTGGTTTCCAGGAAATCATCGAATTGCATTCATGAGTAATTTAGATTACAGTATTTCAGCTATTGACACTTCAGGCGAGAACCTTAGCGTTCTTTTTGCAAGCGGGACGGCGAATTTTTTTGGATTATCGATTTCGCCGGCTGATGGAAGAATAGTATTTACATATCTGGATTGTATTTACACCTTTAATTCTATAGGTGAAAATATGACGAAGCTATCTTCTTCTTTTGGGAGATTTGCAAATTGGTCGTTCGATGGTAAGAGAATTATTTACACATCCCCTAGTGAGCAACCCATTTACCACAATCAGAATGCCATTTGGATTATGAATGATGATGGTGCCGAGGCGTTTCAGATTTACCCATAATTATTATTTTGAATAAGGAGAATGATATGTTAAAACACTTTACAGTTTTATTTTTGATTTTACTCCTCATTGCTCAGGTTCAACTTGGACTTTGTGATGACCCGACTCACATTGAGGTCTTCTTTCTTGAAGGTGTAGAAAGGGATGTAGATACTGAAGAAGAGATTGCCGTTGTGACCTCAGAAGATGTAGAAGATTTCATGGATAACTATTCAGTTGAAGAGATATTAACAGAATACCCTGATTTTGATACAGATGACGTTGACATCATCTCAGCAGTTGGGGCAGAATTAAAAGGGTTCAATTTCGGAAAGGTGTTCAATGTCCCAATTCCGGAAGGTGAAGATTACGAAGACATGGTCACCGACCTGCAAGGACTAGATGAGGTCGGATATGCAAATGCAGTTTTTCCTCCTATCCCAGGTACTTGGCCTAACGATGATCATTACCCTCAACCTAGTCAGGAAAATGATGTAAACAACTGGGTCACTATTCAAGCCAATTTGCACTCTACAACTTATACCATGGCAAATCATAGTTGTATGGACATTAACATGCAACCTGCCTTTGATGAATATCAAGGTAGTCCTGAAATTCGTCTGGGAATCCTTGATTCAGGTGTAGATTTTAGCCACGAAGAACTTGATGGTAGAGATTTAAACGGATCCGATCTGTTTAGAACCATTAGCCACGGCACCGCGGTTGCCAGCGTTATGATGGCAAATTCAAATAACGATAGTGGAATTGCAGGAATAGAGTGGGAAGCTGGTTTGTTTTCAAGGCAGGTTAGTGGTAATGTCCCTGCAAAAATTAGAGAAATTTACCATGCAGACTACGATGGTGATTGTGATGTTATCAATATAAGCTATAGTTTTAATAGTTATAACTGGAGCATAGCTGTTGCAGAAGCACATACCTACGGTAGAATAGTTTGTTTACTCACAGGAAACGAGAATCAGTTTCAGGATAACATTACTATCGCTCATACACACCCTGGTATAATTTCCGTCGGTGCTACTGGTCCTGAGGGTCTTCGGGCAATTCCATTTGATTGGGGATCGGGTGGCTCAAATCATGGAACATATGTTGACGTTGTTGCTCCCGGTACGAGCATCAAAGCAGCTCAAGCAGGTGGTGGATATACATGGCCTAATGGCACATCCGTTGCTACTCCTCAAGTCGCCGGTTTAGCAGGTTTTTTATTAGGATATTCTCGTGGTGTTTATTCGGGTACTGCTGCACTCACCAACGAAGACATTAGAGGTCTGATTTGCGCCACTGCCCAAGGAGTTAGAAACTACAACGTTGATTTTTCGACAGCTCTTGGTGACCATTGCACTGAATTGGGTTACGGGATGGTTGACGCCGGGAAAGCTATTGAAAGGCTCAAAGATCCTTGGGTGATAGTTCATTATCCTATGCCAAATAATCAACTTATTACAGGTTGTGATTCTTGCGTTAATGACTATACTGGTCAGATGTATTTTGATCATGAGTTTGATACAGACGAAACCGAAAATTGCCCTGAGGGCAACTACATTGTAGAAAAATATTCGGTAACTAAATTGGCTCGATTAGAAATTGATGGAGATATGCCTAAGGCATGGGGGCGAGGCAACGATTTACGAGATGGTGATCCAAGCCCAACAGGTGTCCATCCAGTCAATTTTTATCCCAGCAACTGGATTGGCGCTGAATCTGTGGATGTGGATGGGGTGGTTTTAAAAACATATGTTTACAAAGTATGGAATACTAATAACGGTTTTCAAGGATGGTTTCCTTGCGAACCTGTGGATCTGAACTGGAAATTTTCTTTGATGTATAATACAGAAAACACTGATGTTCCGGATATGGATAAAGAGGTTGCCTTTGTGCCAACTAGTTCAAGCATTTCTGCCCACCCAAATCCCTTTAATGGTAAAGTTACAATTGATTATCGAGTCCACACCCGGGCAGATGCTAATATTAGTATTTACGACACTCAAGGGAGACTGATACAGAATCTAATCAAGGGACGATTGCAGCCAGGTGAGTACAAGGTAACCTGGGATGCTACCCATTCGCCATCCGGAATATATATCGCTAAATTTACGATGGGTGAAATTGTGATGTCACAGAAGTTATTCCTCCTAAAATAACAATTTACTACTGAAAACAAAATCTGGAGATAAATTATGAAAAAGTTGATTGTCATGCTCTTTTTAACTCTAAATACCGTCTGCTTTGGTAGTTTAGAATATACAAATATTCTTGATGCAGATTTGATTTCTGTCCAGGAAAAAGAAAACGGTTCTACTGTGACATTCCAGGATTACACGAATGTATTTGAATTTGGATCACCTGCTTTACCGGTAAAATCAATCCGATTTATCATTGATCCTGGATTTATTCCAACTCATCTGGAAATAAACAATTCGGAACCAGTGATTTTTGGGAAGACACTTGAAATTAATCCTGATGAATATCAGGGGATTATAGATAATTCGGGACCTGTACAACAGGCTAAAGACGTGAGTATTTATAATGAGAATGCGGATTATCCGGGAGTGTTGGCTGAGATTACTGGCACCGGGTATTTGATGGGCGCAAAAGTTGTAGATATTCTTATCCATCCGATTCAATACAATCCGGTAACGGGTCAAATGTTGATATATGAAGAAATTAGCCTGACAGTTGAAGGATCATATACTGGATCAGAAGAGGATCAAACGAGATATGCCAGTAAAAAGAAAATCAAAAAAACTACTGATTACTTAATTTCGGTGATTGATAATCCGGGTGATTTTGAAACGTGTTTTATTCCTCCCATTGAGATAAATTATAATAAAAAGGCCAGAACGGAAATTTCTCGTGATGGTATCTCTGACGAAAACAATCAAATGGAACCTTTGGAGTACTTGATAATAACTTCTGAAGCATTAGAAGCCTCATTTGAAGATTTGGAAGACGAGAAGGATAGTAAAGGTATTCCTGCTGATATTATAACGATAGAAGACATTGTTGTGGACTATCCAGCAGGTGACAAGAGCGAATCCATTCGAGCCTGTATCGAGCATTTATATCGCAACGGAGATCTTCAATGGGTTCTGCTTGGAGGTGACGTTGAGATAATTCCATCTCGAGTTTTAATCGGCAGAAAAAATGAACGTTACGTATCCACCGATATGTACTATTCATGCCTTGATGGTGACTGGAATTCGAATAAGAATGCCTACATCGGAGACCAGGTGTGGTCCTGGGATGATAGTGATAATATGGATTTATATCCGGAGGTATGGATTGGCAGAGCTCCGGTTAGAACTGTTGAAGAAGCCGATGATTTTGTTGTAAAAATGCAGATATATTATTGGCAAGATATTAATAATACGGAATATCAGAATGATGTCCTTTTTTTGGAAACGGATATGTTTAATGCTGGCGATGCAGAAAATGCAGGAGAATATCTGGAAGAAATTCTAGATGATCTTGGATTGGATGTAACTCATATAAATGCAACAACTAGCGAACACTTTACACCACAGGATGCTTTAGATGAGATAGAGAATGGTTATTCAATTGTTTTTAATCTCAGTCATGGAAATGAATACAAATTACAGTGCGGAGATGGTGACGGTTATGAGGGACCAATCACTCGCGCCGATTTCATGGGCTTAGATTGTGACCTGAAATATGGTATGATGATTTGCATTGCTTGCGAACCCGGCATGTTCAATTCTGACTGCATCGGCGAAGCATGGATACGAAGTATACAGGGAGGTGGAATAGGATTTATTGGTAGTTCAACTTATGATATTCCAATGGTTTCAATCAACAGTTTTATTAAACCCTTTGAAGACATGATTGCAAATGGAGAATCTTATTGTATGGGTGAGATCCTCGCAAAGTCGAAAATTGCAAACATCTCCATGTCTCAAAGGTATGGTGCCTTCAGAACAGTATTTATGGGCTATAATCTTCTGGGTGATCCCGAAGCCTACATCTGGATTCAGGAGCCCAACGAATTCGAGGCAGATCCGTTTAACGAAACTTACATTGCTGGTGAGGATAACAACGCTGACCTGAACATAGTTGACGACATTACCGCAGCTGATGTCCCATTTGCCTCCGTCGGTATGAGTGTCGAGGACGATTTCTATTACACCACTTTCAGCGATGAAGAGGGAGATTTGGAGATCGGTTCCTTCTTCCCCGACAGTGTTGCATCAGGTACTTTCACAGTCATGGCACCTAATTATCTGCCCTATACGACAACGCTCTCAATTACAAGTGGAACAAACGATCCAACTATAACCGGTTATGTGCTGGCAGACGATGTCAATAACATTGATAATGATCTTGTTGACGCAGGTGAAAAATTCAGTTTAGACATTAACGTTTATAATTCTACTGTTTCGTCTCAGTCAATTACTTCCGGTGTTCTCTCATGTACTGACACCTGTGTTACAGTAAGTACTACTGCTAATTCCAGTTCATTTCCGATGATCAGTTCAGAACAGACTGTTACTAATTCAACACCTTATGTTTTTACGATTTCGCCATTTGCCCCGGACAGTCACGTCGTAACATTAGATTTAGAATTTACTTACAGTACTAATGTCTGGTATGATTCGTTTGACCTGTTAATACACGCACCAGATATTGAAGTCCTTTATACAATATATGATGATGACGGAACAAGTGATCAGGATAATGACCATGATCACCTTTATGACGAGGACGAAACATTCTATCTTGATGTAGCCCTGATCAATACAGGCTCAGGAGCAACATCAGAAATGACGGGCACCTTGACCTCAACTGAGACATGTGTCTCCGACATTACCGGCACCTATACATTTGCTGCCACAGATGGGAGCTCTGAACTACATGGTTTTGGTCAGGTAGAGGTTGCATTAAACTCTACAGAAGTGGTTGCCAATATCGAATTTAAACTCAATCTGGAAAATCCTGAGGATGCTCCAGGTAGAGATCACAATGACATAGCGATTGCTGAGCAGTTCGATGCTGTCCAACCGGCGACGTTTGCAGATTTAACCACCCAGCAGTTCGGAAGGGAAGGGATAGAATTGCTATGTGATCCAGCAACCAATGAAGATTTAGAAGGTTACATTGTTTATAGAGATCCCGATGCGGACGAAGAGGCGGGATTCGGTCCATTGAATAATGGGAACTTGATAACAGGAGGTTCAAGATACGTAGATTACCTTGTGGATCCTGGGGAAACCTATGACTACAAGATCAAAAAGGTAGTAGATGGAAAAGAAATCAGGCATTCAGAAACCACCACAGCCTGGTTTTCACACCCACTACGAGATGATTTTCCTGTTGATATCGGATTCGGTTATCCAGCAGGAGCTGCAATAACTGATTTTGATGAGGATGGTGATTGTGAATTCTGGATTGGAACCAATCAAGGTGAGATCGTTCAAGTCAATGAGGATGGAACTAAAACAACTATTGATCTTGCGGACATAGATCATCCAAATGCTCCGGCCAATCTCGATAAAGTGAATCTTCTAACAAAACCGGTACTTGGTGATGTTGATGGAGATCCTCGCCTTGAATTGGTCTTCGGAGCAAATTGCTCAGATTATGACACCTACCTCCTGGTTTTTGAATGGGCTCGAGCCGATAATGAATTGGTTTTTGATTGCGCGATAGAGCTTCACGATCAGGATTCTCTAAATGTTGTTACATATGGTGGTATGCCGTCACTCTGCGATATAAATGAGGATGGACAGCCGGAAATCTCGATTATCATGTTCAATGTTAATTTCACTACAAAGAATACAACTGTACACCTCAAAGAATACGCTCTGGTTGGTAATGATTATGTTTGGAGAGATTATCCAGGCTGGAATGTCTTCGATCCATCGGTTTATACGACTTGTACTCCAGCGTTTGGAGATATAGGTGGCAATCCTCATGTGTTCTATTGCAATGGTCCTGGTGATGAACCAGAAACGAACCATTTCGTCTGGGATATAGATAGCAAAATATTTGGTTTAGAATTGGATGCCAAGGTTGGTTCTGTAGTTTTAGGCGACATTGATAATGCAAACAGCGACCTTGAAGTGGTATTTATAGATAAAGAGCTAGGGCTGTATGCAAGGGATGCAGCTTCTGTTAGTCCCCATGTGGGGGCTGCCTGGCCAGCAAACACAAACGAGAATACAGAAGCACATGGGATATCGCTTTATAAGACGATAAGTCCATTTGATCCAATAGCAAATCAGCCTGTTTTGGCAGACATTAATGGCGACAACGATCTTGAAATCATCGTTAGCTCACCTGACTCAATGTACGTTTACAACAATGACGGCACTCGACTTGCTAACTGGCCTCAACCACGCAACAATCTCATCAATGAGAACTGGTGTGGTTCGGCTTTGGTGGCTGATGTAGATGACGATAATGATTTAGACATCATCATGCCTAATGGTCATCATCAGATTGAAGCCTGGGACGGGACATCAGGTGACCTTTTAAGTTACTGGCCTATAGTTGTTGGTGACCGCATAATTGATTATTCAATAAAGGATATCGATGACGACGATGACCTTGAGTTAATAGTCACCACAGGAGCAGGTTACCTGTACATTTACGAGTTAGGAACCGGAGACGGTGACGTTGTTTGGGGACAAAGGTGTCATGATGACTGGCACACAAGCAATTATGAATTCGTAGTTCCAGCAGAACCTGCAAACGAGCCGGTATATGGGCACTGGTATGATACAGATCATTTCTACGTGATCGAAGGTGATTGCCACGTTCCAGATGGTGAGGATTGGATTCTTGAGGATGGTGTAGTAGTATATATGCACGCAAATGTGGACATTGAGATCGAATCAGGTGCAGATATGAAGGCAATCGGAACAGCGCAGAACCAGATTACCTTCACCAACGATGGTCAGAATCTATTCAACCATATTAAATTCGCTGCCACTTCGGGAAGTGTGAATTCCGAGCTCGAATACTGTATTTTCGAGGGCGGTTACGACGGTTTGTATGTTACCGGACTTGCACCAACAACCGGCGCTTTGGAAATAGACAATTGCACTTTCAGTGACTGCAACTATGGAATCTACATCAATTCTTCCAAGGTTAACATTTCAAATTCAACCATTGAGGATAATGCCTACAACGGAATCTATCTCACATCCTGTTCGGCGGGTAAAGTAGTTATAGATGGCAATACCATACAAAATAATGGGACCTACGGCAGCATATATGATGCAGGTGTTTCGTTGTCGACAAACTCCGATCCGGAGATTATCAATACTGAAATAACCGGTAATACGGGAGGTGGTATTTATTGTGTCAGTTCTGCACCTGACCTTGACACCTATACCAGCTCAACAGGAACTGCCCCGAATACGATTCATGAAAATGGTATTGGATATGGCTCTGGAGATCAGGATGATGAGGACGGTGCAGAGATATATCTTTCACTAACCTCATATCCCACGATCGGCTCAAACAACATCTGGGACGCTTACTATGATATGGGTTACATCAATTTTGGTGCGTTCATATACAAATCAACCTCCCTGGTTGAATACGATATTGTGAACGCTAAGGGTAATTACTGGGGACCTGTGACCGTTGGTGAATCCGATTTCAGATGGACAGTGACAGCACCCCCTAAAACATTCGCGGAGATGTTCAATATTTCTTCTGATTCTTCCGAGCTTATCGATGATGTCACAAGCGTTGAAATTGCAATGGGATATTGGTCCGATGGTGAATATGAAGACGCTGACGAGTATTTCAGGCTTGCCGTTGATGACGAACAATCAGAAGCAATCAACGCGATTCACTACCTCACTGGTACTACATTGAAGCTTGAAGGTGATTTGGATGATTTGAGAACCTTTTATCTCGGCATTGTCAATAATAATGAGGATGATGAAGTAGTAAAAGTTGCTCAACGTTTCGCGACCAACTGCTTATCGGAATCAGGTGAATATGAGGATGCTGCTGAGGAATATGATCTGGCACGTCAAAACGCAGAGACACTAAATGATTCCATACTCGCGGTGATAGATTACATTGCTGTAAGTGAGCTCGTTGATTCTGACATAAACGTCGCAGAAGCTGTTATAGTACCTCAAAAAATAACTTCTCTCTTGAAGCTATTGGACGAGAGTGGGGGATCTAGCTCAGGATCAATAATTCCTGATGATTATGTTTTATCAGCAGCTTTCCCGAATCCATTTAACTCGGTGACAAAAATTAAGTTCGGTCTACCTGAAATGTCAATTGTCAAAGTTTCTGTTTATGATGCTTCAGGCAGGTTGGTGAAGATATTGGCAAATGGAGTGCATCTAGCTGGATATCACACGACATTGCTAAATGGCAATACATTATCCAGTGGAATTTACTTCTACAGAATTGATGCCGGTAGCTTTAAGCAAACGAGGAAGCTCATTTTACTGAGGTAGGAATTTTCACCTCCAATAGAGATTCCCATATTTATTCAAAGGGCTGGAGACAAATTGTTTCCAGCCCTTCCTTTTTAATTATTCCACTGATTGTATTCTTAACATTCCAACCTCAGTTTTGTGCCAGTCATAATTTCATCAATCCCATCAATCCCGTCAGTTCTGGATAACTTCCCTTTTGCTCTTTAATATAGTCTCATGGTTAATTTCATGACTATATCAAACGAGCGATGAACACCGAACTTAAACGCATATCCTTTCTCTTGGAAGCCGAGGCTGAGTTAAGCCTGGCAAGAGACACGAAGGACAACATTGAAGCAGCGCAGGATCTGCCTCCGTATATCACCAATTACATCGGCTCTAAGCAAAAGCTGGTGGACTGGATATGGGTGCATACTCCGGACGGAGTGACAGGTGTGCTCGATGCCTTTTCCGGCAGCGCGGTGGTTGGGTATGTGTATAAGACTAAAGGGCTGCGCGTGGTTGCCAACGATCGAATGCGCTACTGTTACCACATTGCCCGGGCAATTGTCGAGAACAACTCCTTCACTGTTTCCGAAGACGAACTTGAAATCCTGCTCAAATCTAACCCCAAAGCAGGCGACTTTGTCCAGGAAACCTTCCGGGGGAAGTTCTTCCAATCCGGTGTTCACCAGATAATTGACAATATACGTGCTAACATTGACAACATCCAAGGATACAAGAAGGACATTGCACTATTTGCATTAGCTAAATCCTGTATTTCCGGTTCGGGCAGTTACGGTCATTTCGCTTCTATATCCAAGGGCAGCGGTAACCGGCATGCGGATACTCCAAAGGCATTCACAGATCGGTTCCGCGAAAACGTCATCCGGATTAATAACTTGGTCTTTGACAACGGGAAAGAGAACAAGGTTTTCTGCAAAGACATCCTGGAAGTATTGCCAGAAGCCAAGGTTGATCTGGCGTACTTCGATCCTCCCTATGCTACCGAATATTCCACAACCAATTACGAGACCTCATATCACTTCATCGAAGGCTTGATGACATACTGGAAGGGGTTGGAGATTGATGAATCTAGTCGGGTAAAGAAGTTCCTCACCAACCATAAAACAGTTACCCAATCCAATTCCGAAGAGTTCTTCGATGGGTTCCTGGATAAGGCAAAGGGCATCAAACACTGGATTATATCGTATCGAGATCATGCATATCCAAATGAAGCCAAGATGAAGAAACTGATCGAGAAGCATGACAAGAGTTCGCGGATGTTCAGTAGGGATCATTCTTACAGCATGGCAGGACAGAACCGCTCAGGAGAAGCCTCACATGGGAAAGAACACATTTTTGTCTGTAGCAATAAAGTAGCAACAAAGGCGGACATACAAGAAGAACAGTTTATGACCGTAGCTGATCTGCATGGAGAAGCAGACAAGGATTCAGATGCGAGGGTAACAGCCTTCATGGGCTCGAAGCATGACATGCTGGACTGGATATGGAAATACACACCTGATGGTGTCAAGTCCGTCCTTGACCTGTTCAGCGGCGGTGCTAATGTAGGTTACTTCTACAAGAAAAAGGGATTGAGAGTAGTCTCGAATGACCTGCTGGACTACCCCTATCACATCGCCCGGGCAGTAATTGAAAACTCATCGGTGACTATTTTCGATGAGGAGATCGAAGCTCTCCTTGAACAGAATTCTTCTGCTGGTAGTTTCATAGTAAAGACGTTCAGTGGGTACTACTACACCAAGTCGATTCTCCAATTCCTCGAAAATGCATTCGCCAATATCCAGCAACTTAAAGGCTACAAAAAGGACATTGCGCTTTTCGCATTAGGACGTGTCTGTCAGATTCGTGCTTGTTTCGGAGAGTATTCCAGGTCAAAGAAGAGTTTGACGGAACCCATTCCTGATGATTCCAACAAGTATGCCGATTCTCATTTAGGCAATCCTTCCACTTCAGAGTTCAAGAAGCTGTTTGTCAAGTGCATCAAAGATGCCAATGCGTTGGTATTTGACAACGGACAGAAATGCAAGGTCTATCGTCAGGATGCTTTAAGCTTGATTAATAAAGTCAATGTTGATGTCGTATATGCCGATCCACCCTACATGACGCAGTTTGGATTCAATGACTATGAAGACAAAATGCATTTCATAGAAGGGCTGATGAGCTATTGGAAGGGCAAGGAAATCCTCGATAATAAACGTCGTAATTATGCTTCAAAGACCAAATACAACAAGGACAGCATCAACGAACTGATTCAGGGCTTCATACAAGGATCAGCTCGAAATAACGCTCAATTGCTCATGAGTTACCGGGATAAGGCATTTCCAACCGCAGCAGAACTGAAAGAGATGTTCGGTGCGAATTACAACGGAGTTGATTTTCGACGACGTGCCGTCTCTTATGGAATTGCCAGGTATGCCGGTGAAGGTCCAGGACGCGATGCCCAGGAATATTTGATTATTGCCTCGAAACCAAAGAAGCAGAGTTCAACCAAGGCATCTGATGATATATCTCGCAACTGCCAAACATCTTTAACCGGGGACATCATATCCCACGATGGAATGTTTACCGAGGCAGAAGCACAGACACCTGCAGGTGAACAGAAATTCACCTTCATCCTTACACATGCCGGTACTAATCTGAACGGTGATCATTTTACAGTTGATGAGTTGCAGAACAACCACGAGAGTGCGATCAACACCAAGATTGATCTGAAGCACTCACAGGATTTGACGGACATAGTGGGTGGGGTGACAGAGGCACGTTTCAAGGATGCCGACGGTGGTCATGTTGAGTGTGATGGAGAACTGTACACCGAGGATAATCCATTTTCACGTCTGGCATACAAACTGATCAGCAAAGGAATCGTCAAGCAGGTCTCGATGGAATGTGACTATGAAGAAGGTGAATGTTCCGTTTGTGGAAAACGCATCAAATCGAAGAAGAACTATTGTGTGCACCTGAAGAAATACAAGGGGAGGGAATACCAGGGCAAACAGGTTTTCGAGATCCTGCATAACATAACCTTCACAGGGATGGGGCTCCTGGATCGCAAGGGCGCTGATCCTGGTGCAAAAATACTAAGCGTAGCAAAAAACACATTAAGCATAGAGGATAACAATATGGAAACGATTGCCGATTTCCAGTCCTATTTGACCGCGAAAAAGATCAACGAAGAGGTCTGGCCACTGACTAGCGCCTTCGAAGGATATGTCCGGCAGCTCTTGAAGAAGTTTGGTTCAGACGATATCAATTCTGATGATCTGAACTCCTTAATTACATCTGGATTGGAAATATTCAGCACCAAGGTCAAGGGTCTGGTCGATGTAGCAAAAAGCACTGCTGCTAATAATGCTTCTGCCGGTGTCGAGGAAGACCTGAAAAAAGTTCAGCAGGAGAATGAAACCCTAAAGAAACAGGTCGAGGACTTACAGAAACAAATCGAGACATTTGAAACTGAGAAACGCAATGCAGAACGAAAGTCTCTTGCTTCGAAATTAATTGAAACATGGGAACAGCGTGGACGGACGTTCAAGGATGAGACCGAACGAACAGCCGAGATCGAACGCCTTGCCGGTTTGGATGAAGGTGCGTTCGATGCTGCCAAGTCGGTTATCGATGCTCTGCCTGAAAATAAAGCTGAAGGCACACAGCACAGAAAAAAGGTGATGCGCAGTGATGCGGGTATCGAACCGATGGCGGTGGACGATAAAACCAACGATCTGGCAGTCAGACTTGGCAACGGGCTACGTGAAGCCCGTGAAGCAAAAGTAGAATAAAAACAGTGATCAAGTGATCAAGGTAAAAAGGAAGCAAGCATACAGACTGTTTTGTGTTTGGACTTGCTCCACTGATCCCTTGATCACCTTCCAACTTTAGAGGAAACAATGAGTGATATTTATTTCAATCCTTCTCATCCTGGCATTGCCTATGGTGATGGGGAATTACTGGGTCCGGGTGAGAAAGGTCAGTTCGTCAAATTGGTTGACAATGACACCTTCCAGGTGGTATCGGACGCAGCTGATGTTCCGGTGGGTATAATCTACCATCTCGACAAAATGCCACTTCTCACACCAGCAGACACCGAGCGGAATAAGGTGGCTATCTTCCTGGATGGTGGGGTATACGAGACCGATAACATCACTGGAACAATCAGTGCCGATGATGACCTGAGTTTCGATCCTACTGCTGGCAATATTAAAGTTGCTGGTGAGACTGAGACTGTTGTCGGGAAGGCACTGGCAATAGAAGGCAGTCTCGTCAAATTTAAACTCGCGCTGTAGGAGAATACATGAAGACAAAAGCAATAACTTCACAGCAGTTTGAAGCGATTTCAGCGGACCTACGGGATGCATATTCTTTGGGATCTGAAGGTTTGCGCACAATTGCAGCCTCTATAGCTCCTCCAATATATGACGAGATCAGACAGAAAGAGATCGCCTCGCTGCTATTGACTGAAAACAAGCTGCCGAAAGGTGAACCGGCACGCTACGCCAAGATAAAAGAGATCCAGGCTTTCTGGATTGCGACTGGTGGTCAGGTGCATCGCTCTGATATGGATGACGATGAAATCGAATTCCCGGTTGGTCGTGTAGCTTCCAATCCTGCTGTCGATGTATCTGTACTGCGTAACGGTGATATTCACCGTTTAACCGACATGGAGAAATGGGCAGGATCGGCGATCCGTAAGAAGCTCAATCAAAGGGCGGTAAAGGTTATTTCCGAAGCTGTTCCTGAAGCGAATACTGTCGAGATCGGCGGTGCTTCATTAACTGAAACAGGGCTCAACCAGGCTATTTCGCTTCTTGAAGACAGAGACCTGACCGTAAAATACATCGTTCTGCGTGGTGGTCGATTCAACGACATGCGTGGCTGGGAGCTCGATCCTGTAACCGAACGCGAACTCCGTGAGAAGGGTATCCTGAAATACTTCAGTGGTGCCCAAGTGCTTACAACATCTGCTGCACTAATGGATGAGATTCTATTAATCCCGGATGAGCCGGTTGGCAAGATGGCAATCCGGACACCGATTGCAGTTGAACCCGATAACCGTCCGAGCGAATTCAAAGTCAGTTGGGTGGTTTGGATGGAGCTGGCGTTAGGTGTGTTACGCCCTGATTTGCTGGCAAAAGTCAAGATACTCGGATAGGAGGAATCAGAATATGAAACGATTAATAAACCAACGTCCGGGTATCCTAATCCTCCCAGAGTCCAAGCTGATCTTCAAGCCTGAGGCCTCGCTCATGGCAGATGAGACAACTGATGAAGTCAAGAAGGCCATAACCGAAGGTTGGCTGAAGATCGACAAAGATGAATCTGAAACATTACCGGTGAAAACAGGTTCTGAAACATCAGCACATGATTGGGAGGTTGACTACACTCGGATCGAAGAAAACGTGGTGATGATCACCGATAAGATTTCCTGTAGATCTGTGACTGGAGAAATCCTCGAGAAGAAAGGCGAGCAGCATTTTACTTTGAAGGATATCGGAACAGTAAAAAAACAGCAATTCTGGCCTAAAGCGCAAGCATTGGAACAATTTGATGGCACTGAGTGATCTAAAAATAGAGCTGCGCCTCGAATATCACGACCGTGACGAGAACAGTCCACTATTGGAAGATGAACAGTTGGAAAGGGCGCTGCGCAGAGCAGTCGTCTCGGTCAACAAAGATCTGAAGATCAGATACGCTGTAGATGGTCAGGGAAACATCACACCAGATTTGGAAGATGATGATAAGGAGGTCTTGCTGCTGAGTGCACTGACTGTAGTCTGTAGAATGATGCAGGCTAAAACAGCTCGTAACTTTTCGTTCTCCTCAGGTGATAAAAAGGTAGATAAAACGAAACAACCCGCATACTGGGCGGAGCTTGGTCGTAATTATCAGTTGCAGTACAGTCAGGCGGTTTCTGAGCGCAATCCGGAATATGGCGGTGGTGTACCGGAGGTAATACCGCAGATTTATGGATAGGAATAGAAATTCCCGAATTCCGAGCGCACCGGTTCGACCGTGTGTGCAAAACGGATACGCTTCAGAGTAAATACTCGACCAAGATTTCCTGCGCACACGGACGATCTGTAAGGATTACCGGATATGTTAGAACCTCATGAAAAAGAGATGGTTGCATTGAGTACAGCAGAGTTAATCCAGATGTCGGGTGAGATTGCTGAGATTCTGCGTCCTTCTGTCGTTGGTGCTGGTGATTTTGCTGGACCGCATGAAGCGAGCGAAGAATCACTTGGATCGATGCCGATTGAATTTAAGCAATTGTCACCCGATGAGTTGAAACAGGTTGGTGCTGATGGGATGTGTTCGATGTTGACGGATACTGATGTAGCTGAGGGAGACATTCTGATTTACAACAATGTTCGTTATTGTGTCTCCGATGTTAAGCCAATGAACTGTTTTGGTGCTGTGTCACATCTAATCGTGAAACTTGAGCGAGAGTACAAGTCGTGATTAAGGTCGACGTTGACTTGAAGACGATTGAAGGTGTGAAGACTTTTTTCAAACGCTATCCGGGTGAACTGACTGAAGCGGTTTATGAGGGAGTGCTAACCATCGCGACTGAGATACAACGGACAGCAGTTGAGAAGTTGAAGGGACATGGCGCAATTGATTTAGGGCAGTTGTGGAATTCGATTCACATTCACAAGATTTCGCCGTCGGAAGTTATCGTTGGGACTAATGTTGAGTACGCAACTGCTGTGGAATTTGGGACGAAAGGGCACTGGCTTACAATTGACAAGATCCCAGGATTTCGGAATTGGCTACGAAGACATGGGATTGACCTGGACCGGAAGATGAAATATTTCTATGTCCGCCCCAAACCGAAACCCTACATGGAACCTGCGTATCAGGCTGGGAAAGAATTGGCACCAGGTATCATCCGGCGTGAAGTGGAAGCAGTAATGCAACAGCTAAAATTATGAAACTACAGCGTGCCATATCGAAGTATCTGACGGACAATGTTTCCGGATTACATGCTTTCAAGGACGAGATTGCATTTGTCGCAGCTGGTAATCCATATCCCTATTTCATTGTTGATTTGATTTCGACACGTAAGCGCAACCTTGGAACGGGATTGTGGGACAGGACGGAATCGACGGAAGATATCGCAACACAGGTCAAGGTGACCAAACACCACCAGGTGCTACGCTTTACAATCCGGGCTGTAAACGGGCAAGAGCAAAACGGAAATGTGATTGTAACGGAAGTTACCGATCATATAGATAATTTGTTGTCCGACCTTTGTCGAGAAGATTCTGTTGACCTTGTCGATCCCGAAACAGAAGAGAGTTTGCATATAGAACGGACAGTTTTTCAGAGTCGATCTGACCTGGCACCGTTGGAAAAAAGAATTCCATTTGTTTGCCAGCAGTCACTCTCATACCTGTTTGTAGAGCATCGTTTTAAAGTCAGAGTGGTCGAGAGCAGGATTGATCAGGTCAACATAGAAATGTAGGGGGTGACATGCCTCGAAAGAAAGAAAATACAAAGATGCGGGTTTCCACAGTCATCAGGCAGATGAAGATTTCACGTAATCTGGCAGCAGCCGTGAGGGTCAAACATAATTTGAAAAGTACCGACCGCATCGAGCCTGATAAGTTCAGGGAGCTGGTCGAAGCCTGGCGCAAACAACCAGCGGGAGTTAACTGATGGCAACTAAGATTATCAAGGATGTTTACACCGAATATCTGTCAGGATCGGTGATTGTAACGCCACCCGCATCCAACATTGAATTTATCGCTGGTGCAGCTGAGGGTGGACAGCTCTTGACTCGTTATACCATTTCCGATAAGGACACTGCGGAGCAGATATTTCGTGGTGGTGAGCTCTTGAAAGCATTGTTGGAACGGCTCGATGCCGGTAGTTCCATGATATATGCAGTGCGTATCGGTGATGCACAGAAAGCTGTTCTCGTCCTGAAATCGGGTGAGACAGATGTTATCCGGATCGAGGCGGTTGAACCCTGTTTGTTGTGGAACGGCATTGAGGTCGATGTTACAGTGGATGGCGATTCAAGAACTATCGAGGTTACCAATCCAGAGACCGAAGAGACCGATGCTTTCACCGGAGATTCTAATGATGCTCTTGTAGCGGCGATCAATGCTGGTCAAAGCCTCGTGTTAGCATCGAAATTAGCGGATGACCTCCCAGATGCCGTTGAGGCTGAAAGTCTCACTGGTGGGACGGACGGATCAGTCTTGACCAACGGTGACTATATGGATGCGATTGAGTTCTCAGAGCAATTCTCAGATGTCTCCTGGGTGCATTTTATCGGAGCTGACACACCAGACTTATGGACCGCGATTGTCACCAGTTGCCAGAATATGATTGATAACATCCTCGGCGAGCGCTTCGCGCTACTCGATTTGCCTCGCTTCGAACCTGTCGATCCGGATCATATTACTCCACAAGAAGTTCAGGATTATGTTGATGCTTGCATCGCTTTGAAAGAAGATTTTACCAACCGTAATGCGGTGTTCTTTATCGGCGAAGCAAAGTTCTTGGATCAGGATGGAAATGAATATATCAACAGGGTGAGTTCTGCATGCAGTGGAAAGATGGCATCGGTATCATTGCAGAAGAGTCTACTGGGCGAGTCCCCGGTGAACATCATCTCGCTGTTGCCTGAGTTCGGACGAGGTCATCAAGTACAGCTGATCCAAGCGAATATCAATTACATTCGCACACAGCCGGGTATCGGAAAGATCATTGCCCTGTCTAACAATGCCCCACCAGTCGGTGAAACCTACAACCGTATTGAGAAATTACGAGCGATCTACAGTGCTGGCAAACAAGCACGGATCGCAGCATTTCCACATTTGGGACGTCCGAATGACGAAGGTGGTGAGGGACTGAAACTCTTAGAAGAGGATATCAAGCAACCGTTAGAATTGATGAGGCAGAAGGGGGAGATCGACAGTTTTGAACTGACAGTCACCTCAACTGATGAGATGCGGTCATTGGGTGAAGCGCAAGTGACGCTTTCCATTAATTCGATGAAGGCATTTGAGATTATCCTTACAAAAGTTTATTTGGATTAGAATTAAGTGAGAATATTGGAAAATGATCAAGTTGAAAAGCGAGCAAGTGAGGAAGAAGCTGTATGGCTGATTTAATAGAAAATGTCGGATTTGCAGATGGGATTGCTGGGAACTCGATCAAGATGTTCCTCGATGGGGTGCCGGTTCTGGCGCTTCAGAATTTCAACTGGAAGATCAAGAAAGGTAAGAAACCGTTGTTCGGGGCTGGTTTTAAAACGGCGCATGGGGTGACAAGAAGTGCTCATAAAACCTATGAGATCGACTTCGAGATCAAGGAGATTCTGTTCAACTCAGCGATCAATGTCGCCCAGACTGCAAAGAACGCTGCCTTCCTAGCATTGTTCGAGGATTTTACCGATATCCGCAATGCGGTGATCATCATCATGTATCCAGGTGCAGCAATCCTCCGTTCCAAGACCTTCACCGGAGTTGAGATCACTGACCACGAGGGTGGCTTCTCAGATAGCGAAGATGCCGAACCAATCGGGATTAAATGCAGCGGTTTTGCCACTCGAGCAACCGGTCTTTTTTAACAACAAAGGAAACTTGTAATGAGTGAAAATCAGGAACTGAAAATATCTGATGAGATCATCAACGACCTGAAAGAGAAATACAAGGATTACCCACTCTTTCAGATAACGGATACAGTTAGCGGTGACAATTTCATAATTCGTGGGTCCAACTGGGATGAATTCGCCCGGGTTGGAAATGTCCAACCGGGTAAAGAAAACCGTGTGCCACTGAACATGGTCAAGGCTTTTGTTGTCTGGCCAGAGATCGATCAGCAGGATATTGAGTATAACCAAACGGGCAACTGGCAGCCGGGTAGGATTGTTGCACTAGCTGAACAGATACAGGAAGTCCTCGGTTATAGCAAGGCGTTTGCCGTAAAAAAGTTGTAGGCGAGGTTAAGCGTGAACTTTCCAAACACTGGTTCAAGCAGATGAGAGCCGTGATCTGTAAGACCTTCCCAGCATATACCTTCGAGATGGTTGATTGTCTGCCATTACAAAGGGTGATCGAAATATATACCTCGGCTGAATGGATGGCGGAAGAGGAAAAACGACTGGTCGATAAAGCCTCGAGGAAACTCCGTTGAGTATGCTGCAAGGATTCACACAGGGGATCAACATCCGTATTATCGGATCATCTAATCTTAAAGGGACGATGTCGGAGGCTGTCTCCCAGATGGATCGGTTCAAGGCATCTGCTAAAAACCTGATGAAAGTCGGTGGGTGGATGCTGGGAGTCGGGTCTGCAATGGCTGGATTTGCTGGATTGACTGTGACCTCAACTAATGCAACAACCAAAGCGTTAGGTGAGATGGCATCACTCGGATTCAATGATCTGAAATCTCTCGAACGTGCTGCCAGAGAGTTTTCGAATCAATTTTCCGGCACAACGAAATCGGACTTTATCGCTGCGGCTTATGACATCAAATCAGGTATCGCCTCGTTGTCTGACACTGCTGTCGGTGAATTCACCAAAATAGCAGCTCTGACCGCGAAGGCGACCAAGGCAACAGTAGCCGATATGACTTCGCTCTTTGCAACCGGCTACGGGATATTCAAGGACTTTTACAGTGACCTTTCCGATTTCGAATTTGGTGAACTTTTCTCAGGCGGGATAGCGGCTGCAGTAAGAGCTTTCAAAACCACAGGTCCCGAGATGGCAGCCTCGATTGAAAATCTGGGTGCGATGGCGACTTCGTCGCTAATTCCACTGGAGGAACAACTCACAGTTCTCGGAATGCTTCAGGCAACTATGTCCGGATCTGAGGCGGGAACCAGATACCGAGCTTTCATAAAGTCTGCTGCAAAAGCTGGCGAGGAAATGGGAATCAGTTTTGTGGACGCGAATAACAACCTGTTGCCGATCCCGAATATTCTGGAAAAGATTCGTGGTAAGTACGGCGAGACTGTCGATGCAGTTGAAAAGATGGGCATGATGAAGGCATTCGGACGGATCGAAGCCTTAAATGTGGTCGATCTGCTTATGCCGAAAATTGATGCCCTGAAAGGAAATATCTCCGACCTTGGAAATGCAATGCGGGGTGGAACGGCAACCACACTCGAGATGGCAACCGCCATGAACCTCGATCTCGGTGCTGTGTTCGGTCTTTTAAAACAACGAGTACGCAACACATTCGAAGTATTGGGTAAAACTATTTTGCCGGTTGTCTTACCAGCTGTAAATGCGGTATCCCAAGCAGCATCGGTTTTTCAGAAATGGGCGGCATCCCATCCACAGTTGTTAAAACTCGGTATGGGCGTGACATTGATTGGCGGTGCATTGATTGGAGTTGTCGGCGGATTGGCGTTGTTCGGTGGGATGTTACAATTCTCGCTTGCAGGAATCATCGGACTCGCAGTTTCGCTCGGGATCGGGACTGCATCCAGTCTGACTTTCACAACCGCGCTGGGAGGACTGGTGGGAGCTTTGTGGGCGACCATGGCACCGATCCTGCCGATCGTAGCAGCAGTTGGATTGCTTTATCTGGCATGGAAGACAAACTTCCTCGGGATACAGGATACGGCTAAAGCGGTCTGGTCGTCGTTGTTGCCCTTATTCAGCTCGCTTAAGAATACAATAATCACCGTTAAGAATGTGATCGTGACTGCGTTTGGAGCTTGGATAAATAGCCTTTCCGAATGGTACACAGCCTGGAATGCGAAGTTCATCGGTGCTCGTTCACCATTGCTGGCATTCGCGGGTTTGGTCGTGTATGCTATTGGCTTCACTATTGGAATATTCAGCCGTCTCTTCAGTTGGTTGAAAGCGCACAAGGTTCTGGGAGCTGGTCTGGCTGTGGTGTTCGGGGGTGGAGCTTTGGGGATGCTCAGGTATGTCAAAGCTACAGGAGGACTAACAAATGCCATGCGGACTTTGCCTTATTACCTTCGAGTTGCAGGTGCAGAATTGAAATACCTGTCGATGAAAATGGCAGCTTTTGATCCTGCGACATTACCCGCTAAAATCAAGGGAGGGTTCTCAGCGGCAGCAACTGGTGTCAAGTCATCTATTACCTCGATGATTAGTGCCTTCACTCGTGGCATAAAAGCCACCTGGTCGTTCGCTGTCGGCATGGTTAGATCAACCGCGTCTTGGACAGTCAAATTCGCACAGGGTATAGGGATGGTTACCAAACAATTAGGACTCCTGGCATTCAACTTTATCAAGGCAGCGGCGAAGGCAGCGTTTTTCGGAGTGCAGATGTTAGTTGCTAAAGCAGCCATGATTGCTCAATCGATAGCTACCGGAGTTGTGACTGTTGCACAATGGGCATTAAATGTCGCCATGAATGCCAATCCGATCGGGTTGATCATTACTGGTGTTGGTTTGCTGATTGCAGGAATCGTCTTGCTCTACAAAAATTGGGATACAGTCTGGGCTGGCATGAAAGCGTCTGTCGATTGGGTCTGGCGTGGAGTTAAGGTCGGCTGGGACTGGATAGTGGTGGTTTTTCGCAAGGGCTGGAAAGTGCTGCAGGGAGTGTTTGAAGGTGTGGGAGCTTCGATTGCCGGCTTCTTTTCGAGCGTCTGGGGCAATATCAAGTCCGCTCTTATCTCAACTGCCAACTGGATCATTACAAAGCTTAATGGTCTGTTGGCTGGGATCAGAGCAATAGCCGGGCTGGTCGGGATTGAGATTCCTTTGATTCCTATAATCAAGAACGCAGATGATGTAGGTGGACAGCTCACTTCAAAAAGTATCTCTACAACATTTTCGAACGAAGATGTGTTTACACCTCCAACAGGAGGCAGCATTGTTTCTAATGCCATCTCAAATTCCAAAAGCCAGACGATCAGCGTTGACCGCAGCATCCGGGATATGCGTTTCGAGATAAACGCCTCGGGGCAGGACACGAAATCTGTCAAGGATCAATTGCTCGAGGTGTTCGATGAGCTAGCCGCCCAGGGTGATGGAATAGATGGAGTGGTAGTCAATGCCGGATGAGATTGTTCAGACCGAGCAACTGACAAATGAAGAACAGATCGAATGTCTGATTGGCAGCGTGACTCTCCCGGTGCCACCCCGACGTATGCGTATCAAGCAGTCACTGAATATCGACGAAATCGAGATCAAGGGTCGCAGCGGTAAAATCAAACAGCCCATCGGTTACAAGGACGCGCAGATTACAATTGATCTTGAAATCTGTGACAAGGAAGAGGGTGGCATTGTCGTTGAAACGGCACGGGAACGCTTCGAGCAGGTCCAACGGTTGTTTCGAGCATCACGCGAAGCTATTCAGGAACCGCAAGAGATTGTTTCTACACTGACCGATGCCTGTGGTATTCGGCAAGTACTAATCAGGGAGCTTGAGGTACATGATAATGAACTCGATTACATCTCCTGCACATTACAGTTGACTGAGTTCGAATCGATTGAAAATCAATTGGCAGCGCAATCGCAGGAACAGGCAACGGTAGATGATGCAGAAAAGAAAGGTGAAGAAGCCATTGCCGGAGACGAGAAGCTCGATGAAGCGTTTGGCAATCCCGACGATGACTATTTAAAAGATCAGTATGAGCAGGGCAAGGCGGATGCAATGGGTGAGAATTATTCCGGTGAGTTACCAGGTCAAGACACCGGTTAGGTCACCACAAAGTCACAAAGACACAAAGTTTTTCTTAGTGCCTTCGTGACTTTGTGGTAAGGATTTTACGCTTCTTTGAAATAACCGATACGCTGGATTTCCTGTATGAAGCTCTCAGCTTTCTCTTCATAGGTCGAGCCGGAGAGCTTGATTGTTTCACCAGCAGACTTATTGATGAAAATCACTAATTGATCGAGATAAAACTCGGCTGATGTACCGCGCTCGAAATACGCCTGTTCTCGCATATCGATAACAATCTCGGCTGCGGTACCGACGAAGACTGTGTCCTCGTTGACAAGTTCATGTTTGGTTAATTGGGTGTTCATTTTATGTTTCTCCAAAATTTGGTTCATTGGCTCTTGTGATTATGTACTGAATATATTCTTCAGGCAGTTGCCATTGTCGGCAGCCTGAAATGATGATGTTCAGGTATCCCTGATGAGGTCTGGAGTATTGGTTGCGAGTGGTCATCTTGTAGACGACCGCATATATCTCCTTGCCATGCTCGGTGAAAACGGGGACGATTGTACGGGTGTAAAGCCTGGGGTATCCTTCAAAGCGGTCGAGGGATACTAAATGATCCCGGTTAATCTCATACAATGCGCCTTGTACGTAGTGATTTGTTGCTTCTTCGATATCGGCGACATTCTTGAATACCAATCGGTAATTCTTGAGTATTGCTCGACAGAGGGGTTTGTTACCCAGGCAGCGATTGTCCATTCCGTGTTTATTTAAATTCGCGCCGTATGCGAAGTATATGATGGTCTCTGATTTCATGATGTTGTGCCCGTTGAAGTTGGAGGTCCGTGGCGCCATGCACTGTTTCCGGGTAAGTAGCGAGTCAAATGATATCTGGCGGTCTTGAATTCCTCACCCTTCATGCCGAGTGTCGATACCAGCCAGACTCGGAAGTTGAACTTTGGATTGTCGGTCTGGATTTTCCGGTGGCTGGCTGAACGGGCATTCAGTGCTCTGGCAGATAAAGCGAGACAGAATTGGATGTAAGCTTTGATTTTTCCGGCATGGAGTTTACCACCATGCATGTTAAAATATCGCAGTTCGAGAGTTCCTATGGATCTGAATAAGTTGTTAAAATTCAATCCTTTATAGCGGCGGCTATCGTAGCGAGTTGGGTGTTCCAGATATTGCCCAAACCACATCTCGTTGAGCTTTTGTTTCGTCTGTGGTCTGCGCTTGACAACCTTGCCGATGAATTCTTCATCCATCGGTCGCGTATATCTGCGACGTCGTTCGGGGTGAACCTTCAGAGCATCGAAGATAAGGTCTTCGTTCTTATAGACCATCTTGGCGAGGATTGAAAGTGATTTTGGATTATGCGGGGCTGAATCAATGTGGATGTGGACAGAGCAACTTGGTGTATGTGCAATTGCCCTGACTTCTCGCACCTTGCGCACCACATTTTGCAGTGTTGAAATATCGGTGTAAGTCAATATTGGTGTCACTATTTCTGAGCCTTTATGGCCGTTGATAATGGCGATGGAAGTATCATTCATGATCTTCCATTCTCGACCTTCAGGGTCTGTGACGATTGTGGCGTCATATCCCGATTGGTGAGTGGCGGTGACTCGTCCTCCTGTGCCTTCAGCGACGGCATCAGCGATCCTGCGGCGGGGCACTCCGGCGAGCTCGATTTCAACGCCAAATTTTTGTTCTTGCATGGTTACCATTGAACTGATTTGCTCCTTTGTTGTTGTTATGTAATGATTTAAATGTCACACACAAAGTGCAGTCGGTACCCACGGAAGTCAAGTCAGTTTTTATGGTTAATGCATTATTAATTAATGTTTTACGATCATGTAAATGTGAGGTTTATTAAGACTTATGGTGGTTTGGGATGAATCAGCTTATCATACAAGTCCGGTGATTGATGTGACCCTTGCCGGAACTCCGGTTACGCCGATTGTTGCACGTTTTGATGTGTCATCGAGTCTTTTGGAAAAAGCCGAAACCGTTGTTCTGGAACTTGCTGATTATAACAGAATCATCACAGGTTCCGTCAAAAGAGGTGATCAACTGTTTATCAAATGGGGATATGTCGGTCAAGAAATGGTTGAGATATTCAGGGGGGTGGTCAGGTCAATAGGAGTTGATGATCCGGTTGTTATTCGTGGTATCGATTATAACGCGATCCTGAACAGCAAACGGATTCAGAAAACGTTTGAGGACGAAACTGCTTCAGGTATTATTCGGGCGGTCATGGCGGGTACTGGATTGGGACTCGAGATTGAGGAGTGTGCTGTAGAAATCGACAGACTCCCATTATTCAACCAGACACTTCGGGAGAGTTTGGATACAATTACCGAAATCGTAAAAACGGAATCGAGAGAACAATACTACGATTACATCCGGGAAGGGATTCTTCACTGGGGCAAGAAGGAAATTTCAGGCGAGGCACAATGTGCCTTCAGATTAGGATACAATATCATCAGGCAAGAGGTCTGTCCGGATGGTGTGGAGTTTCTGGAAACACTGGTAACGCCGGTTAGACACAGCGAGATCATTGAAGTCGAAGGTGAAAAGATGTTTGTAGTGAAGGTAGAGTACTTATGGGAAGGCGGGGGCAGAACAAGAATCTGGTACGAGCATGCTGGATAGGCTTAAGAAGATCATCGAGATGATCAGACCTGATCTGTCTAGCTATATGCGTTTTCCGGTCGAAGGCAAGGTCGTCGAAGTAAATGTCCCGGAATACGCCTGTGATGTACAGCCAGTTGATTCCTCAATGTCGCTCTTGCCCAGGTGCAGGATTCTTTCAATCTGGGCGACGGATTCGGCTCGTATTGTGGTTCTACCGAAAGTAGATGACAATGTGATGGTTGGATTTGAAAATGGAAACCACACACGACCATACATACAGGGCTTCATTCCCGACCAGGGACCAGATGGAGTGTTATTGATCGAAGCGGAAAATGCAAGAATTAAGATTGATGGCCAGGGGAAGATTGAAATGGAAACTGATAAGGACATTGAGATTACTTGTTTGAACTGTAAGGTGAAAGCGAGTGGCAAAATAGATCTGGGTGAAAGTGGAGCGGGAGTCATCACCGGAGGTCCTAAGGGAACGTTGCCTGCATGTTTTGTCACCGGTGCTCCAATTCCATGTTCGGCAACAGTTAAAGCAAAGAAATAAAGGATAACTGCGATGCCATTAACCGGTGAAGTGATAAAATCAGCAATCCAGAACATCGACAATATCGACGAGTTCTGCGAAAAACTGGCAAAGGCGATTGTTGATAATCTGGAGGTCAAGGTACCTATGTCCCAGGTGATTACGAAAGTATCCGGGGGCAGTGGATCTCCGGCAGTTGGAGTTCCCAATCCTTCTCCAATCGACTGCGAGGTCAAGTGATGCGAGAAGACTACCTCGGTATGGATATTCTGTTTGATTTGGATGGCGATTTGGCGGTAGGGTTGACAGGAGATTTGCTGTGTGTCTCTGGACGTGACTGTCTATTGCAGGATGTCCGGGATCGACTTGAGACTTTACCGGGAGACTTGTTTGCTCATGGCAGTTGGGGATGTGGTATTGGTAAACTGCTTGGCGCGCCGGATACACCCCTGAATCGAGCATTGGCAACAAGATATATTCGTTATGCTTTGGAAGCTGAACCTCGCATCGAGGATAAATCGATTTCCATAAAGCCCTTGGTGTTCAACACAGAAGAGAAGAGGTTTGAAATTAATTTTAGTCCAGTAAACGGTATTAATCCCGCATCGGTAATATGGGGCTTTGGAGTGACAGACATTTTGGACGTTGAGTGATCAAATCACTTTCTGAAATATTAGATGATCTGATGTCTGAGCTAGTGGTTCGCACTCCATTCACCAACCTGAATCCATCAGCTGCCATTCGTGGTCTGTTGGAAGTGATTGCCAAGGTTATTGCTGATACATATGGGTTGGTAAAAACAGTGATGCAGCAGTCGTTCGTGCAGACAGCTACCGGTTCCTGGTTGGACCTGAAGGTTCGGGAAATGGGAATTTCTCGCAAAGTGGCCATAAAGACCAGAGTGTTTCTGACATTCACCTGCAATTCACACGCAGCGCAGAATATCACCATTCCAACTGGCACCATCTGCAAATCACAGAAGGACTCAGGTGGCAATGACTATCGGTTTATCACAACCGAAGAAACTGTACTTGAAGAAGGGCATACCAGTGTTCAGGTGGTCGCAGAAGCGGAGTTGCCTGGTACTCCCTGGAATGTCGGACAGGATACGATAACGAGGATGGTCACACGAGTGACGGGAATTCATGCTGTGACCAACGATGTTGGCTTCTTAATCCATGAAGGCAGTGATCCTGAATCTGATGATCAACTTCGGGAACGTGCTATTACCAAGTGGGAAACTCTCGGATTGGGTGGGACACGAGGTGCATATCGTAATTGGGCATTGTCGGTGCCAGGAGTAATTGCTGCATCAGTGTTGGATGATTTTCCCTTCGGTCCGGGTACAGTCGGAGTTGTGATCCTGGGAGAAAACGGAGCACCGACGGCTGAGCTGATTAATGAAGTTCACCAATACATCAAAGCTCGTAAACCATTGACAGCAGACGTGCGAATCCTTGCACCAGATATCCAGACGATTGATATCGATCTGGAGGTAATCCGTTATGCAGATGCCGCACAAGAAATAGTTGAAACCGGAGTGAGAGAAGCGATTGATAATTATTCCAGTCATCTTCAATTGGGTGAGGGATTGATAATTGCCAGACTGATCAATGAGATCATGGATGTCCCCGGTGTGTACAACCTGAAGGTTAATACACCAGAACAAGATATTCACGTACAGGTCGATCAGTTCCTGTTATTCGACCAGATTACAATTGCTCACCGCATAAAGGGCAGAGTTTATCAGGATGCGAGTATCGAGGGAGGTTCTGGAGACGAAGCGGCTGTAAATGCACAGATTTTAGATGTCAACAAGGAGACTTTCAATATTGAGTAAGATCGCAGACTATCTTTGGTGGCTTCTGCCAGCCGTTCGCAAACGTAAGGAAAAGCACGAATCAACACTGTTCGGTGTTTTAGAAACCATCGGAACGGGATTAGATTTGCTGAAGACCGTCATTCTGATGGCTCGACTGCGTCGATATTTTCTCGTTCGAGATGAAACTGATCCCTATTACCTCTCTGAGATGAGAACTGCTGATCTTGACATACATGCTTTTGACAGAGGCATCATGCGTCTACATGGTGAGGGTGATGTTGATTTGCTTGAAAGATTATCCACGCTTGCATATCGCAACCAGTTCCTCGGCACTAAGGCAGGAATGAAATACTTGGTCGAGGAGCCGTTCGGATTAACCTGCGAGCAGATTGTCGAGTATTACGCTGACGATCAGTCATGGATTATTTTCAGCAGCGCCGACCAATCCGCAGAAACTGAAGTTAATATCTCACATGTCTTCTCCAATGATGATGTTGATCTGTATGAAGCTTATCGGCAGACGAGACTATATTCAGCATCCGATCTGTCGCTTTCGTTCCATTTCTGGATTCACATCTCATATCAGCAAGGGACAGAAATTGATGAGGAGGTCATCTTCGAAGCAATAAACGCTCATAAACCGGCGCACACCCGAGCTGTTGTTCACTTTACAGAAATCCAAGCTCCTGTGATTTGATATGAAAAAACTAAAATACTTTTCCGGTATCAAACCGACATTACAAGACCTTGAATTCGATCAAGAGGGAAAAGAAGACGCTATCCTCGACCGACAAAGTGAGATGTTCTCTAACGGAGTTGTTGCCGGACTTGATTTGATTGAGGAGGGCGGGAATTTTGGGATTCAACCCGGTGTCGGATATGCAAATGGTGAACGGATCGAGATCGAAGAAGCACAAGATGTTGAAGTAGTACCGACGGAGGAATCACAATTTGTATTCCTGATTCATCACAATACTGTTACGCATCCTGTTGAACATTTTGTGACCGGAGATGAACACAACATATACCAGGCAGATGGATTCCAGATCGAGGTGCGGGATACAGATGATATTGGTGATGGTGAATTGTTGATAGCAGAAGTTTCGACATCTGGAATTATTGACCGCAGATCATTAATCCGCCTTGTAGTTGATGATCGTATCCATGCACCGAACAGTGACTCCGGAACGAAAGAAAATGAGTTCCGCGTTGGTATTGGTAATCCGGCATACCCTGATGGCTTAAAAGTTGTCACCGAGAGCCCTGTTCCAAAGCCACCTCTCAATGTCAGGATCACCAGCATTCAACCTGATTTCAAGAAGAAGCAGGGAACAGAACCTCAATATGAAGGTGCTGAATTATCCAACAACACCGGTCGGGCATCCGGTATGGGTCGAGTTTTCTTTGCCTGGGGCTACCGGGATATTATTGGGGAGAGCGTTGCTTCAGACACTTTTCGGATCGATAATCCGGGATATTCCTTCACCGAAGATCAACTCGATGGCTATTATCTGACCTTCGTTTCGGGAGAGGAATTCCTGATCACCGGCAATCAAGTGACTGAATCAGGATACACACTTGTAACAGTTCTTGGCAATCTTGAAGGATTGTCGGCAACCACTTATCCAGCGATAATCCATCCCGGTGTGACTGAATATCGTTTCACTGCAATACCGGTAAATGTTGACGCGAACACAACCGTCATCACTGATCCTGATCTGTCACCACCGCCAATAGTGACGCTGCCGATTGATCTAAATCAGCGAGTTGAGGGTTCGGTTCGACATAATGCATCACCAGTTATTTCGAATTGTATGCTCAGGTTGCCGTTAGGTGAATTTTTCATTTTCCAGGTTCAATCTGTCCGGAGGCAGGCGGTGTCGGTTTACACCGTAATGGGTGCCGGAGCATTTGCGTGGAAAGGTGTGCCGGTTGCATTCAGTTATCCATTTCGTGTTGCTCTGCCGATGCTAATCCAAGCGACACTTGGTCTCGGAATCATGCCAGAGGGTAGGGGTTTCGTGATCAATATCGACGGATGGGGAGATGCCGATCTGTTTGAATTTGGATGGGTGCGAGTTGGTGACACCGAAGGTGGAAGTATCGATTTTAGTAATGCCGATCACCATCCAGCCGTGACTTCAAACCCGACAATCAACGTTTATACACTTGAAGATTTCATCGAGGCTGTGGCAAATCCCGGTAACTCCACCCAGCTCGTTAATGTGAACACTGGTTTGCCGATTGTAGGTTCTCGTTTGAAGCCAATCAGAAATCGTTATCTCTTTGCCGTCAGACCTATAATCGGTGGTCAGGTCGTCGGTGAGGCTGTTTCAACCGAAGTCACGCTTGAGGTCGACCCATTTGCTGGACAGGCTGCAGTCGTCAGAGCTATCCAGACATTAACCGGTAATCTCGACAATCTGAACAAAACTGTCAGAAACTTCGACGCGATTCGTCAGAATCAATCTGCAATGGTCGAGGATCAGTTGCTGACATTGAACTCCCAATTGACTGAAGGGCAACAGTACTCACGGTTTGACCTGGCAGCAAATGTGACACTACCGTTCCCAGAAGTTGGGGAAGTGCAGATATTGGGCAGTGGCATTGAAAGCGAGGCATATCAAATCTTCGATCTCGATCCGCTTCTTACTGAGCAGACTTTCACCCACAACCTGGGACATCAAAATTACATCGTCCAGGTGCGTGATGCGGACGGCAATATCATCGATGTTGCGGTCGATATTAACGACAACGATGTTATTGTCGGATTTGCAGATGTGATGACGGGAACGGTAATCGTCATCGATGCTGAAAAACTGTAAAACCCTGAGGTTTATGTGGCGATAAAACGTATAAATGCCGATCTACAGGTTGCCGGAAAGATATTGGTAGAGTTCTCCCAGACTCATCATCTGGACGATGCTGGTGACTTCCAGGAAGCGCTTGAGATATTGGATCAGGCGATATATGATCTGGATACATTGCAGGGAAAAGTAGTTGAACACCTGACGGATCAAATAGATGGACTGATCTCCATTTTTCAAACCCAACAACCATTCGCAGACATCCGTGTCGTGCTGAATGGTCTTGAACAGAGCGTAGGAGCAGATGCTGATTATGTGGTCTTGGATAGTACGCATATTCAGTTTTACCGCAACTTAAAGCAAAACGAAACTTTAAAGGTGGAATATAACCTTGCCTGAACAGAACAAATACAGAACTGAAGACCTGGCACTCGCAGCTTTTCTGCGTGTGAAAGGTTACCAACTGAACCGAGTGGAAAAACTGAACCCAACTAAACAGAACTCGAAGCGCGCATTCTATTTAGATGTGCCTCAAGAAAGATTGCAGGAGCTGAAACTTGAGTTTGTGAACAGCGATATCCTGCGATTCTACAATGAAATATTGAGTTTGAAAAAAGTTTAGGAGATTTACAATATGGCAAGAACCAAGATTAACCTGTCGACACAGGTTGAAGATCAGTTAGCACCAGCTAACATTGCTCAAGATGCCTCTAATCGGTTAGTAACCGATGCTGAGAAGTCCGGGTGGAGTGCGAAGGCTGATACAGATAATGCGACACAATCCGTTCCTGGATTGATGTCGTCATCGGACAAATCAAAATTGGATGGTGTTGAGAATAGTGCCAACAATTATTCTCATCCAGCAAACCACAGCCTCGATGTCATTACAGAGACTTCCTCGAAGAAGATCCTGACTGACACCGAGCGATCAAAGCTCACTGGAATTGAGGCGAGTGCCAACAACTATTCGCATCCTGGCAGTCATGCGGCATCAATGATCACTGAGAGCACCAGCAAACGCTTTGTTTCCGATACCGAGAAATCGACTTGGAACGGCAAGGCTGAGACTGATGTTGCAACAAGTGGAGCGGATGGATTGATGGCGGCTTCAGACAAGAGCAAGCTGGATGGAGTTGAGGCAAATGCCAACGACTATTCCCATCCCGGATCACATCCCGCGACGATGATAACCGAAGATTCAACCAATCGTTTTGTCTCTGATTCTGAGAAATCCACCTGGAATGGCAAGCTGGACAAAGCCGGAGGCACAGTAACCGGTGACTTGACAGTGTCCGGTGATATGACCATCAACGGAACAACCACCTCGATTGACACCACAAACCTTGAGATCGAAGACAACGTTGTAGTTCTGAATAAGAATCAGACTGGAACCCCACCGACCACTCTTCGCTCTGGTATCGAGGTTGAGCGTGGTGATGCAGACAACGTGAAAATGCAGTTTAATGAACTTTCCGACAAGTGGGAAGTCACCGAGGATGGCACCAATTTCCACGATGTTGCAAAAGAGGATGATGCTCGCTTCTTGACCTCGGGTCAGAAGACTGCAGCCACTCGTGAAGCTACCTCTTCACAAAACGGTTTGATGAGTTCTGCGTATGGGTCTAAACTCGACGGTGTGGCCACAAATGCGAATAACTACTCATTGCCGACTGCGAACGGGTCGACGAAGGGTGGTGTCAAGGTCGGATCGTCCCTGAACATCAGTAGTGAAGTGTTGGATGTACCATCTGCCGGCACCAGCCAGAAAGGTGTGATCAAGTTTCCGCAGACGGAATACTTCGCTGGAGATGGTATTACGACAGACTTCGTACTGACGAACACACCGGGCAATTTCATGGCAGTGTTCCTGGGTGGTTTGAGACAGACACCAACAGATGATTATACCGTTTCGAGTAAGACCATCAGTTTCCTGTCTGTGCCGAATACAGGGCAGAAGGTCGTTGTGGACTACATCGAAGTGTAAAAATAGGTTTTGGGCTCCTGGCCTAGTCAGGAGCCCAGCTTTTAAACTTGAAACTAAAATATGAAGCAGCAAGATAATCCACCGGTTGAGGCCTACATTGCCCTGATCGAACAAGTGCAGACAGATCTGCATGATATCAAAGAAGATATCCGGGAGATTCGTTCTGGAAGTAAAACCGATCAGAAAGAGCTCTGGAAGGCATTGAAAGCTTTGCAGGAATCTATTTTGGGAAACGGAAAAGACGGCATCTTAGTTCGGGTGGACCGTAACACCAATTTCCGCAAGAATATCACCAGGCTTTTGTGGGCACTTTTTTCACCGCTGTATGCGACCTTACTTTTACTGCTGCTTAAAACATTATTTAACAATTAAGAGGTTAAAATGAATAAAAATCCATATCTCGACCAGATTCTTGTCGAAATGGAATCTGTAGGGGATGACTGGGAAGAACTTTTCACTGGAGAGTTCCACCTCAAGGAAGTTTTCAACCTGGTAGCATCATTAGTGAAAGCTGCCGAATCGATTGTTTTGGCACCAGAGTCGGGTGAGTCAAAACATGAACTCGTGCGGGACGCATTTGAGTACTTCGACAACAAGTATCGGATAATCGACCGCATCGACGATCTGATTCCGTTGCCGTTCTTTCTGGAGCCGTTCGACAGTCCGTTCCTCCGGAAACTTGTTGATTTCTTGATCGGGCAGGCAGTGGCAGTATTCAACCAAACGATCTGGGCTGAAAAACCGATCAACTGACATCTAAACCAGTGATCTGGATAAGGCGGAGCACCCTGTGGATGGGTTCTCCGCCTTTTTTAATGATATCTGAATGTTCTTGAAAATTGACTTGCGGTTGGGCACCCAAGATGTAAATTGACACTGCATTAAGAAATGCAATAACAACAACATAAAATCCGGAGAAGAAAATGAGTACCGTGAAAAAGCAGATCGGTGATCAAGTGATGATCACTGCGGGACAGCACAAAAGCAAAGCTGGTAAGTTGATTACCAAAAATCGGGGTGGATGGACAGTCGAACTCGAGGATGGACAGCAGGTATCAACATCCTTTGCGATGGTTGCTTTGATTCCGGTGACAGTTGAGCAAGAAAGAACTGAAAAACCATTGGCTGAAAGTACTGTCGAGGATTCTACAACCGAAGAGAATGCACCTTCTGGTAAACCGGATTCGAGTTCACAGGTAGATGAACGGTCGAGCTGTGCTGATCAGGAAGGAGATCCACCAGATGTCACTAAGATGACAGTGAAGCAATTGCAAGCTCTGGCAAAGCAGCGTGGGATAGGGATCGCACGAACTAAGCCAGACTTCCTCAGGATCATCAAAGAGAAGAGTCCAGACGATGATCTTGATCAGCTTGTCGGGAAGACCCTGTTCAACCGAGTAACAGAGCTTCACATCTCGAGGTTGAGGACGAAGGCGGATTTGGTGAAGCTTCTTTCTTAAGCATCCTTCAAGTAAGCAATCAGTATTTTCAATGAAGCGACCTTTATGGTCGTTTCGTTGTATTATCCAAACACTGCCACTACAAGAGCTATCTGATACCTGCCCACAATAAAGTCGACCTAATGATTACCGAACTGAAGTTCCAGACCTGCTATTTTTGTTTGAACAGACTGATTTATGTATAATTACTTGAAATCTCGACATAGATTTGTTACACAGTATGATTTGGCACCTAAATATTTGGATCATACTGAGCGTGAACAATGAATTCATACAACAATTCAATGAGCATATTGAAGGTATTTACAGTTGTTTCGACAGAGTTATCATCCGAGGCTATCTCAATAAGTTGTTCTGTGAGAGAGGTGTGATCAACTTTCTTCGAGCAGCAGGATTTCGTAAACACACCACCGGTGTAATGCGTATCTTCACCGATCAACTGAACAAGCATATTGAGAAGATTGCACAGATTCCCATTTTGCGATCTTTTAATAACAAGCACTTACGCTCCTATATTGCCACTTGACAAATCACAACCTTCAAAACTCAAGGAGGGATACAGGATCTTGGACAGTGGTTTAGACCTTATTACCAATGAACTTTACATCAATAAAGCTGTTTGACAAAACGAGAATTTTTCTCTCGTTTTCAAGGGGTAATAACATAACCCAATTATTCTGTAAAATCTGAAATATGTTGTAAATTACTAATTCTATAATTAAATTAATATAAGATACAATTATCACAATACTAAGGTTTTAAGAAAAGCATACTTGATTTACACGCTGAGGAGTTCCGACATGAAAGGTTTTCGTTTGCTCTCATTCGCTTTTTTTGTTTTATTTACTTTTTCGTCAACCCTATACGCCATAATCATCAACATCCCCGATGATTTCGAGACCATTCAAGCCGGAATCGAAGCTGCCGATAACGATGATGTCGTTCTCGTCGCCCCGGGAGAATATGATGAAAACATTGACTTCCTTGGAAAGGCAATCCGAGTAACCAGCCACATTCATCTCGATGATGACCCACAGATTATAGAAAACACCATAATCGACGGCGGACGCCGTGGTTGTGTTGTTGCTTTCAACACTGAAGAAGGACGCAACTCTATCTTGCGTGGGTTCACTATTCGCAATGGGCTACAGGGATTTGGTGGGGGTATCGACTGTCAAGATAACTCATCACCATTGCTCACTGACCTGATTGTGACTGGAAATGAAGCTCAGCAATATGGAGGTGGAATTTATTTCTCAACCAATGCGACTCCACTAATATTAAATTCGATTATAGAGAATAATACTGCAAATGTTGGCGCAGGGCTCTCTTCAACGCGTGCGGCACGGGCAACTTTAACTAATGTAATCATTAGAAACAATGCTGCGAGGCTGCGTGGTGGTGGGATTTGTACTCAAATTGCATCCGTAGAACTCGATCACGTTTTGATAGCTGGGAACACAGCCGATGAAATAGGTGGAGGTATTTACCTCGAGACCTCGATAGAGAACATCCTCCGTAACGTAACGTTTGTCGCAAATGAATCTGACCAGTATGATGCAATAGTATTCTCTGGTGGCGGTGTGGTGATGACCAATTCTATTGTTTGGGATCACGATGCCCCAACAATCAGATTCTACAGTGAGCAAGAAACTGTTTTTGAAATAGCTTTCTGCGATATTGAGGGTGACGAGGATTCAATAGACATATTTGGACAAGCAAACCTGATCTATGAAGATAATAATTTCAATGAAGATCCTGAATTCGTGAATCCTGAAGCAGGTGATTATCATCTCAATGAAGAAAGCCCCTGCATTGACACCGGCGATCCTGATGTTCCTGAAGATCCAGATGGTACTCGAGCTGATGTCGGTGCTTTCTTCTTTGATCAGCGCGACGGGGATGGTCCTGATATCGAAATTCGATGGGAAATAGGTCGCAATGATAATCTCATCAACTGGGAAAACTATTTTGATGAAATATTTAGTGGTGGTGAATATCCAATACCGGTGAGCATTCGAAATATGGGAAGAGGAATGCTAATTGTTAATGAATTTATCTTTGATAACGAGTCATTCCGGGCAGATCCTGAAGATCTGCAAATCCGACCCAGAGAAAGAGAATTTGTAACGTTAGTATACGCTCCGGATCAGGCTGGTCGATTTGACGGCACTGTTACTGTCGTAAGCAATGATCCCGACGAGGGTGAAATAGAAATTAACCTTCGCGCTCAGGCAATAGGTCCCCCGATTATTGAAACTAATCTATTCGGACTATTTAACGAATTAAACACCGGTGAAATCTCAGAACATGAGCTGATTATCTCCAATGAAGGTGAGAGTGATTTGAATTGGCATATCGCAAGGGAATTAATGGAAGAACCTGATCTGGAATTTCGAAGGGATGGTCCGGCGCGAGATGATGCTGGAGATGTGCTGGATGAAATCGAGGTGCCATTTTCTCAAACTGTAGGAATGACTTGGGATGGGGAACTGATGTGGGCAATTTCCGGCGAAGAGAATCCCTGGGATTTGTTTGCTCTCGATCCACTCAATAGAGAGATTGTCCGAAGAATTCGTTTAGATATCAATCCCAGAAATATTGTTTGGGACGGAGAACATCTTCTCATAACAAGCCATTCCGATGGGAATACGGCTCTTAATTACTATAACGCCGATGCTCAACTCCTGAATACTGAAATCTTACCTTACAATTCTGTAAACGGTATGACATATAACCAGGATGATTATCTGATTATAACTTCAAATGTTAGTCATTCTTTTCATATTATAGACATTAATGACCTCCAAGAAATAGCTACTGTTGAACAAGCAGCAGTAAGAGGTTTGCCAGAAGGTGCCTTTATCTATTCTCTGGCATGGGTCCCCGGACATGAAGACGGAAATTTGTGGGCTAAATATCGTAGTGAAAATCAATTATGTGTTGGTCAGATATTAATTGATGATAATTGGAATTTTTCGAATACTCCGATTTTTCAAATTGATAATGGGTCATTTCAAGGATTTGAACACGATGGTAGGAATTTCTGGAGCGGGGGACCAGGGAATGAAAATGTTTGGCAAATATTCGACGATGGCATTCATGAATTTTACTGGTTTGATACCGATGTCAGAGAGGGAATACTTGAATCTGGACAGGAGGAGGAGCTAATAATAACCCTCGATGCCAGCTCATTAGACGAGGGAGAATACAGAGGATTCCTGCACATAACTTCAAACGATCCGGATGACTCACATTTGGAAATAGCCATCGAACTCGATGTTATATCCGCTCCCGATATGACATTAAAATGGGATCTCGGTCAAGAAGACGGATTAATTAATTTTAACGATTACTACGATGAGGTCTTTTCTGGTGGTGAATATATAGTTCCTATCCGTTTTCAGAATCTTGGTGTTGAATTATTGAGTATTGGGGAGATCGAATTTACCAACGGTAACTTTGAGGCAGATCCTCCGGATTTCGACCTTGATGTAAATGGGCGAATCTTTGTAAATGTGACCTTCTCTCCGGATGAAGTAGGCATAATCGAAGGGCAGATGATCATACACTCCAATGATCCCGACGAAGATGAATTTGAAATATCCCTTATTTGCGAAGTACTTGGAGCACCTGACATTGAAGTCGATCCCGTGGCTTTAGAAGATGAACTGCAAACTAATAGTCAATCTGCTCAGGATATTGTAATCCGAAATGTCGGAGCTTCTACACTTAATTGGAGCACATTCAAAGATATTGTCGCCGATCCAAATAGAGACAACACAAATTCTGAAAACAAACGGTCGGTTAGGAGCATATCCGAGCAATCGGAAAGCGTTGAACCCTCCAATAGCACACTGCCGGAACGTGACGACCCCGGTGATCAACTCGGTTTTTACGTTCCTGGATACATGGGTTCATATGGTCTGGATTTTGATGGAAACTTGATCTGGGGAATTAGCTATTCTGAGCAAGTTATTTGGGCTTTTGATCCCGGCGCGAATCAGATTGTTCGCGAATTTGATATAGTAACTGATAGGATGATTGGATTTTCTGTCGATGATGAAAATATTTGTATTCTGCGCAGAGTAGGAAATAACCATCGTTCTATTCTTGAAATCTACTCGAGAGATATGGAGCTCCTTGATCAGTTTGAACCTGATTTGGAAAGGGGAAGTTACCTCACTCACGATTACATGCATAACTACTACGCTTATTCCGATAGAGAGAATGCGATAATGGTTTTCAATCGCGATCATGAAATTCTGGGTATAGTCGAAATCGTTGAAACTCTTGGTCTGGAAAACTACTCCCTGAGAGGCTTGGAGTGGGTGGGAAATCATAATGACGGGCATATCTGGATTCTCCTCAGACCACCTGGCGGGAGTGGAGATAGGATCTGTGTTCAGATTGCGGTAGATGAAGACTGGGATGCAAGGGAGGTTCAAAGGATAATAATTGATCCATTAGGTTACAGGTGCATGACACATGACGGTAAGAACCTGATTTTAAACGGTTATAGTTATGATCCTTCCCGATTGATTGTGGTTGATGATGGTATTGACGAACCATATTGGATAGCCATTGAACCTGAAGAAGGTTCGGTAGAACCCGGTGAAGATCAGGCAGCAGAAATTATTTTCGATTCTGAAGATCTTATTGAAGGACAATATAGCGTACTAATGCATATTCAATCAAACGACCCAATTGACCCTATTGTCGATGTCGAAATAAGTATGACAGTATCCGGTGTACCTGAAATCGAGCTTGATTGGGAACTGGACAGAGAGGAAAATAGGATAAGCTGGAGCCAGTATCATGAATTTGTTTTCGTCGATCAGATATACTCGGTGCCAGTGACAGTAAAGAACCACGGCTCATCTGTCCTTGAAGTAAATAGAATTGACTTTGATAATGATGTTTTTTCAGTAGTACCAGAAGAATTTGAAGTTGAGCCAAGGGAAGAACTTGAAATCGAAGTGCTATTTTCTCCTGAAGATGATGAAATCGAAAATGACTTGATGACCATTCACAGCAATGATCCTCAAAACGAAGAAGTGAGGGTTCAATTAGTGGGGCGCGGTTTTTTGCCACCTGAGATTGTAGTGGACCCCGGGGATGTCCAGGAAGATTTGCTCCGTGGTGAAAGTTCGGACCATGTCTTCACAATTTCCAATGAAGGTAACTTCCCATTGCACTGGAATATCACAATTGACAAACCGGATGAGTTGGATATTGAACCCGGAGAATTCATTCGCAGTTATAACACTCCCTATAGTCAGACAGAAGGATTAGCGTGGGATGGCGAACTAATGTGGGGAGTTGCAGGGCAAGGTGTTTATGCTCTTGATCCCGAAAGTGGAGAAATTGTGTTTGAGTTCAGGGCTAACGCTGGTGTTGATTGTATTGCATTTGATGGACAAAACCTGATCTTGGGTGGACAAGCGGGTAGAGGTCGCAGTGAAATTCGAGAATATGACCGCGAAGGCAATTTACTAGAGTTCTGGGATTACGGTACTGATTTTCACAGTCTGACTTTCGATCAGAACCGGTATTTGCTTTTGCAAATTGGGGCAGCACAGGTTGATATTGTCAATATTCGGACACATCGACGCATTTGGCAATTTAGTACGAACGATATATTTGATAGCCCTGCCCGAAAAATGACATGGGTTCCCGAACATCCCGATGGACAGTTGTGGTTCCTCGATGAAGGCAGAGTTTATCAAGCGCATATTAGTGATAGATGGATTCCAACATTAGTGCAAACCTTTGAAGTCAATGCCAACGAAAACGAGCTTGGAATCGGTCACGACGGTGAAAACCTCTGGTATGGAATGCGAGGTGATAATAACCCACTCTTTGTCATACATGACGGAGTTGATGAGATACCATTGATTGTTGTCGAGCCCGAAGAAGGTACCATCGAAATTAACGAAAACGGTGAATTCACCCTCACCTTAAATACAGAGAGAATTCATGAAGCAGGAGAGTATACTGCAATCCTGCACATACTTTCTAATGATCCTGTTAACAGTGACATTGAGGTTGGAATCACCCTCAATGTAAATCCCTTTCCTGCCATCGAGGTTAACCCTGTTCCAGAACCTATGGATCAGGCCCAACCAATTCAATTTCCAGATGCTGTCATTGGTGATCTGACCGAGGATATTGTAATTACAATCAGCAATGTCGGAATCGACGATTTGGAAATTGACGAGGTAGTGCTCGAGAATGAAGATGATTTCTCCTCTGACCTCGAAGCGGGAACCGTCATAGAAGAGAACTCATCTCTACAAACAATAGTTACATTCTCTCCCACGGGTCCGGGTGAACAGGTTGGTAGACTCCATATCTTCACTAATGATCAGAATATTGGTGAAGGTGATGAAGTTGGTCATATCTGGTTTGACTTGCTTGGCACAGGCTTACTTCCACCCCAATTAGAAACCAATCCGGATTCTGAAAGTGAGATATCTGTCGTAGCGTTTGTTGACGACGATCCGTTTACTCGCATCCTTACAATATCTAACACAGCTCCCGAAGGTGCAACCACTCTTGAATTTGACATCAGAGCCATTGAAGCCCTCGAGGAAGAGGAAGATGTCAGAGATATACCGGGAAGAACCGTCCGATCAATCTCGTCAGAATATGCAGGACCAGAACGTGATGATCCTGGAGATCTGATTACCCAGTATGACATTCCGGATCGACATCCAAGTGGAATGGCATGGGATGGCGAGCAAATGTGGGGCGTCACTTACGGTGAGGATCGAATATGGTCACTTAATCCGGAGGATGGTGAAATTGAGATTATTGCAGAGGTTGAAAAACCAAGTGGGATAACTTTTGATGGAACAAATATGTGGATATGGCTTCCAGAAGAAAACGCAATTGGTATTTTCGATCTTGAAGGTAATCAACTGGAACTTATTGATGCCCCTTTTGAGGGTACTTATGCTCTCGCCTCAGATCAATGTGATTATATATTTATTTATATACGGGAAAATGATCAAATTTATGTAATGACCATTGATGGACGAGAAATAATCACCAGTTTCCCCTTTATGCATGCCGTTGAAGCACAGAGAATCTACTATTTGTTGTGGGTACCTGAACATCCCGATGGTCAACTCTGGGTTTCCTCCTTCGATACAGCATACCAGCTATTTGTAGATACGAATAACGGTGATAACAGACGGGACTGGAATGTGGAGTTCGTACAGAGTTTCGATTGGGAAGCAGATCAGATCGCAGCTGGGATAGGACATGATGGAGAGAATTTCTGGCATGGTTATAATGGTAGACCTATCTGGTACGTTCGTGATGATGGAGTGACTGAACAACACGAATTGAGCTGGCTGACAGTTGAACCTGAGTCCGGCAGCATTGAGCCTGGCGATCAATTCGATATCATCTTATTCATTGATCCTGAAGGTCTTGAAGGAGACACCGATTACCCGGGAGAAATTCGCATTGAATCCAACGATCTCGATAATCTCATGACTATCATTCCCGTCACCCTCTCAACCGGCTTTGAATTGCGACACTTCGATGACTTTGTTGAAACTGATTCTCAGCACAACCTAAACGTTTTCTCACTAATGCTTGGTGAAGAAGAGGCTTTAACCGGTTGCGAAATCGGAGTATTTACACCTGACAACATCCCTGCCGGAGCATCAATCTACGTTGCTGGACTTGATGAACCTCTTATCATCGAGGTTTATGGTGATGATCGTCAAACCGAGGCAATAGAGGGATTCCGGGGCAATGAGGAATTCACCTTCAGGGTCTGGGATGATTTCAGCGACGCAGAATGGGATTTTGCTGAAGCTGTGTTTGAAGACGGTCCGGAAGTATGGCAGGAAGATGGGCGAACATTACTTTCAATAAACGGGAGAAATAATCGTGAACTGATCTTACACCTGCGCGATGGTTGGAATACCAACTCAATAAATGTCGACCCCCACGAGCATTATTCAGAAGAAGACGATCCTGGACCGGCTGTTCAACGAATGTTTGAGCAACTCCGGATAGACGAGGATAATCACAGAATCGTTTTAGTTAAGAACGAGCAAGGCCAGTTCTACGCTCCCGATTGGAACTTTGATAACCTCCGATATTGGAACCTGACTGAAGCTTATCAGATCAACGTTACTGAAGATTGTGACGCGATCTTTACAGGTATCGCAATACAATTAGACGCGGATATTCCAATGAATCCGGGATGGAATCTTATTGCCTATTTCCCGACATATAATCTTGATGTTTCAGCTCCGGAATACTATGGCTTTTCCCCTATTCTCGACTTCCTGGTAATTGCCAAAGACGCGAGGGGTCGGTTCATAGCACCTCAGTTTAACTTCTCAAATATGCTTCCATTACGAGAAACCCAGGGGTATCAATTACTGATCGACAGCGAAGAAGAGATCATATTGAATTATCCCGCGAGCCAAGAGGAAATCGCGTTCAGCAATCGCTCCTCTTCTCGGCAAAAGGTGCCGGGATATCAAGATCATTGGGAATCTACTCCAACCGGTCAGAACATGAGTGTGCTGGTAATTTCAGAAAGAGGTAAACAATTTACACAGGGAAACCAGATCGCAGCCTTCGACATTGAGGGGCGCATTGTTGGTGTTGGCAGTGTCGAAGCAGATGGTCGTTGTGGTTTAGCTGTCTGGGGTGACGATCTGTCAACAAAGGTCATCGAAGGTGCATTGCCAGACGAAGAATTTATCCTGAAACTCTGGAATTCAGAGAATATTATTGAGCGTGATCTTGAAGTTACATTTGTAGTTTCAGGAAATGGTCTGGTTTATGAAGTCAACTCTCTCGTTGTTGTCGATGTAAACATTCAAGTTGCAATACCTGATGACTACTACCTGTCTCAGAACTATCCCAATCCATTCAATAGTATAACACGGATTAAATATGGATTACCTGAAGCAGGACATGTATCGCTGAAAGTCTATGACATTTCGGGTCGTATTGTTACTACCCTGATCAACGAGCAAGTTATTGCCGGTCATCATGCTGTGGAATGGAACGCGAGACAAGTGCCATCCGGATTGTATTTACTTCGCTTGGAGGTGTCGAGTTATTTAGCCATAAGCAAGGTTGTTCTCGCTAAATAAATTTATACTGTTGTTAAGAAAATCCCCAGATTCGTGGTATTTCGGGGGATTTTTTGTATTTTCAAATGAAATACCTCAAGTATGCCTTTATTGACACTTTTGATGAGTCTTGAATAACAAGGACTGAATGATCACACCAATGAACTTACAACCTAACGTTGATCTTGGATTGTGAGGTGGATTCCTTTCAGGAATTTTGCTTTCTTTGCCAAGTGACTAAATTTCATAGAGAAATGGAAAGAAGTTTCAATCGATAAATCTAATTTATTCAAAGTTCTGAAATATTTCAGATAGATACTCTTGACATTCTGATATATTTACTTTACTTTGAAAATGGTTTCTGAAATATTCAGGAACCTTCAGGTGACGTCTTTATTGAGAGAAAAGAAAATTGGATAACAATCGCAACCCAAGTTTTGCCGATGTCTGGGAGTTTAACCCTGACCAGATGTCAGAGCGTGATTTCATGTCAACCTTGGTCGCTCGTGACCAACTAATCGAAAAAATCTGTAACTGGCTGAGAAGGCATAAAGGACTCCTGCCTGAAAAACACTTGCTCTATCACGGACCAAGAGGAATCGGAAAGACGACTCTGATTCTGGCGATTTATTACACAATTATATCTGACGTTATTGAAAACCAACAGAAAGATTTGAGAAGGAGCTTCCTACCAATCAGATTTCCCGAAACTTCGAATGAAATGCCTGATGAGCCGAGTTTCGTACTGCTGACTCATGAATTACTGGAAAAAAATAGAACTCGTCTGGGTATATCTTCGGAATTTGACAGATTTAAGTTTGAGCCTACTCTGGACAGCCTTATTGAGTTTTCCCGAAAACTCAACAGGCAGTTCGTGTTCTTCATTGAAAGTATGCATGATTTTCCAAAAGCCATCCTGGAAGGCAGGGGCGGTAGAAAATCCGCCCATCCCGGTAAAAATTTCCTGGACAAGTTGACTGGAAGCAAAGAATTCCTCCTTGTTACCACATCACTATCCGAACCACCACGATCAACAAAAAGCAAGAGTCATTCTTTTTGGCAAAAATTTGAATCTGATAAATTACTTGGATTACCAACAGAGAAGGATGCTGGACTTCTTCTTGAAAAACGAGCTGAATGCGAAACCGAATCGGATTACATTAAACAATTCCGCAAGAACTTCAGTCGTGTGCGTGGAGTATTTGCTCTTTCTCACGGGAATCCCCGTTACCTTGTTATTCTATATAAAATGCTTCGCGAAGACTCATTTAAAGGTATTCAAACTGATTTCAAGCGAATTATGGACGGATTAACACCCGTCTTTGATGCTGAATTAAACATTCAGATTCCCGCTAGTAAAAAACCCGTGTTACGAGCCCTGATAAAAGCCGGCGGACGAGGAGATAAGAAGCAGGTTGCTCAACAATTATCTCTGCCGGGAACTGAGCCAGACGCAGCACATAATAAAAAGGTCTTAAACACACTTTCGGAACTGGCTACGACCGATTTTGTCGAAACTGATGAGGCTGTGAAAGGACGTATAAAATTTTATCAGGCTACACCCCCGTTGTTTCAGCTCTGGTATGAAATGAGAATACTCGGCAGGTCAGTGCATGCAATTTTACTTGAATTATACAGTTATATTAAACCTAAAGAAGAAAAGTGGCTTGACATTTTTAATAAATTAATGGCGGAATTGGACCACAAACCCGGTAAAGACACAAATAAACTTCTGATTGATTTATTAATAAGTGAAGCTGAAAACTATGGAGTTTCTTTTGCATCTTCACAGAGTCCATCCGATTTTGAAAACTCAATTAATTCAGGCATACAGGCAGCTTTGCTTTCGGAAGAATCGGGAGATAAGCTGAATGAAGCGAGGGCGTTAGGAATATCAGCACAAGCACATAACCTTAAAGGTAATTTTAAAAAATCAATTGAACTTGGCGAAAGAGCAATCGCGCTGTCTCAAAGTATAAATGAAACACACATTGAAGCTTTGATCTCAAGAATTGTAGCTGATTCTTGTGGGAAAATCGAAGAATTCTCAAAAGGCATCAAATTTGGTATTAAAGCTGTAGAATTATCAAATGAATCTAATAACATACAGGAAGAAGCTGTCGCATTGGGAGTTGTTCTGGGGCTTTCTCGACCATTAAATGATTTGGCAAAAATAATCAAATATGGCAAAAGAGCAATTAGATTGGCTCAGGAGTTGGAGAATAAAGTCGGTGAATTATTTGTGTTAAAATTAGTAGCCGACGCATCTCGATTGTCGTCAGATTTTGAGGCAGCCATAAATTATAGCGAAAGAGCAATCAGAATTGCACAAGAATTAAATGATAAAGAAAGCGAGGCGGTAGCGTTAAGCATATTAGCAGAAGCATTGCGAATGGTTGGTAAATTTGAAAATACTATAAAGTACGGCAAGAAGGCAATCATTCTATACCAAGAAATGGATGTTAAGAGTAGAGAAGTAATTATGCAATTGACGGTTGCAGAAGCATTGAGAATGATAAAGTGCTTTGAAGAATCCATAGAATATGGCGAGAGAGCAATCAAGTTGTCGAGAGAGTTAATGAATAGAGTTGTTGAAGTGAGAGGATTAGAAGCCGTTGCTGAGGCTTTGAGGATGTCAGGCAATTATGATAAGGCTATTAAATATAGTATTGGTGCATTTCAAATATTACAGGATTTCGATAACAAAGAAATGTTACTTCTTACGTTAAGGACAATTACATTATCTTTGTGGTCAACAAAAGATATATCACAGACAATTAACTACGGGGAAAAATTAATCGCCCTCGCTGGTGAATTGGGAAATGCGGAATATGAGGCAAGTGGTAAAACTGCGGTGGCATCTGCACTTTTAGAAAAGGGCGAGCAGGGAAAAGCACTCGAATATGCTGAATCAGCAATTAGTTTAGTGAAGGAAATCACTCCGCAGACTGCTCTTAATGCTTATATGGTAACTATGCAGATAAACGTTAACAGAAAGAAGTTTACCCAAGTAATAGATATCTGCTACATAATGGAGAATGTTGCTAAGCATGCAGGATTAACCAAAGATGTTGAAATAGCAAATCTAAATTTATTTATTGCCCATCTCGCACGCTCGCTTGAATATACACTGTCAGGAAAACTTGAGAAAGCTAAAGTTGATATTGAAGCAATGGGTGATTACTTACCTTTCACTTCCGATGATGAGGAAGAGCTTAAAAAACCATATCGTATATCAATTCGGGAGTTCTTTAAACTTGTACATGAAAACTTGTTTTTTGTACTAATAAAAAAGGAACTTTTTGCTGAAACGCTTGAATTAATGAAGGTGACGAGGCGGTGGGAGACGGATTACTTTAATGAATATTATGATATCATCGAGGCTGTTGTTCCCTATTTTGCGAAAGGAGATGATGAAAATTTCAAGAATCTCAATCCGATCCCTCGTGCGGTTGCTTATGAATTATCAAGGCAGATCAAAGACAAACAGACTATTGACAAGGTAAATGAGCTTCTCGAAGAAGGATTGGACGATGAAGCTCTTGAACAGATCAAAGAAATAATTTCAGAAAGTCCTTATGATATTAATGCCCTCAGAAAAGGTTTGTCTATCGCAATCAACAAAGATTTGAAACTTGCCGAAGAATACGCCAGGAAGGCGATTGAGCTGAGTGAGGATGATCCTGCTGATTTTGGTAATCTTGGACTATTATTGCTTCGTAAAGGTGAAAAAAATGCAGCTGTTGAGTATTTAATCAAAGCAATTGACAATGGCTCCAAAGATATTATGCATTTTCGCGCCTTGGCTGCATATTATGATGAGAAAAACGATTTCCACATGACGATTTCTGTTAATAAGGAAGCTCTCGGTTTACAATTGGATGATGGAACGATCTCTGATATAAATCTTGAACTTCTTGAATATAGCATTCTATTAGGTGAATATGATGAATCTGAAAATTATTTTGAGACGATAAATGCCAAGAATCTGCCAATAGATAGGTTCTCCGTTTATCTCTATCTCCTGTACGTAAATTCGCATTTCACTTCCGAGAAAGATAATATCGAGGTAATCCTAACTGAATTCTGTGATCACCTTCTCGATAAGGGAAAGGAAATAATATCGACCTGGAATTTCAGCAACCTCGTTCGCTACACAGAGGAGCATTGTGATGATGGACAAGCAAAGCTATTACGAAGATGGGCGAAAGTTATCAAGGGAGAAATGTCATTTGGTGAGTTCATTCAACTTTATGGGAATAAAGAACAACGGAATCGAAGCGCAAGCGAAACTGAAGATGAACGTGAGCTGGCTCTTTATAGACTGAAGTCGCACGAAATTGAGAGCATTGTAGATATCGAGAGACTTTCAACGAGGGAAAATGCCGTTGAAATTGCACTCGCAATATACACGGATAGATATGCCGATCTCGCGCAACCACTGCGGGTTGTAAGTCGCAAACTCGTACTCGAAGGATTATCCGATAACCGCCAACCCGTAATGAAAACCGCAATGAGCACTGCCGGGGGGCTGTTCTGGAAGTTCACAGACAAGGAACGTAAACAATGCCTAAATGGAATCCTTTCAATCGCCTCGAACGAAAACTTGGGCAATGATCTTCGCAATTCGGCAATAAAGATATTAGGATCGTTGTATTTTCATCTCGAAAAAGACGAGAAAAAAGAAGTATTTGAATCACTCAAGAAAATCTCCGAAAAGTTTAAAACAAGACATTTAACAGATTTGATAGAATTAATAACAAAATAATTTGGGAGGAAGGCAGGTTGAAATTTATATCAATTCATTCGCATAAAGGCGGTGCCGGTAAAACCTCGCTCGCGTTAATGATCTCAAAAAAACATTCCTTGGCAGGGGAAAAGGTTTGCCTTGTAGACCTCGATTTTTTAGGATCGGGGCTTGATAAGTTACTGAAAATTTCGTATTCGAGGTTTTCGCTGGAAGATTATTTAGTTCCTCCTCCGAACAATACTGATCTCGTCACATTAGATTCTATTAAAAGTCGATTCGCCGATTCAGATTTGCGAGAGGACAGAAAAATCATTGATGTCGTTTTGAATTATAACAGTAATTTTACGAATCAGGATAGTAAGCAAAGAACTCGAATCCTCGGACTGATAGGCAGGGAAGGCAGACAGAGTATCGTCAGACGAGCTGTTGAAAGACTTCTCAGCGATATCGAGGCAAGTGGGTATGAAACAGTAATATTTGATTGTCACCCAGGTATTACTTTTTTGTCTAAATCTGTGCTTGATATTTGTCGAGAGAGAAGTAGTGATTGTTATAATGTCTTTGTTACCACACTCAACCGTTCTCATTTTTATGGAACCTTGGAGACTATGAATTCTCTTTCCCGTGAGGAGGAAGAACATGGTTTTAGTCGGACTATGTCTGCACTTTGTGTAAATAAAATTGATCAGAACGGTATTACATGGAGTACGTTAAAAAGCATGTGTGACACCGACTATCAAATTATCAGTAATCTCCGATCTACCATATCGAATTTTGAAGAAGAGCAGTTGAACAAAAACATCATATGGATAAAGAGTTTAACTCCTGATACAATGAGCGATGGAATTGGGATGGCTGCGAAAATCCCTCAGCCTTCGAATGATGAGATTGGACGTACAAACACCTCAGTTTGTCGCGGAATACTTCTCGATATGGGGAGGTCTTGATGAGGGTTTTGCTCGCTAAAACCGGTCATCATTGGATAGCTAGTCAATTAGATGAAATTGCCAGATGCGTTCCTGAGAATATTGATTGGGCGTACGACGATAAATCATTTGAATCATTGGATGAAGAAACAACAGAATCATTAAGGTTTTTCTACCCCGAAAATGACCGCTATGAATATACCCGGGGCACAATCGAACGAATGCGGGAGATCAGCGGACGGGTGGGACCATATGGGATGAATAATGAAACGTTAAAGCTGTTGTTAAATTTCGAATGGTTGGCTCATACACGATTCAAATCCCGAAACAGACCAAAATTATACCGCGACCATATAATTCACCCCGCAGTAGTTTGTGCCATTGGTTGGTGGTTTCTGACCGATGATAAAAGTCCCCCTCAATTAAAATGTGAAAAAATCGCATCTGAACTTGAACAGCAACACGGGAATATTAAAAATGAGAATAATAGGGAATTCACATCAGAAGAGTGGTACGAAATTGTGCAAAAAAGCTGGATTCTGGCTTCACTGACTCATGACCTTTTCTATCCCGTTGAATTTCTGATGGAATTGACCCAAAAAGTTGAGACTTTAGAGCCAGAACTTTGGTCAAGACAATTAAACAAGAAGAAAATACGCACTTTATGTGGGAGCGCTCAGTTAGGACCTTTCAGAAATTTAGTCTCTTTTTCTAATTGTTGTGATAATATTTCTTCTATTAAACGTTCGCATGCTGCCGGAGCAGCACTCAGACTGTTGGGAATCAGTACCGAATATGGAAATTTAAAAATAAAAGAAAAACTGATTCACGAGTTAGCAGCAGCAGCGATCTTTTATCATCATTCCGATGACGATGGAATAAATCTCAAGAGAAATCCAATCGGATATTTATTGGCACTTGCAGACGAGTGTCATGAAGCTGACAGGGAGATGATCACTTCTAAGAAAATGAAATGCAAATTACCGAGGAGGCAGATGGAGTTTATCTCATTTATAAAGACATTCAAGATTGCTAAGGCTGGTGATAAATATTTAATAAAGTTTGCTCAAATTCCGGAGGGGAGGAAGAAGACAGATTTATTAGAAGGAGGATTTGATCCAGAGAAATACAAAAATGGGAAAGAGAAGGCATTCGACAAATTTAATAAGAATGATGCGAATTTAGCATTTGAGTGTAAAATCGGAGTGTCAAGTACCTGATGCTGAATGATCAGCCATGTCCGTGATGAATACTGATGTAATTAATTTGAGATTGAAACGACTGATCAACAACAATTAATTCTTCCCTGCCAGCGACAACTAAATTTCCCTCCCAAAAAGACCAAACCCGTTTTGACAATGGTAGTGCTCTATTAATCTTCGTACAAAATTGCACGATCATACGCTTTAGATGAATTCATTTTACCAGAGAATGGTTCTTTCTTTTGCAAAAGAGGAAGTGAATAGAACCACTAAAATTCCAGAGTGCAAAATTTGGATATTGACATAGTCAACAGGACATGAACTTGCACGTATTATTGGAGTTAATTTGTACCCCGCTTCAGACCCACGACTTTGCGCATCACATGCACTGTTTTTGGGCAAAAAAAAGAAGACCATTGTTATCAAAAACAATGGTCTTCTTTATTGGCTGTAGCGGGGGCAGACTTTGAACCTACGACCTTCGGGTTATAAGCCCGACGAGCTGCCAGACTTGCACCTCATAGAAAATCTCAATACTTAAGACCCAGCTTTATGGTTGTTAGTTGGCTATTTCAAAATTATAATCCGGCTGAAGCTTTTGTGTCATATGATATTGGAAAGAAAATGAGACCTTGTTTTTAATTGGTTTTCACCTTCTTGTTCCTCATTATTGTCTTAACTAGGTGTCCACAATATCGGGGGAAGGTCAGATGATGATTTAATAAAAGATCGAATAAGCACCCATAAAAGGCTTTTCTTTCGACAATGACTAAATACTCGTCTAATCGCATAAACGTGGATCCTGCATATGCTACTCGGATCCCTAATAGCATTTCTACACATTATGTCGCGCGATTTGTAACCAGTAGACAATCAATCCCTCTCAATGAACATATTGAATGTTATTCGATCAGGTGCAAACTTCTGGCAAATCGTTATATCTGATTGTTACAATTGTCAATGAAATCTTTCAACAGAAAAGATCGTTATTGAACCCCACACAGATTCGTAAGTCTCACGACCCAAAATACCAAAAGTGAAAATCCGAGCACAAATAGAGCACAAAAAAAGAAAAACCCTCACCGATCAAAATCAGCAAGGGCTTGTAACTCATTACTATCACTTCAAATAATCTGTCGGGGTGACTGGATTTGAACCAGCGACCCCCTGCTCCCAAAGCAGGTGCGCTACCGAGCTGCGCCACACCCCGAATTTTCTTCCACCTTAGCCTGGCTTTCGACGAAACAGGATGATAAAATTCCCGTTTTAAATCGAACTAACAAGATACTGTTGAACCCGTAGCAAAGTCAACCTTTTGGTGACTGACATTTGTCAATAATTTCAAAGAGGTTCCTCATTTGCGAAAACCGCGGATTCACCATTTTCTTCAGTGTTTTGTTAAAACAAAGCTTGATAATTAAATATTAATAATGTTTATTCATTATGTGAGTAATATCACTCAGCCTGTGTGGCATTTCACTATTTTTAAAAGAATACATTTGATATTTATCTGGTTAAGTTCCAAAAGACCAGTACATTTTACCTGAGGAAAGGATGAAATCAATTTTTAAACTAATTTTTATCTGCGTGTTGGTATCTGCGTTTGGAGCTACAATATCCCTTGCCGCAATTGTCAACGTTCCGGCAGATGAAGCGACTATCCAGGGAGCAATAAACACTGCCAACCCTGGAGATACTGTTCTTGTTGCGCCAGATACTTATCAGGAACTAATTAACATTAACAAAGACATAACCGTTGCAAGTCTTCATTTAACAACAGGTGACCCGGATCGCATCGATGATACGATTATTGATGGGAATGGATCAGGAACTGTTGTTACAATGCAAAATCGAAGCTCTGATTGTCTTTTTACGGGATTCACCGTTCAGAATGGAGACCGCGGTATCCGGGTATCAGGTGGAGCTCCTGTTTTGAATCATCTGGTTTTAAAGGATCACGATAACAATAATCTTTTTGGTGGGGGCTTAGACTGCGCCAACAGCAATATGACACTATCCGATGCTCTAATTCAGGATAATGTCGCCCGGGATGGTGGTGGAATCGCCATCGAGGGGAATGGTGGTACGGTAAATGTCGAACGGGTCGAAATCAGGGGTAACACCTCAAACTACGGTGGTGGTATTCGTTGCCTCTCAAATGTAACTCTGAATCTCACCAATGTCTTGATTGTCGGTAACACAACAACCAATATTGGTGGAGGAATTAACAACTGGTCTTCCAATATTACTATCAACATGACAAATGTGACCTTGTATGGTAATACTGCACCGAACAATCCTGACAAAGGTGGTGGCATTAGAGCCCGTTTGGGAAATGAAATTAACATGGTTAATGTTATTTTTGGTGGTAACTTTCCAAATGATATCCGTCTTGCCCATGCTTCAAGTGTTGTTAATATCGACTACTGCAACTTCACCGATGGCGATGGAAATATGAATGTTGCAAATGCAAACAGCCTCGTCTGGGGCGATGGCAATATCTTTGAAGATCCTCTGTTCGAAGATGCTGGAAACGGTGATTACCACCTGACGGATGGCAGCCCTTGTATTGACACTGGAGATCCTAATTCGGACGATGATCCTGATGGTACGGACGCCGATATGGGAATGTATTATTTCCACCAGAATCTGGCTCCTGAAATAGAGCTGACCTTCCCCAATGGTGGTCAAGCATTTGAAGTCTCTGAGCTGATCACGATTACCTGGGATGGACTTGCACAATCTGGTTTTGATTATACAGTGGTTTTCTACTCTTCGGATGATGGAGATAACTGGACTGTTATAGATACTGCATTTGGAAATGTTTCCGATCTCGATTGGAGATTACCCATCACACAATCTGAAGATTATTTGATCAAAGTCGTGTTGCACGATCTGGAAGAAGAAGTCGCCGAGGATCAATCAAACGCTACCTTCAGTAACGGTCCTCTTACGATGACAAAGAATGTGTCTGCCGGATGGAGCCTTATCAGCATACCGCTGATTCAGAATGACATGAGCGTTGAAGCAGTCCTGGTAGATGATTTTGACTTCCAATATGCCGTTTACGGTTTTAATCCTCAGGAAGGTCATACCGTTCCCGAGACACTTCAAGTTGCTCAGGGGTATTTCCTCGGAATCGTAAATGATGCTCAGATGGATGTAACTGGATTGCCCATTGAAGATGAGGCTTATACATTCGATCTCACTATCGGCTGGAACATGCTCGGCAGTCCTTTCCGTCACACATCAGAATTAGAAGATGCGACAGTGACGATTGAAGGGGATGAGATGTCATTTGAAGAAGCTGTTGTTGAAGAATACCTGACCCCTATAATGTACAACTTCTATAATAATATTCCTGAAGATGAACCGGATTGGCCAGACGGAAACCGTTATGCGGAGAGCGACCAGATGGAAGCCTGGAAAGGTTATTGGTACCTGTCACTGATTGACGGCGTACAACTTACCATCAATCGTCCGACTGCATATCCGCAGCCTGAACGCGATGATTCCGAAGAACCTTCACCTGAGGATTGGCATCTCGACATCATTGCTTCAATGGGTGAGTTTGGTGATGCATGTAATATCGGTGTCAATGAAAGTGCAACAAGCGGCTTCGACAACTTATATGATTATCCGGAACCTCCTCATGCACCGGTGGAAAACTATGTCAGATTCTATCACGAACGTGAAAACTGGCCAAACCAC
>JABGPL010000059.1 GCA_018644935.1 Calditrichota bacterium | reverse complement strand
CGCCACCTTCGCCGTCACCGCCGCCACAGCCACCGCCGCCGCAACCACCACCGTCGTCATCACCGTAGTCACCGTCACCACCACCGCAACCGCCGCCGCCACCACAACCGCCACCTCGGCAGTCACAGTCTTCGTCGTCACAGTCACCGTCGCAGTCTCCGCCGCAACCGCAATCACAATCTTCATCATAATCACCGTCACCGCCACCACGGCCACCACCACCACCACAGCCGCCGCCAGGATCTCTGTCAGGGGCATATGGGGTAAGGGTGAGCTCAGCACCATAAAGGTAGTCTCCGTCCATACTCATAACTGTCCCGACGATCGTGCCCGAATTTTGAGCAGTCAACGGAAGGGCAATCAGAACTATAGCCAGAAGTACTACTAATGAATACCGCATCGACACCTCCATAAGGTGTGTTAGTTGTTAATTTGGTTGAGAGAAAATTGAGTGAATTCTCAACCTAGATGACTCTTATTCATCAACATTACAATAATAAAAAAAATAACAAAATGCAACATACTATATCAAAAAGTACAATATTGTGGGATTTGATGATGTCGCAGAGGGGAGTATAGTTCTACCAGATGAATACAGGATCTTTGAAATATTCACTATCTTGTGTCGAGTCTGTCATTCCCGCGCAGCAGTTTGTCCGAGAATAATCCTTTTTTTTATATTTTCGCTACATTGAAGAAAAGGGTGTTGAGTGCGTGCTTCAGCACGTTTTGCATTTAATATAATAACTGTTGTTTTCGCGCTAAAGCACGCACTCAGCACCTAACTTTAATACGGACAAGTATATAAAATTCTAATCCGACTCAAAACAGAATACTTAAACAACTCGAATATACCCTACTCTTTTGGAAAGATTACCCTAATTTTTCATAAATGACCTCTGATTATAACATTTATCCTTTTTTTTGAGTATTATTAGTAATTGAGATCTCTACAAGATACTTAGGCAACACACTTTTATACAGGAGTTCAGCCATGCAAAAACTTACAAACACTCTGCTGCTTGCTCTGCTGATAACAGCTTTTGTTTTCGTCGGATGTTCAAAAGTTGACAATCCATCAGCTGCATATACAACAGATTCAGACCCGGATCTAAACCTGATAAACGGTTTCCCGGACGGAGATGAAAAAGACCGCACCCCCATTCCGTCAGTGGAAGATTTGTATGGGACCTGGATACTTGAAGAAGTTTATTCAAATAAAATGCAGGATGAAGTTCCGGATGTAATTTTCACATTTAATGATGATGGCTCAGGTCAGATCAGCAAAGCGGGTGAAGCTCAAGAAATGAACTGGGCATTAAACGAGAAGTTCCTCGAAATCACCTTCGAAGATAAGGTCATGAAAATGGCAGCTTTCGTTGAAGAATCCGATTTGTATCTCGCGTGGTTATGCTTTGACGGCATGAAAGAATTCGACGACAAGAAAAAAGAATTTGGTGACAAAAAAGAAGACTTCGGCGATAAGAAGGAAGACATGGGTGATAAGGAAGACCACGGCGACAAAAAAGATTTCCACGGAAAGAAACACGATAAAAAGAAGAAAATGTTCGGATTAAAGATGAAGTTGGTCAGAGAATAATTGACACTGAAATCCGCTTGAATAAAAAAGCCTGGTTTGCTCTGCGAACCGGGTTTTGCTTTTTGTGTCGTAGTAGCCGCGATCCCTTGCGGTCGTGGGCTTTTGATGAATTGTAGGTATGCGTCGTAAGGGCGATTCACGAATCGCCCCACCGTAGGGGTTGAACATCTTCAACCCTCTCCCCTAATCCATTCAAGACTCTTGGCAATTGAGGTGACCAAGGGCACGTTCCCAAGCTACAGGAAATTTAATAATGTTTAACGTACAAGCAACATCTTTCGAATAACCAAATTCTCACCCGCGTTAATTCGGCAGAAATACAACCCAGCAGGAGCTTCCTCTGCATCCCATGAGAGCCTGTGTCGACCGGGAAGTAATTGGTCATCAATAATTGTAGCTATTTTTCGTCCGGAAAGATCATAGATGTTGGATGTGACATCAGAAACCGTTGGTAGGTCCATTGTGAAAGTGGTTAAGGAATTGAATGGATTGGGGTATGGCGCGGAGATTGAAAAAGATTCTGGACTTTGCTGATCTTTTGATGAGATGTTCACTACCTCAGTACAATCGTAAATTCCAAGATTGGTGTAATCAGCCACAAAAACGATACCGTTATTTACAGCAACATCATTAGGGATTCCGGGAGTATCATAGTAACCAACAACTTGTGGGTCTCTCCAATCACTTATGTCAATAACAAATAATCCTGAATCTTCATCTGCAACATATGCGTAATCCCATTCTATTGATACCGCCTCACATCTTCTGCTAAGACTTTCAAAACGTACGCATAATTCGGGATTAAATGGATCGGTAATATCCACGGTGCAAAAACCATCAGGTGTCGTCAAGCAAACTAAATCACCAAATACGTCCAATGCTTCTGGGCGACCTACGGAAAGATAACTTATTTCAATTAAGTTATTTGGATCGGAAATATCGAGGACTCGTAATCCCGAGCCTCGTTCTCCAAGTCCTGCCTTATTTGCTAAATAGAGATAATCATCCTGAATAGCAATATCTCTTATATCCCATTCTGGATATCGACCGGGTAAATCATAATGACCCAAAGCGCGAGGATTTGTATTGTCAGAGATATCAACAGCTCCCAAAATATGACCGGATGAAACATATGCGACATCTTGCCTAATTTCCACATGCGATGCTCCCCATTCAAAGTGACCAACTTCGAGTGGATTATTATGGTTTGTGATATCGACAATTCTTAATCCCCCACCCCACAATCCGAAATAGGCAAACTGATCTTTTATTTCAACATCAAGAACCTCTGAATTAAACCGACCACAATATTCAACTACAGGTTCATTCAGGTTAGAAATATCAAATAAATAATAATGTCTCGTCTGATCAACAATTAGCAAGTTTCCGTCGAGCTTAACACCATACACAAATTCTTCAGTTGTATAACTGTCTGTCCACCTTGGGTTTTCGAGGTCAGAAAAATCAGCGACTGCTATCCCTTCTCTGTAAGATGAAGCGATTGCCAGATTGTTTACGATCTTTATTGAGTAACAGGATTCCCCTCCGAGTGAACTAATCAAAAATGGGTTTGTTGGATCAGAAATATCAACGGTAAAGATACCAAACCCAAAGCCAAGTCTTCTGCCAACAATAAACGCCACATTGCCTCGAATTGCGATATCATAGGATTTGAGGCTATCTAATCTACCAATTTCTATATGGTCAGCAGGATCAGAAATGTCAAAAACACTGAGACCCTCAAATAGACCAAAATAGAGGTGCTCTCCGTTCACTGCTATTGCTCCATCGCATCCACGTACGTGAAGATTGCGTATGACACGCTGAATGTTGGTTGGATCACTTGCATCAAGTACAAAAATCCTGTCCCCTCTTGAACCCAGTCCTCCATTTGTGCAAAATATATACTGTTCAGATACTGAAAACTCTGTAACTCCATATCTGGAAAAGGAGCCTAATTCTAAAGGTTCAGTGGGATCAGAAACGTCCACAATGAAGAAGTCATTAGCCGCTACATACAGCAAACTATCTCGAACTGTAACTCTTATTGCTCCGGGATATTCAATCTGAGTAACCAGAAACGGGATTTGGGGGTCTGCAATATTCAAGATGACCAATCCTCCTTCAGCCTCTGCCAGGTAGACGTAATCACCGGAAACATCAATCCCAAAAGTTCTTCCAAAAGTATCGTAAAAACCGGTAACTTTTAGTTGCTCCGGGTCTGAAATATCTACAATTTGCAGCCCTGAAACAGCAGTCGCCACATACGCATAATCACCTTGCACTGCGACATCCCAGGCTCTATCCCAGCAATTGAACAGCCGTTGAACAGGTTGAACTCCAAAATTTTCGCGAGCCAGAAGCGTTGCAAAAAGTAAGGTCAGTCCGAAAAGTACAAGCGTAAATCTTCTCATAACGGGTTTCGTTTTTATAAAAAGAAAATATCAGCCAACATACTACACAAGATATATTTAATCGACCACTATCTCAATCAAATTCATATTTTTCAGAAAAATACGGTTATCTTATGGTTTGGCAATTAGATGCAAAAATGGAATCGAATTTGTAGGGGCTGAATATCTTCAGCCCCTTTTGATAGCTCTTTTAGTGTCGATAGTGGATCGAGGGGCACGGCGCGCCGTGCCCGTACGGTATAGGGGGGGTACTTTCTTTCGGAACGACCTTCGGTCGTGGGGTTGAAAATCTTCAACCCCTACGACCGTTAGATCATTTGTATTATTACGCCGGAATCGGCTCAAAATGCGACAGGAAATGCGGCAATGCATTTGGTCTGAACGAGAAACGCATTCCTCGCCAGGGGCATGCTTCACGATTCTTGAAGAGCTCGATTATTGCCGCTGCTACGTATTCGAGATGAGAATCTGTGTAAACACGTCTGGGGACGGCAAGACGTACGTAGTCTTCACCGGGAGCTACCCGGTCCGGCCTTCCCGTTTCCGGGTTATAGTCGCCGAACATGATGGTGCCGATTTCGCAGCCTCTGATTCCGTATTTTCGGAAAAGCTCGAGGGCTAAGGTGTGGCCCGGCAGATCTCTTGCATCTATCATTTCTTTTCCATCCGCCGTCCAGAATGCTCTTCCTTTGAGGAATACTCCATGTCCACCACACGGTGATTTGACAGGCACTCCAGCATCGTCCAGCCACCGCCACAGCTGTCTCACCTGCTCGACGCGCTGCTTTACACGAGCGTCGTCGACACCCTCTTTCATGCCAACAGCTACGGCTTCGAGGTCGCGACCTGCAAGACCGCCATATGTGTAAAAGCCCTCGATTTCAACCATGTATTCCCAGCAGTGTTCACGCAGCCCTTTGTGCTTGAGGGCAAGGAATCCTCCAATGTGGACCATGCCGTCTTTTTTGGCGGACATCGTCGCACCGTCAACGAGAGTGTACATCTCTTTTGCAATTTCTGCTACGGAATGATCAGCATATCCGGGCTCATGTTGTTGGATGAAATAGGCATTTTCAGCAAAGCGGCATGCATCCAGCAGAAACATTAATGGAGGCGTTCCCTCAATAAGCGGTTTGTCATTAGCTGCATACTGGTCAATTAACTTGCGGACAGCTTTCAAGTTTGCCATTGACACCGGCAACCCGCCACCAGTGTTATTGGTGACTGTCATCATCACAATCATCACCTGCTTTCTGAGGTTATCATCCTTCAAAACATCTTCAAACTTTTCAAGATTGATGTTTCCACCAAACACACCGTGCTCATATTCATCTGGGTTGGTCTGGTCCACCACCAATTGATTCGGACCGATAAGCGTTTCCATTTTTAAGTTGGCTTCATGTGCATGCCGGGCATCGGGGTCTGTAATGGTAGAGAAGTTAATACCACTCTGCTGAATATCATCCGCGGTTAATCGACCATGAAGCATTACATTGGCTGCCGTTGTATCGAAAAAGCTGTTGATGAGAACATGCCGCCGGAGTGGCGTGCCCGGTTCGCGGGATTCATCAGCCAGGTGATTCAGCACGTAAAACAATATATTCTCAGCTGCTCGTCCTTGATGTGTCGGAATTATCAGGAAATCATCACCAATCACTTCCTGAATGCTCTTTTCAAACCTTTGAAAGCTGGTTGCCTGTGCATAGGACTCATCACCGTGCATCAATGCTGCCCACTGATCGTGTGACATCGCGCCGGTTCCGCTATCTGTTAACAGGTCAATCACGACATCCTGAGCAGGTACGTTGAAAAGGTTGTAATTTGATTTAACGAGAGTATCTGCTCGTTGAGTAAGTGAAGTTTGTGAAAGTGGATCAGTATTAGCGATCGCTTCAACCATTTTAATCTTATATGGTTCAATCCGAATATCTTTTGGAGCTCGCATGGCTACTCCGTTATGTTATGTTCTTAAATGGCTATGTGAAATGGGATTGCATGCCTTGAAAACCGGAACTACATGGGTTACGTAATTCCACCAAGAAGGAATTGCGGGATGACCACATTAATCTCCAGGCAAACTATCCGCGTCCTAAAGATATACTTCCTTTGAAGAATTTGCAAGAATTTGCAAGAATGAGTATGCTTCCTGCTCAAAATTCCAGTTAAGTACAAGTCAATCAGTAAGTACGCTATCGGCATATTGCAGAGGTTAAGGATTATTCGTATATTCAAATTATGAACGACGAAGATATCAAAAACCTGGTTGGAGCCACACTCGATCACATCGGCATTGCTGTCGCTGATCCGGATCAGGCTATCAGACTATATAGTAATCTTGGGCTTGTTCATTCGACAACAGAAGAGATAACCGAGCAGGGAGTTAAAGCATACATTTTCCCTGCCGGCCAAACCCGAATTGAGCTGCTTAGCCCAACTCGCGATGACAGCCCGGTTGCAAAGTTTCTCTCTCGAAAGGGGCAAGGTCTACATCATGTTGCCTTTCTTGTTGAGGATATTAACAAAGCACTCTTGACATGTATTGAGAATAACATAAAGCCATTGGATTCAGTTCCTCGCATTGGCGCGGAGGGCAAGCTGATAGCATTTCTTGATCCCCGAACAACGGGTGGAGTATTAATTGAGCTTACTCAATCAGTAAAACAGGAATCTAAAGATTTCTGAAATCAATCCAGCTCAATAGCTGAGTAATTAAACCACGGTGGCTCGAGTTTTCCCGGTTTCCAATTTTTAGGTCACAAATAATGATATCTTCACTTAACCGTAATTTCAACAATTCTCTAGTTTAATCTACATTAGTTGATTTGATTCAATGGATCTATTGCTGAGTAGAATTAAGAGCTTCTGAATTTTGGAATTCTTTAATATATAAGGATCATCATGACTAAGAAAGACTGGCATATTGATACAATATCTGTGCATGGCGCGGATGCTGTTGATAAACTAACTGGTGCAGTTGCACCTCCGATTTACCAAACGTCTACCTTCGAGTTCGATAATGCTGATCAGGGAGAAGCAATATTTAAAGGTGAACAAGAAGGTTATATTTATACAAGAGTGGGAAATCCGACTCAAGCAGCCTTTGAACGCCACATTGCAGCACTTGAATGCGGAGAAGCAGGTCTGGCTTTCGCCTCAGGATTGTCTGCTATTTCCGGATTGGTACTGACTCTATGTAATTCAGGAGACAACATAGTTTCATCCAATACTCTTTATGGAGGAACACATTACTTTTTTCAGGACTTCCTGAAACGGATGAACATTGATGCTCGGGAAGTACCTGCCGATAATCTCAGTAATCTTGAAAATGCAATTGATGAAAATACAAAATTAATTTTTATCGAAACCCCTGCAAATCCTAATTTGGATATAATTGACATTGCTGGCTGTGTTGAAATTGCACGTAGAAAGGGTATACCATTGGCAGTCGATAACACATTTGCAACTCCGATTTTGACTCGGCCACTGGAATTTGGCGCAGATGTTGTGATGCACAGTGCTACAAAGTATATCAGTGGACATGGAGATGCTGTTGCGGGAGCTCTAGTTGGAACCAAAGAGTTAATGACTCGCATTCGAAAAGAAACTCTTATGCAAGTTGGGCTTAATATCAGTCCGTTTAATGCCTGGTTACTGCTGCGTGGTTTAAAAACACTGTCTGTAAGAATGCGGAAACATTGTGAAAACGCTGCATATGTGGCAAGATTTCTAAAAACTCATCCGAAGGTAGCCGTAACTCACTTCCCTGGCCTGAGCACCCATCCCGGGCATGCAATTGCTCGAGAGCAGATGAGTGGTCAATATGGCGGCATGGTTGCCTTTGAATTGAAAGGCACAAGAGAAGACAGCAAGAAACTGATGGACTCCATTGAGATGTCCGTTCTAGCAGTTAGTCTTGGTGATTGTGACACATTAATCTGCCATCCGGCAAGCACGACCCATGCCAAGTACACGCCCGAGGAATTGGCAGAGGCGCACATCGGCGAATCTATGATTCGTTTATCTGTCGGCATCGAGGACGCCCAGGATATTTGTGATGATTTGGAGCAGGCTTTACAAAAGATAGGTTAAAAAATAAGAAAATCTGTAATTTCTAACAGTACATTTGAGGTGGAAAATGGCAGACATTAATTCAGACACTACGGTGTTAATACGAGACGCCTTGGCTAAGGCAGGATTAATCAAGGGGATGGATGAAGCAGAAGTCGATGATCTCATCGAGATTGCCGAAGAGCGTGAATTTTCCAATGGGATTTCAATCATACGGGAAGATTCAAAAACCAGAGACCTTTATATCGTATTAAAGGGCCGTGCAACGGTTACATTGTCGATTCCATCTGGTGAACTGAAAGAAGAAATTGTTTATACGATGCATGATGGGCAAATATTCGGCGAGTTGTCACTCGTGGATGGTTCTCCGAGATCCGCCTCTGTTAAGGCTCAAAATAAAGTCAGGACATGTCGTTTCGACTTTGACATTCTGAATGAACTGCTTGAGAAAAAACCGAGGATAGGATATTTGCTGATGAAGAATATTGCTGTCATAATATCAGCGCGCATCAGAAACACGAATATGCTCTGGAGGAATTCGCTTATCTGGTAGCGGTGAAACAGGAAATGTCAAAGGAAACCCAAACTGACCCTGTGTCAACCAAACCGGAAAACAAGAGAATTCCCTCAAGGGATTTAAAAGATAAACTCGCGGCTCTGCCAGATAAGCCGGGAGTTTATCTTTTTAAAAATATCAATCAACATATAATCTATGTAGGTAAAGCAAAAAGTCTCCGCAACCGGGTTCGCAGCTATTTCACCGGTGGCGATGACGGTCGGCATCAATATGCCCGGCTCGTTTCATCAATCAGGGACCTTGAGATAATCGTGACTCGCAGTGAAGTAGAAGCCCTGCGCACAGAAGCGACGATCATCCGAATCCACCGTCCGAAATACAATGTCGACCTGAAAGACGATAAGAGTTATCCGTACCTGCAGATAACCCGTGAACCTTTCCCCCGCGTACAGCTCACGCGAAAACCTCGAACCAATAAGGCAGATTATTACGGACCATATACCGATGTCAGGTCTACAAGAGCTCTTCTGCGCAACCTCAGGCGAATCCTGCAAATTCGAGAATGCAATCTCCCACTGACACCCGATAAAATCAAACAAGGGAAGTTCAAACTCTGTTTGGATTATCACATCCACAGATGTGGTGGACCGTGCGAAGCTAAGGTCACTGAAGAGGAATATAGAGTTGGCATTGACTGGTTCCTGCAGTTTCTGAAAGGCAATCATGATCATATTATTGCCGATCTCGAGAAGGAAATGAGACATCTCTCAAGCGAGCTGCGATTCGAAGAAGCTGCGAGCATACGTGATCGATTGTTGGCTGCCAGAAAGTTCACTGAGAGGCAGAAAAAGGTAGCAATAAATCCGGTGAATCAGGATGCTATTGGATTTGTTCGCGAGGATGATTTTGCGGCGTTTTCTGTTTTGCGGGTCAGAGGTGGCAGAATTGTTGGGCATAGCCCATTTTACATGAATCGTGCCGGGAATTTGACAGAAGCTGGGCTACTAGAGGCGTTTATGACCAGGCATTATGATCTTGTGGACAGGATGCCTGATGAAATCTTTTTATCAATTGAACCTCCCGATATCTCCACTTTGTGCGAGTACCTGACTGAGCTGGCAGGTCACAGAGTTCGTATTCTCACACCGCAACGGGGCGAAAAGCATAGCCTTCTCAACCTGGCACACGTCAACGCCGAGCAGCAGATGGCTGAAAAACGGTTGATGGCGGAGAAGAGGGATTTTATCCCGCGGTCGCTTAAAGCGTTGCAGGAACATCTCAAACTGCCAGATCCGCCATTGGTGATTGAAGCCTTTGATATATCAAATCTCGCTGGACTCGACAGCGTCGCCTCAATGGTCGTTTTTCGGGATGGCAAACCGTATAAGAACGGTTACCGGATCTTTAAGATTAAGACCGTCTCCGGAATAAACGACGTTGCCTCGATCGGGGAAGCGGTTTCTCGCAGGTACAAAAGATTGAAAGATGAAATCAATCAGCAGAATGGCGACTCCGGTGAAAATGAAGATACAAATAAAAATCAACCAGCATTCCCCGATCTGATCTTAATCGACGGTGGAAAAGGACAGTTATCAAGAGCCCGGCAAAAGCTTGACAACCTCGGGCTGCATACTTTGCCGGTAATAGGTCTGGCAAAACGACTTGAGGAGATATTTGTCCCTGGCAAGCAGGAGCCCATTTCTCTCCCGAAGAGCTCATCTGCACTAAGATTACTACAACAACTAAGAGACGAAGCGCACCGTTTCGCAATTACCAGACACCGCCTGCTACGCGGAAAACGCCAAATCAAATCCAAATTAGACGACATCCCCGGAGTCGGACCCGCTCGGCGTCAGGCATTGCTCAAGACTTTCGGATCGGTTAAGCGCATTTCGGCTGCCAGTATTGAGGAAATCGCTGCTGTGAAGGGTATGACAAAGAAAATTGCTGAAGTGATTCATAACAAGCTTAATACAAAAAAGTAGCCGCGATCGCTTTTTGGACTTGGGATTTGGGTGTTTTGGGAGCAATCCACTAAATTATGAAAAAATCAAGCTTTATCACAGAGTACAGGCGAGAGCGGGGATAGCAAGAATTATCGCCACTTCGTCACCATTTTGGCGGAAAGTGCCTGTGGGTGGGGGATTGAGGTGGTGACGGAAAAGTGACGGAAATGACGGAAAAAGTTGGAAAGTTATCAAGTTTTAGAACTTGTGATACATTCAGACTGCGAACTTTCTGCTTCGCTGTTTATAAGGCTTGCTTTTGTTGTGTGATTCATGGCTGCGGCTTTCGTGGAATTCTGGGCTAAATTGTTGTGTATCAGTTAGGTGCGAAAACAACTAATTGATATATATATAAACCCGGACCACAAGGGTCCGGGCGACATCATGCTTTCCACGACCGTAGAGGTCGCGGCTACTTTCTGGATGCACTTCAGTTGCCCCAATCAAGTTGGGAATGACGGGGGATTGCGTGCTCTTTAATATCAATGTATGACATTACCCTAACAGTAAATTTGCCTTGCAAATTTTCCCCACTTTAATTCCCCCCTGCAAGCAGGGGGGAGAGAAAGCAAATCCCGCAAGTATTTTGTTTGTTTTGAGGGATGTGTTTTGTATATTTATAGATTAGCCGTTTTTGGCGGAGAGGTGTAATCACTGGAGGTAATGAAATGAAGAGATGCAACTATGTTTTTTGTGTGCTTGTTCTTGCCGGGATATTTACCGTCACCGGGTCAGGAATTGGTGCCGCCGGAACTTCCCTCGAAAGCTACTGTGAAGGATTTGTTTCAGGTGCGATTCAATCACCTATCAGAATAGATGTCCAGCAAACATCCCGCAGTGTGAATCTTGATGTTTCAGTGTCCGGACAGGAAATACAAACCGTCGATGACCGCACGGTATGGCGGATTCCAAACGAGGGTATTGAAGGCAAGGTGGGATATCCGGATTTGCCGGTTGTCACGCGCTGGGTTCGAGTTCCGGATAATGGCAGAATCGAGCTCTCCTTTCAACTTAGTAATGTCAGCCACTTTGCCGCTGCGCCACCCCACGCTTTTCAACTTTCGGATGCCGAAGGAAGCTCACCTCAGTCCATAGATTCAAACTCTGAATTCAATCACGGGATATATCCACCAGAGCCGGTTACGATTGGTGAACCAGTTATTATGCGTGGCGTAAGGATGGTCGTTATGTCCTTCTACCCGATTCGCTGGGATGGAGACGCGCAGGAATATATAAGCACACAAAATTTTCAGGCAGAGATATCGGCTTCAAATGAGCGTGGGATCAACGAAGTACAGGAAATCACGAGATGTCCCTCCAAGGGTTTCGACAGGATGCTCGAGACGCTGCTCGTAAACCCTCCGCGTCGCGACAACCCTGATCAGGAATATCCCCCCGGAGGGTATCTGATTGTTGCAGATGTTAATGCACCTGATGCTATTATGGAATTCGTCGACTGGAAAAGACGAGCGGGGCATCCTGTAGAAGTCCTGCGCATACAGGGACAGGAGATGGATATCGTTATGTTGCGGGAAATGATACGTGAAATTTACTTTGAAATCGGATTTGAGTATTTAGTCCTTATGGGATCGAACTTTGCTGATCCACCGTTATATCTGCCCCTGAACTCGAACGACTTTTATGACGTTTACTACGGGTTGCTGGAAGGTGGAGATATGTTCCCGGAAGTTGCTGTTGGCACCTTCAATTGTATTACCGAAGAGAGTTTGACCTGCGCAATCCGAAGAGCAATATCCTATCAATCTGCTCCATATAATGAAGAAATAGATTGGTTCACTCGAGCAGGTATCGGCGTTGGAGCGTGTAGTGTTCCACAGGATCTGTCCCCATCATATACGGGAAAATGGATCAACGAAGTATTAAGCCGTAATCAGTTTGATGACGTTCATACAAGTTTTTTTGCTGATAATGGAGTTGATGATCCGCATGAAATGGTAGAAAATCTATACAACTGGAATGTTAACTTTGTTATTGTCCGGGCTCATGCGTGGAACCTTGAGGTTGAAAATATTAATCCCGGTCCCGTATATCCTTTCCAATTTTTAGTAAGTTCCGGAACAATCTCACCTCCGGATAATGGTGCATTTAATTGGATATTTCGGCAGGGAACTCCCGACGATATGAAAGGTCCTTCCGCCGGGTTCGGTCATCTTTCAAGTCCGCGTACGAACAATGCAAATGCCCTTGTCGGAGGATTAGTCGAATCTCTATTCCTGCTCGACATAGATACCTATGGCTGGGCGAGGAATTATGCAATTGCTAACTTGATGAGAGTGATGGCTGACGGTGAAGATCACATCGAGTATTGCTTCTCGCACTGGCAATTTTACGGTGACCCCGGTCAATGGTGCTGGGTAGGGGTTCCTCTGGAAATTGAAGTTCAACGCAGGCAGGAAATTGACCCGGACGCGACAGAATTCAGCGTCAGGGTAGTTGCTGCTGGTGGGGATGAAGCTGTGTCGGATGCAACGGTTTGCCTTTTTCAGGAGGATGGACCTAAACTGATCAGTCAGACATCTGAAGATGGTCTGGTAAATTTCACCTGGTCCCTTCGTGAGCTGAATGATAATCCATTGCAGTTGACGGTAACCGGCACCGGGTTATATCCCAATCTGAGTGAGGTCGACATTGTCGATTCCGAAGTTTGGGTTGCCCTCTCAAACGTGATTATTGACGATGCGGATGGTGGAAATAATGACCAGATTGCAAATCCAGCTGAGATGATTAATCTAGGTTTGGAACTTTTGAACCCGAATGGGGAAGAATCCCCTGAGATTGCCCATATTACTGTTGAAAGTCTGTCACCTTATGCAGTAGTAGAAGAGGTTGATTTTAATGTAGGTCCTATCGCTCCAGGTCAAATGCACCAATTAGAAAACCCCATTTCAGTTGAGATTCTTCCGGGGTGCCCAAATGGGGAAGTGGTACAGCTGAGAGTTGATTTAGACATGGGTGATCAATTCCCGGCAATCTATGCTGGTGTAGAGCTGAATGTAGTTGCTCCCGACCTCGGTTTTGTTGATGTCGATGGGAATATATTAATTGAGATTGAAGGAGACATCGGTCCAGGATTGAGGAGCGAGATATCGGTTCCAATTCGAAACAGGGGGGATCAGGCTACTGTGGAATTGGAAGCTCAACTTGGGTCTCTGTCGAGTTTTGCAATGGTAACCTCCTTTGAGAGCCATTACCCGGTTATTGGAATACGTCAAGAGGTTATGCCGGATGGAGCTGATTTTGCAATTACAGTCGATCCGACCACGGTGCCAGGATCAATTGCTCACTTTCAGTTGATTCTAAGCGGTGGCCCCGTGCAGGATACTTTGCACTTTAGCCTGCCGGTTGGTGTGCCTGCTGAAGGTGCTCCATTAGCACCTGATAACTACGGTTATATCGCGATCGACTCCGGGGATGATGAGGTGGTCTGGGGTGAAACTCCGGTCTACGATTGGATTGAAATCTGCCCCTGGGAAGAAGAAGACCCCAATATGGTTGGACAACAGATAAACATAATGATGGGTGAAGAACAAGACACATCTATACTCCTAAACCTCCCATTCCCATTTATTTACTATGGTGAGGAATTCAACCAGATTACCGTATGTAGTAATGGCTGGATTGCAGTTGGAGATCAAACCGAACTCGTGAACCAGCAAAACTGGGTCATGCCCGGATTTGACGGAGCATTCGGAATGTTAGCCGTATTCTGGGACAGGCTCTTTTGGAACATGGAAAATGATGGGCTTTTTAGTTTCCATGATGAGGAAAACGGAAGGTTTGTTATCGAATGGGTGACAGGAGTTGAAAATCGTGGTGGGGAGCGGAGTGATAATAAATTTGAAATTATACTGTTTGATGCGGAACGTTACCCTTCAGCAACCGGTGACTGTCAAATTTTATTCCAGTACCATACAGTAAACAATGTTCAGGACCAGTGGGAGGCAAATGCTCACGCTACAGTTGGTATTTCCTCACCGGATGGAAAGGATGGACTGTTGTATTCTTACTGGAACATTGAACCGGAATCCTGCAATGAATTAGGTCCTGAAGGTGCGATTCTCTGGACAACTGTAAATTACGGTAATAACTCAAGATTATACGGTGAAGTTACCCGCTGGGTTGATGGCGCGGCAGTCGCCGGAGTAAATATTTCTACTTCCAACGGATATGAGACGGTAACTGATGAAGATGGATCTTACCTGATAATCGGGTCATTTCCAGAGCCATTTGGTATTACTTCAACTGCTCGCAGCTATACTGACTTTTTAATTGAAGATCTGGTAATTGAGCCGGGTGGGCAACTTGAGCAAAATATAGTGCAGCCGCATGTATGGTTAGAAGCTGGACCGGATACACTTCAATACGGTTTTCAGATAGAACGTGATGAAGAGGTAACCATTAGTGCTACAGGTGAGGGAAATTGCGAATATTCAATTTCTGTTGTTTATGATGGTGAAATTACCGCAGAAGATTTCTGGATTCCGGAGGAACCAATTGAGGGGAGTCTTGAAGCCGGGGAAAATGCATCCATAGACATAGTTCTGGAGGGACCGGGACGGGAAATCGAGGTTGGAGTGTATATGGTTGATCTTTTGATCGCAAATAATACTCCTCGCGAACAGCTAATAATCCCCCTCGAAATAACTGTAGTCCTTGAGGACGAAGTCAACCCGGATGGGAACATACCAACATCTTATGAGATGTATGATCCGTACCCGAATCCGTTTAATTCCAGGACCACCTTAATTTTTGCTCTGCCTGTAAATTCAGAAGTAACTTTCTCGATTCTTGATCTTAATGGACGCGAAGCAATTCGGAACATTGCCGGAAACTACTCCACTGGGCAACATAATGTAGTTATTGATGCAAGTGAGCTGTCAACCGGACTGTATTTCATTCAAATGGAAGCTAACAACTTCCGGGCTATACGCCAGGTACTCTTGCTCCGTTAGGAAACTTTACCAGAATGCAATGACTAATATCGGTCGTCGTGAGGAACAAAGTGACCAACGATCTGTTTGTATATGCACAAATTAAGAGATTGCTTCACTTCGTTTGCAAAGACGTTACTTTCAAGATATTCTAAATTATCCAGGAGATTCAACTGATAGTAAACACTGACATATCAAGTCTTTTTGTGGTAAACTACAATGTATTGCTTGTGAACCTGAAAGATGTAACACATAATGAAAGCCTGATCAGTCCAAGCTCTGGAAATAGTATGAATTGGGTTTTGGGTCATATTCTAGTGTCTCGCGGGACGATTCTGAGTATGCTTGGCGAAAAATCCGTTCTAAGCGATATCCAGTCTATGCCATATCAAAGAGGTGTCACTCCGAATAAAGGAGATTACCTCATGCCGCGGGATGCTCTTGTTGAGCGACTTAATGTTTCACAGGAACGGATAATAGGTGGCCTTGAAGATAAAACTCCCGAATGGCTGAGTAGCTCCGAATCCGACAAAGAAATTGAATGGCAGCAACAGCCGAAGCGGGACCAACTTTTGTTCCTCCATTTTCACGAAGCCTACCATACCGGACAAACCGGTTTACTGCGCAGGATTATTGGAAAAGAATGTGCGATTCCTTAACAAGCTTTTTACCACAAAGGCAGTAAGATGAATGTTGTCAGGCGAGGACGCCTGACAACACCATTTAAGGCACAAAGATATTTATTGGATTCCTTTAAACATAAGCGATTTGTAACTTGAAATATGAGCGTCCCACACGAGCTGAAATTAACCTCTCAGCACTTCGACATAATCTACAGGTAGTTCGGAAAGCATCTGGATCTGCAAAAGTTATGGGAGTTGTTAAAGCTGAAGCTTATGGACATGGATTAATCCAAATCGCCAGAGAATTAACAGAACTTGGAGTTGATTATCTTGCTGTGAGTTTCCTCGAAGAGGGAGTGTCACTCAGAGAAGCCGGAATAAAAACTCCTATACTGGTGATGGGCGGATTGGTCGACGAACAGATAAATTACTATCTCGATTATGACCTCGACATAACTGTTTCCTCGGTTTGGAAAGGGCTGCATGTTGAGCAAATTGCTGCAAAACGTGGTATTACGGCGTCGGTTCACTTGAAGTTCGACACAGGTATGGGGAGGATAGGGCAACATTGGGAAACTGCTGATATTCTCTTTAGAAAATTGTCAGATAAAAAGCACTTAGATATCAAAGGTATATATACTCATTTTGCCAGTGCCGATGACGAACATCGAGAATTTTCTAATCTGCAGTTGGACAGATTTAGAGAAGTCCTAAATACCGCCCGAAAATATGGCATTAATCCTCCTCTTATTCACGCTGCAAACAGTGGTGCTGTTCTTCAATTTCCGGAAAAGTCTTGCTTTACAATGGTCAGACCGGGTTTGATGTTATACGGTTGGGCACCATCTCCAGAATTACAGGAATTGACTAACCTCGTTCCCGTCATGACATTAAAGAGCCGGATAGTGTATGTAAAAAAACCTCCCGCTGGCACTACTATCGGGTATGGTTCTACATGGGTCACTCCTGGAGATCGCTGGATAGCTACACTTCCAATAGGATACGGAGATGGTTTTCCGCGTCGTGCGGGGAATTGTGCTTTTGTAAATATTAAGGGTCGGCTTTGCCCAATTGTTGGTCGTGTTTCAATGGATCAAATTACAATTGACGCAGGAGAAGAAGCCTATCTCGGAGATGAAGTTGTACTATTTGGTGGTAAAGAGACCAACTATCTCTCTATTTGGGATTTAAGCACCGCTTTGGACACTATCCCTTATGAAATTATGTGTGGTTTAACCTCGAGAGTTCCGCGTGTTTATTTTTATAGTGAAAAACCGGAATAATTTTATTATATTTAAAGTTGATCCATTTTTTGGTCGTTCGTAAGATTTTGAAAACAAAGGTAAACTCGAAATGCCGTCCCCCATTTTTACCGCAAGATTTACTCATTTCAGTTTGATTGTTCTGACAATCCTGATACTTATTGCAGCCCCGGGCTTTGCTCGCTGGGATGATCCCGCTTATCATCACTTAGATGAAATTCTCCCGGAGCTGCTCGAACTGCAAGCAGAATATCCGGATTGGATGCGGATTGACACGATTGGCTATACCCAGCAGGACGGATTGCCAATTCACAGCATTTTTATATCAAATGATGTCAATGACACTACTTTTACGGAGAGGTCTCGTTGGTTGCGCCCGGCCGTTATATATGTTGGTCAGGTACATGGTGAGGAGATTCTCGGCGTGGAATTCATTATGTGGCTGGCAAATGAAATGATGACAAACAGGGGACGAGATTGGCGTGATCGAATCGATACTTACTTAGTTCCAACGGCGAATCCGGAAGGATTATCGGTAGTTTATTCACTTGATAATACCTGGCGAAAAAATAAACGTGATAACATCGGTGACGGTTTTCTTCGGCAACTCGACGGTTGGGGCGGAGACACCTCCGGGGTGGATATAAACCGTAACTTCCCAACTTTCTGGTCAAAAGGGAAAAAATTCCTGCAACTTCCTGACAAAGAGTTTTACGATTATTACCGGGGACCTGCTCCCGCAAGCGAATCTGAGACACAAGCTCTTATTGCACTATTTGATCAGGTACGTCCTCTTTATGCGATGACATTGCACAGCTCGAGAACTGGTAATGTAGCAGAAAAGGTAATTTATCCCTGGGGATGGGGAACATCTGAGAACAAAAAACGACCACCTGATGTCGATTTTCTTGACGAATATGGAAATCAACTTTCAATCAGATGCAAGACAGTAGAAGGAAACTCAACATTTCAACCAAATCCGATTAGCAACCCCCGTGGTGATTCTGAAATGTATTATTATTATACATTTGGAACCTTTAGCTCCCGTATCGAGATTGGTCAGAAACAGGAAGCGATGCAACCTGACTCAGCAGGTATTTACAAGATCATCGCAGAGGATTGTGTTAACGGTTTGTTATGGATGCTGAACAGCGCAGCCGGGCTCGGTCGAGACGATTATGGAGAACTAATGTCGAGTCGCCTTGACATAAGAGTCATTGATGCGGTTACTGACTTACCGCTTTATGCAAAACTCAAGATGGATTCACTCTCAATACCAATAATCCCTCATCGCTATACTAATCCTAATCCGGGTCGCCGACAGGGTTGTTTCTACTGGGGAGTGATGCCAGGGCATACAGATACGCTGCGAGTGAGTTCCTTTGGTTATGAACCTAGAAAATTTAGAATTTCAGCTGGCTCAAGCCCTGCTTTTCTATTTTACCGAAATGGCGGCATACAATTAACACCTCTCGAATGGCGAGATATTCAGGTCTCTATATTTGATGATGCAGGAGTCGCGATTACGTCTCCAACAGAACTAAAAGTTATACATTCCGATACAACCTGGACATCAACAATACTTGATGGGTCTACTCAACTGAATATACCTGATGGTGATTACAGTATGATGTTCACCAAAGGGACTGAGTATGTACCACGTACAATTGATATTACGGTAAATGATTCGGACACGACATGGGCTTTGAATGTTGGCTTGAGCCCAGCTTCTGTTTTACTTTCAGAAAATTTTGACGGTCCAGACGTCATACACACATCCGACAACGTTATGAATAAGCACCGTGTTGATTCGCTTGGGAGATGGGAAATGACCCGTGATTTGTCATATTCACCCCCAAGATGTTTGACCGATACCCGATATGGAGATTCGCCAAAATTTGAAGATGGATGGGATGCTCCTTATGATATTTATTCCAAATCTTTCAATCTGAGTGATGCCGCTACAGCTGCTGTGACATTCATGCTTAATCAGGATCTGGAACCGGGTCACGATTCTCTCTGGGTTGAATTTTCCACAGGAGATTCCGATCCCAATCCATCAAGTTGGACTTGGGTTCAGGGTGCTCCGGCAAAGCACGAATTTGCTATTCTCAACTGGAAGGAAATGGATAATTATGCCAATCGACCGTGGAATTCCAATAAGATTAATCTGATGCAATTCCATGACTGGGAGAAGGTCATTGTGATGGTCCCGGATGAGTTCCTTGGTGAATCCGTTGTTCACTTCCGTTTCCGACTTAAAACTGATTTCTACGTTGAGTTGGATGGTGTTTATATTGACGATGTTTATTTATTGAGTTCCGGTTTTGCTCCACCTGAGGTTGCTTCTGAGCCGATTGTTCCTATGGAATTTTCACTCGGATCTCCGTATCCAAATCCATTTAACAGTATGCTGAGTGTTCCGGTTAATCTCCCTGAGAATAGCAGCGTAACACTTTCCCTTTACGATATCACAGGGAGACGATCCTACTCAAGCACGACTTCTGAGTTTGTAGCTGGATCACATCGTCTGACGTTGGATGCCGCAACATTACCTTCCGGGGTGTATTTCCTGCAGGCTAATGCGGCTGGGAAGTCAGCGGTCAAAAAGGTAATGTTGTTACGATAGGTTATTGTTTCAGACTTATTTTACAGTCAGGATTAACAGGAAACTAAAGAGAGAAAAAAATGTTTGAATCGATAAACAGACGTTCTGTGATACTAATTGTGCTGTTTGCAATTTTCGTTGCAGGAAGTGCTCAGCTTTCCGCTGCACCTAATGAATTTATCCCCTCCATAGGGATTTCAAATCAAGTCGGTTCCAATGCTGAGGATTGGCAAATGGGATATTCCTTTGGTCTTGATGCAATGCTCTATGAATGTTGTGCCATACAGTACGGACTAAGACTTGGTTACCAGTTTGCGATTCCTGATGCCGAGTCCATGTTGGCAATGGATATTAATGATGTGCAGGTTGAGCGAAGGGAAGGCTTGAGATCAATAATTGATTTCACAATACTCGGCCGCTATGATGCCCCCTGTCTTGAAGACGCACCGATAGGCATGTCACTTCTGGGTGGTTTAGGTTTGAATTTTGTCGAAACATCCGCCATTCGACTCAAGGGTTTTGCCAGAAATTTTGACACCGCTGTTAACCGCGAAATTCACCGAGATCCAAAATCTGAGATTGTACCATCAATAACTGTTGGTGTGAGCTTCAAAATTCTTGATCAGGTGCAACCGGCTTTTGAGTATCAACATATATTCACATCAGATAACAGCACCGGTTTTTTCAAAGTATCGTTGGGATTACTTGCTCGAAGATAAGAGGCTGCGCAGAATTTGATTCTGAATCGAAATATATCAGAAGCATACTGGATGGGGAAGGCTCTTGAGGAAGCCAGAGTTGCTTTTGATGAAGATGAGGTCCCGGTTGGAGCAGTCATCGTCAGAGACGGCATTCTCCTGGGCCGTGGTCATAATCAGAATCGAACCTTGGGCGATCCGACGGCACATGCTGAAATTATTGCGATAACCGCGGCATGTGATAAAACAGGCGAATCCCGGCTTGAAGGTGCTGATATATTTGTGACATTAGAACCATGTGCGATGTGCGCCGGTGCGCTGGTTCTCGCCAGGATTAGACGACTCTATTTTGGTGTTTACGACGATAAGACCGGAGCCTGCGGATCCATATTTGATGTAGTACGTGAACCTCGGCTAAATCACAATGTTGAGGTTTACAATGGTTTGGAAAAAGAACGATGTGCAGGATTACTGGAAGAATTTTTTGCTGCGAAACGTAAGCAGTAGGTTGGACATTCCTGTCTGACTATTCGCCATCAGACGAATTTCCATGTGGTAAAATAGAACAACAATCGAATTTCATCATTCATGAATCCGTCTGCCGACGGATGGACAAGCAAGAATGCTTATCCTACTACAGGCAGTTTATCGGGCACTTTAATCTTTAGACAGATAAAGAATCCGGCAAATGCAATTGATGCTGCTATGATGAATACCCACTGAAATCCCCACGCTTCCCAGACATAACCCGAAAAAATCGGTAGACTCATTGCGACTAAATGGTCAATTGTAATACCGACAGAGATTGTTGATGTAATCTCATTGGGGTCATCCGCAATTTTCTTTAGATAGGTTGTTCTAGCGATACGAAGAGCAAAAAGCACATTATCGAGTATGTATGCTGCAAAGAGAATCCACAAATCGAGCGGTTTCGGGAAGATGTTTGAGGCAAAGGCATATGTCATGCACACGAAAATAATTATAATTTCGTCCGCAGCCAGAACAATCCGCTCACCTATCCAATCAATTACCTCCCCGAGCAAAGGTCTGATTACAATGCCAACAGCGGCTGCAATGAAGTAGAGCAGTGCAACGGTCGATACAGACACACCATGCATTGATACTAAAACCCAACCGCCGAATGCCAGGAATATTTGTTTCCGTATCCCAAATAAAGCACTGATGGCGTAGAATATCGCGTACTTCTTTTTTAACACCATTCGCCGAGCTGGTGGATCTCCCTTTCCTACATTAATCTTAAGGTAGTATAACCCGGCAAGCAGCGATGCCCCGGCAGCGATTGCGTAGAAAAGTCCGAAAACATCTCCAAACATCTTGGCGAGGATAAAAATTATTCCGACTCCGACAATCGTACCCAGGTTCCGGGCTCCGCCTAATTGACCGAGTCTTCTCCCTTCGGCCCCTTCCTCGGAAAGCCTTAATCCGATTACACCTTCAACAACGAAGTTAATATGATCGCCCAGTGACCAAATAATTATCCATGTCAAGAGCAATGTCATTCCGGGTGAAAACAGCCCCATCCCTAATGCACCAATTGCCCCAAGCAGCATAGCCACAGCTGCCATCTGCGTTTCGCGCATTACGGTCAGCAGCACGCCTGAGACGAGCATAATCAAAAATCCGGGCAATTCACGCGGAAATTCAAGCCAACCGCGTGCAGCAGCATCGAGGTGATGCACATCTGCCAGATAGTTATTGAGAGTAGTGAGGAATATTCCGCCAGCAGCACCAAAAAAGAAAGTTGCAATAACAGCACGGCGAATATCGCTGTACATCTCACCAGACCTTTCTGAGGCTTTGGAGAACTTGAATGTGCTGAGGAGGTTTCTTTTCTTTTTTTGCATTCAGAGAATCTTAAACATTGGTGCTTTATCGAAGTATTAAACTTATGTGAATATTTCAGAGATTACAAATTTCCGGTCAGTAAGTTCGATGATATTTTAATTTGATTCCAACTTATGATAGAGCGAGTACCAAGTCTGACACACCTGGAGTTATTCTTTAAGATTTTTGGATAATTACATTGAATCATTCTGAAGAATGATTCCCACGATTATGGGTGGAAATGTAGAATATCATTGAAACTTGTCTGGACAAGTCAGACGATGCCACCCGGTCTTTGCAATTAAAGGCTAAATTACTACTATCACGCATAACCTATTTAGGCTAATAAAAACGAGATAACAAGAGAATTATGAAAAATCTGAATGAGCTGTAGTTTGTGAATTATTTCTATTAATTTACAAGGGGACGCTATTATATGAACAGGGAAGTACAAGGAATGTGATATTTGAAATTTTTGGATGGGAGAACGACAAATGATCATTACAGGAAAAATCATCAGACTTCTGATTATGGTTTCGGTATTAGCCCTAATGCATATACCTGATCTGACTTGTGCACAAACACCTCTGTGCCGCTATTTGTTCTTGACTAACTTCGAGCACACTCGTCAGGAGCGGGATATTATCTGGTTCTGGACACCTGATACCTTAGTCGGCCCTGTCCATTCCAATGATTTTATCGGCATGAAGTTCACTCCCCAATTTCACGGTCAAGTTTCCACTTCTCAGAACAGGTTTATTCTATATCAAGCAAACCCCTACTTTGAAGCAGAACCTCATTTTGGTGTACCTTTACTTAGATTTCCCGAACCACCTGAATTTGTCGGCAATGATGGTATCCGAATTGGCAATCCCGAAGAAGGCATGCAATATCGCCTCGTCATGGATAACGAGTTTGGTCGGGTATACTGTTGGTGGGGTGGTGTACCATTTAACGATGAAATCGAGCCGTTAGATGAGTATTTTTGGGATGATTATGATTGGCTCTATTTCGATTCACCGTTGGAAATGTATGGAATAATTGATGGCGTTGTTACAATCGGCTGCAGCCACGACATCAAACTCCTTGATGATATTCGTTATGCAGCCGCTGAACAACAGTACGGCAGATTTGTTGAAGATGAATGTGATGACATGCTTGGAATTATTTCTGAGAGAAACATCATTATTGCAAATACAAATGCAAATGGACGTGACAATGGCTTTTACCGGGAAGATGTCCCTCTGAGCAGACATAGCATAGTAATTAACGGAGCTCTCGTCGCATTTGGTGAATCTTTCACTTTTGAAAATCAAAACGATGAATGGAATCGCCGGCAGGGACCTGAACCGGATGACAGAGGAGCAATATTCCTGACAGGTTCCATAGCTCAATACCGAAGGGGGTACGTCCACAGATCAAACCATCAGAGAACAGGATATTCAAAGAAGTATGTTCACGACTCGAGATTGATTGAAAATCCACCACCGCTATTTCCGACCATTGACGAGAGACAGATATTGGGCGAGGGGAATGTTCTCGAACTATCTGAAGAACATTCACCTTATGTAGTCATTGGTGATGGAGCCTATAATTACATAACGGCATCTGCCGGAACCGAAATCATTCTGGAAGATAGTTTGGCATTAACTTGCCAGAGGAATTTGATACTTATTGGTGAAGAAGAAAATCCTGTTGTGTTTCGAAGATCTGATCCTGAGATGTTTCCTGATTATCCCGGCATTAGTGTTTCCGGATGCGATTCGACCAATATTCGACATCTGAGGCTGGAGAACGGAGCGACCTGGCCGAGATCAATTTCACCTGGTTCCGGTAAAATTGAGTTTTGCGATATTCCGAACGATTTGAATATCAACCGCTTTGATAAAATGACCTTCAGGGAGTGTAATTTCGGAGGATCTGTTGAGATTAGATACTTCGAACGAAGGGGTGCTAACACAAAAGTCTCATTTATAAATTGTAAATTTGATGGATCGCTGATTTTCAATGCGGATTGCGACACGATTGAGTTAATCAATTGCGAAATTTCTGAAGACCTTGAAATTAACCGATTCTCAATGTTGGTCCGAGTTAATCTTTGCAACATAGGGGGCTCAACGGCATTCCAGGCTTCAAGATTGTTAATTGTTGACAGCCAGATTCGTGGTGAAGAGTTCTCGGTATTCTCCGCCGGTAATACCCAGTTAACTCATTGCGACATCTGGGGTGATATAACCATTGATGGACCTTCAGGCAGGATTGAAGATTGTCATTTTAGTGGATCAAACCTGACGTTAAGATCTTTCAGCTCTATTGAATTTTTTGATAATGAGATTGACAATGAAATGGCGTTTCATAATGGTCGATCAATCCTCATACAGGAATGTGAATTACTGCATTCTTCCATATTCAGAAATGTAGAAGAAATAGAGGTCATATATAGTGAATTGGAAGGTGCAATGGCCGTTCAAGGTAATGATGAATGTACAATAAAAGGTAATATTATTTCGGGGGGCATGAAATATGAATCCGGTAATGAATTCCTCTCCGGGCTAACAGTTGACAACAACACAATAGTTGACGCAGATACCGCTGGACTATGGATTAGAGAAGCAAACTGGTTTACTACTAACAATAATATTTTTTACAACAACCAGTCAGGCATTTTGGTTGAGACATGTCATCGGGATTACACATCAAACTTCAACTGCAGCTTCATGAATACTGACGGTCACTATTTAGGATTAATCCATGGTAATTTCGATTTCATATCCGACCCGATGTTTGTCAATCCCGAGGGTGGAGACTTCAATCTGACGCCTGAATCCCCCTGTATTGATGCTGGAAATCCCGCCTCCCGTCTGGACCCGGATGGAACATGTGCTGATGTCGGGGCTCTGCCATTTGACCATTCACTGTCCGCCGAAAGTCAGGAAATAGTTGTAAACGATTTTTCAGTCTCCGCTTCACCAAATCCATTCAACAACCGGACTACAATTAGCTTTACCTCAAGAACCGCCGGGATTGCGGAAGTAGATATTTATGATCTGAACGGGAGGATAATTAGCTCACTTCTTCGTGAAGTGTCAAGGGGTGCGAACAATCTTCCCCTCTC
>JABGPL010000058.1 GCA_018644935.1 Calditrichota bacterium | reverse complement strand
GGGCAGAATCCACCGATTATGAAACCGGCTCCCATAATAGCTCCGCCGATCAGAGCGGAATAAATGAATGTGGGATTGATATATATCAATCCGAGGTTTATCACGCCGAAATAGCTGAGTAATATCAGACCGGTCATCGCGGTAGCTGCTGCGGTAAAGAATACTCTCAACACTACAAAATCGTAGCCGTAAAACAATCCGGCAAGCCTCTTTGAAGAGGAAAAACCCGCTTGTTCGAGGATGAAACCGAAAGCAATGCCGACAATTAGGGCAACGACAAGGCTTATTTCAGAATTAATAAAGTTAGGAACTAATGGACTTATCATGATGTCTTCTCCTTATATCCACATTTTTCTGAAAATGAACGCCAGGGCATAGCCCGTTCCGAATATTGCCATCATCGTCAGAAAACCACCCGCTGACATAACCGCCATTCCACTTAATGCTGCTCCACTTGTGCAGCCTCTGCCAAACTGAGCACCGATACCGAATAGTGATCCACCGGCAAACGCTGCGATTAGTCGGGTTTTGTTTCCGATTCGAGCTCCCCTGTCAATCTTGAATCCGAGCCTGTTGGACAGTAATCCCGAAAGAAAACCTCCAATCGCAACACCGATTACTTCTATAAACAGCCAGTTCTTCACCGAACCACCGGGATGACTCGCGTTGTATTTACTGTAGAATTCTGAATTCGCGGCATGTTCGGGTGCTACAACAGTCATAGCGTCAACGACGACACTTTTCATAGCTCCACTCGCGCCTAATCCTCTGCCTGTGATAAAGATCGTTACAAGAAGTATCAGTCCCAGCAACACCCCGGCAAGATAGGGATTCATGTATTTTGTGTTTTCCATCTCAGGCGATCTCCTTTTCGAGGATTTTTTCCGATAAATCGGGTAAAACAACCCCACCATTACCATTGTGATTGACAGCGTCTTCTTCGACTTCTTCGTATCCGGTCAACATTGCTTTAAGATTTGACGCTGGAGTTTCTCCGGTTGAAACTAGGTAAACATGAATGACAAGGAATGCGATTAATGCGAATGCGCCGGCTGTGTGAATTACAGCAGGAGCTGTTAACCCTTCTAATCCAATGCCACTAATAATTCCATTTTGCGAGTATCTGTAAAACATATATAACAACCCGGAAATCGCCATTACCGGAAGAACTAGTATTTTCAGCCCCAGGTACGTGATCCTTTGCAGTGGATTCAGTTTTGAAAGCGAGTTCTTTCGATAGGGGTGAGGTGCATTTCTGAATATTCCGATTAGGTAATATTCAATCTGAGCTTTCATATTCTTTAACGTTGGGATGTAATTTCTCCATTCTCCCGTTGTGAAATGCCAGAATATTGCAAATGCAGTCAACGCAAGTAGAGCATATGCTGAGACATTATGGAACGTAACGGCGTTTTCATAGCCGAGAAAAGTAAAAGAACCGTGTATCTCAAATCCGGTGGTGGCGAGGAAAATAATCAGTGCTGCCTGCATCCAGTGCCAGAATCGCTCAAATCCCTTGTATATCAATACCTGATTTGTCATGAGTTATCCTTTTTCCGGTTTCTTGAAGCGAGTATACGTAGTGTTGCGTGAGCTATTATGACAAGGATTGAGAGTATGATAGCTGCTTTTCCAGCGATATCAACAAAATCGTTTTTATCGCGTCCTGGCATATAAAAGTCATTGAGCCCGGCAAGTCTCCCATCCTCCCGGGTATGGCATTCATTACATTGAACTGATTCTTCCACTGGTGCAACCTGGTGATTGACGGGCAGATACAGCTCCGTTTCGATAAAGTCGAGTTTTCCACTGAATTCCGCGTTTACATTTTTCATTCCAATACCAACGGAATTGTTCCAATCGAAATCTTTCCAGTAACCACCATCACCTTTACTCATAGATGTCAACTGTGGCTGAACGAGAATTAGGTTATCTGCATCATAAAGTTGATTTGCGCGATGGACTTTCACGGGAATTATTTTGGAATGTCCATCAGCAAATTCTCCATTGAGAGTATTCATCTTGACGGAATTAGTCGGATCAACCGGATCTCCGAGTAAATAATGACCTGCAGTGCCGTTAAACCAGGCGTACTCCGGTTTTACATTCTTTTCCCATGTCATCGATCCGCGCTGAGACATGTAGGTCTTGTTGCCGTCTTCATCATCTTCGAAATAAGGTTTATCATCCCACAAATCACCAGCGGTTGACCAGTCCCATCTCATTATTGTTGCGTTTTCACGGGCATATTCAGGAATGTGGCAGGTCTGGCAGGAGACTTTCACTGTATGATCATTTAGTATATTTTTCGCGTGAGGGGTTTCGTTATGACAACTCTCGCAGTTAAGTCGGTCAGTGTTATTCGATGATACCGTGTACATCTGACCTGGAATCTTATGATTATCAGCCTGATGACAATCGACGCAGTGCATATTAGCACCATCAACTCCCATATGAACGTCAAGTTCTCGCGATCCTTCGACCATAGCGACATCGAGGTCGCCATGTTTTGCGTTGTTACCGCCCCCTCCAAAGAAATGACAACTGCCGCAGTTGGACCGTTTCGGGGAACTTACACTTTGTGCCGCTAACGTCAGGTTTGATTTGTCTGAGGGATACCCGGCTTTGCCCTTACCTTTGGCATATTTGCCGGAGTTGTCATGGCAAACGAGACAATCAATGTTTCGATATTCGTCGAAATCAAAATTCTCATCGGACCAACCATATCCAATATGGCATTTCATGCAAGTGTTTTCGTTGCCGGTGACACCGATACAGAGATTGTTCAGTAAATCCTTTTTCCCGATGTACATTACGCCTTTATCCTTGATAAAAGTCTCTTCTTCCCAGTTCCAATGGGAGGTCTCCATGATTTCTTTATGTCGTTCTGTATGACAGGAAATGCAGGTTTCAGTTACTTGCTGAGGTGATTCAAATTCCCGTTGCAGTGCTGCAAGTGCTGAGTGATTCACTGAAGAAACTTTTTTATCGCCCACTTTTTCTTTTAACTCCGCTAATTCATAATTCTCACCTGGAAGCGTAAGATATCTTCCGATGATCAGAGCGAATAGCAGAACGCCCAGAAACAGTAGAACGTTTATTGAATTTTTCATGTATTTATGTGAAAACCTTTATGTTAATCTATAGTCGATCTGAATTCGGGTTTCAATCCGAGTGACCGACCATGTTAGAATCGTAGTCCTTCAGGAAATCTTTCCCGGAATCGACAAGTTCGATTAATTTGGTCACTATGGTATCTGAGGACCCAAATTCACCGGTGAGTTTGTTTGAAATTTCCTCACCTTCTTTTAACCAATCCATTACTATTTCACGAGCTTTCGCAATCCTTTTGTAACGCTCCTCGAAGGAGCGGTGTATGCAGGATTCTGCGTAATTGATAATCGCGTTGATAAGCACATCACGAGAAATGTTCATCTCACCTGATATTAGCTTGAGCTCTCCGAGGTCATCCTTTTTCAGAGAAATCGACTTATTGTTTGGAAACTGAGTCTTGATCTCCAGAATCCTTTCAGCTTCATCCTGAACACCGGTGAGACAACTGTTTTTTGTATCCACATTTGTTTGAGCATGTTCACTGATCACTGAGGAAACAATTTCGTGTAACAGGATGTCGAATGAGCTTTTAAGTCGATTCAGCCTATCGAGTGATTCATCGGATAGAGAAACCGTTGTTCTTTTTAATCTCAGAATACTCTTCTGAATCAGTTTTTCAAAAATATCTGTTTTGTCGTCCATTTTCTCTTTGAAGAATGTTTCACAATCTGTTTAATAAAAGATACGTGCGGATTTTCACTAAGTCAATAAATTAATGCGTGAATATTCATAAATGCAAATTAATGCACAGATTTGATAAATTGCATATGAAGCCAGGCGATAACACTTCACCTTTTAATAAGAAAAGCACTTTCAAATATTGCGAAAACAGGAACTTTTCAATTGTTTAAAGATTACAAGGTTAAATAAGCGAGTAAAAACTCGTTTCCAAAACAGAACTTTTAGCGAACACCGATCAATTATTCACAAAAAGAAGCTCATTTATGAACTACAGAAACTATGACCCTAAGAAAGACAAAGAAGCTGTACACCAGATCTGGCTGGAAGTTGGATGGATTGAAAAGTCTAATTCGAAGCCCATGGATGCGATGATCGAGGGTGGAAGAACTATTGTTGTTGATATTAATGATCGTCCTGAATGCCTGGTTGTCAGCTGGATGGGGGATATTGACTATCTCGGTGAGTTGCTGCCATTTTCTTGCATTGCCGGCGTCACAACCAGTTTGATTGCACGGCAGCAAAAAATTGCAGCTCGTTTGACTGCAACAAGAATAGCTCTGGATGCAATTGATGGTGCTGCTGTATGTGGATTGGGAATGTTTGAGCAGGGGTATTATGATAAACTTGGATATGGCACTTGCAATTATGAGAATATGATCAAGTTTGCTCCGAAACTATTGAATGTTGATGTCAAACCACGAGTACCAATCAGGTTATCAGTAGATGATTGGGAGAGGATGCATGCTGCACGTCTTAAGAGAAAACGCTATCACGGTTCGGTTAGCGCTACCGACGCATCCCCAACCCGGGCTGAAATGATTTGGCCAAGGTCGGGCTTTGGCTTAGGATATTGTGATGACAGCGGTGAACTGACTCATTGCCTATGGATGATTGGAATGGGCAAAGAAAATGGTCCATATTCAATAGAGTGGATGATTTACCGAAACTACGAGCAGTTAGTTGAACTGCTGGCACTGCTTAAAAGCTTCGGAGACCAAATAAGGTTAGTCACTCTGGCGGAACCTCCGGCTATACAATTTCAGGATTTCCTCTCAACTCCGTTTTATTACCGATCTATTTCGGAGAAATCTCGGTTCGAGAACACAGTCAGGGCTTCCGCCTGGCGACAAATGCGGATCTGTGATCTTGAAAAGTGCCTTTCTGCTACTCATCTTCCTGGGGAGGATATCAGGTTTAACCTTGTGTTGACTGATCCAATTGAGAAATACCTTGATGACGATATTGAATGGCGGGGTATTGCAGGAAACTATGTTGTGTCATTAGGTGAGAACTCTGGAGCAGAAAGAGGAGCCAGCGAACAATTGCCGACTATGAAAGCTTCTGTGGGGGCATTTACGCGGCTCTGGTATGGAATATTATCAGCCAGTGTGCTTTCATGCAGTGATGATTTGTCTGCACCATCGGATTTAATTTCAATGCTCGATCGGAAAATACGATTGCCAAGACCGAATGTGGATTGGGACTTTTAAACTTTGGGTCAAGGATTAGTGTATCTTATTTGAATATGTGATGGAGATATTAGTATATTGATATAGAGTAAGGAGAAGCATGTCTGGGCAGTCCGACATGCCACCCTTTGCCTAACAAAAAAAGTGGCATCCCGATCAATCGGGACACCACTATAAAAACTTCGGGAATGGATGGGTGCTGGTGTGCTCCACGGACTTCAAATCCGCCGGCGGGTACTAATACTATTCGCGGTGAGTTCGATTCTCACCCGTTCCCGCTACACGCGCCGGATTGCAATTGCTGCAGTTCGGCGCTATTTTATTTGTACAATCTTGAAAGTTTTGCTGTCGCTGAATGTAACAACATTGATAAAATAGAGCCCGGTACCCCAGTTCCCGCTGTCAATAGCAATCTGTGATTTGCCGATTGGGAAGTTCGCCTCGTCACTCCACATCAACCTGCCCAATGGATCATAAACCGATACAGCGACATGACCCGCTCTGTCCAACCGGAATGGCATATTGACAACCGAATTAAACGGGTTGGGGTAAGGATTGAATATCTCAAAGGATTGTGGGACATCTGCTGTTTGGGGTGCTGAATTGGGTAATTCCACATCAAACCATTCTAACATGTTACGCAGAACGACATCACGTTTTGTAGTTTCTCCTGCACCGCTAACGGATTCAAGTCCGAAGCTCAGGAAAATTGATTTAGCACCGGTGTCAGGATCAATCCTGCGAATCCCACCAGCCGGGTTTCCCTGAACTCTCATCCAGTGGAATATTTCAACAGCAGGTTCCATAGCAGCTATACTACCAGGGTGTACCTGATTTCTTGCGCCGGGTGAACCAAGCAGAAGTAGAGAGTCTCCTTTTGCAACGACATCACCTTCTACCCCAATCAGGGCTCTGCCGAAAACTGAATCTTCAAGGCTTATTACTCCAAGCCAACCGGCGAGAAATTGCTGTGCTGACCTGACTGATGAAGCGGATTGACCGGAAAGAAGTAAATTTCCCCCTTCGTCAAGGAAATTTTCGAGCATACTAACTGAGGTTCTTGAGAGTATATCATCATTTCCGTCAGAATCTCCAGTGTACCAGATCACAGTTTCAAATTCACTAAACATTTGGTCAATTCGCGGGTGTTCACTCCAGGTTGTGATTTTATCATAAATCAAACCGATGGTATCAAGTGCTGCTTCAAAATGTTCGGTACGGTCGAGGGCAGTTTCACCATCCCTTACTAATAAAACAGAAGGTGTTCCAATGGTAACTCTAATGGAATCACTGAGTTCAAAGTCGCCATCATTTGAATTGATAGTATAATAGAATGTCGCAAAACTCAATTCAGCATCGTCATCAATGCTGAACAAGAGTGGTCTATCGCTTGAAAACCGATCTCCTACACGGAAATCTCTGAACTCGACAGAGGACCGCATCATGGAAATGTTTGGGTGGTCCGTGCTAAGTTCTATGTACGTGTTCTCAGCAGGTGGTGGAAAGAAAGAACCAGGGCGGTAAAGGTCAATTTCAAGCCTAATTGTTTCGCCGGGTTCCCATCGAAGATTTCCATTTCCATCAGAACCATCTTCATTATCATCAAACATCTCTAAACGCTCGACTACCAACTTTGGAGTGAGCCCGGGTCCAATGCCATGCCGTCCCCATTGTTCGTATATAACCTCATCATTGGGTGTGCCATTTGTAATGTCGCCATCGTTATCATCTGTGAATAAAATATCACCGAAATAGGTGAGAAATCTATTTGCAAGTAAATACTTGGCATAATGAATCAATTCATCGGCATATTCATGACCTAATTCCACTCGAGTGTGCCACAGGGCGGCACCGATAATTCTCCCGTCCCAATGAACTTCACCCCGAATGTCTTTTGGGTACACATATTCATTTTCCATAGTGCGCATTTGCCCACCACCGTCAGCATCCTCCCCCATTTGAGGCTCATTTGTGTTTGTGCAGGCAAAATAATCTGCCCAGGCTTCATTCATCGCGCCCGGTTCGTCTCTATATGGCAGATCTCCGCGTTGATACATTCTCCCGGTAACCCCATGGCTGTATTCGTGGTAAATCACGTCAGCATGCAGCGCTAAATTTCCTAGTACATTTCCATTGCCAAATGCCATTCCTCTGCCATACCACATCGCATTATTGTAATTGTTCTCGTACTCACAAATGGCGTCAATAGCGAAATCAAGCCCATCAAAATTTGGGTCAAGTTCTTTATACCAGGCATGCATAAAATTTGTTTGGTAATAAAGATTGCGCTCGTCTATACGTGAGTTATCGTCAGACCATATTGGATTTTCCTCCCCAGGGCGATTTACTCGATAATTAATTCGCGCATTGTCTCCATCTTCGTATATAACTGTTACCCATCTACCGCGTAATGCAGTGTTCAGAGTATAAGGCGCATCATTAGGATCTACATTGAATGAAAAATTACCATTTGCATTGGTGTAGTTCTGTTGGTTTGCTACAGTCATCAATTCATCCCGGAAAGATGAAGCACCGCCCTCACCATCTGGATAAAGGAGTTGATATGAACCGGTAACCTGTCCTTCAACTCGGTCATAATAAACCCGATTTTCTGCTGCAAGAACTTCTCCAGACTCGGAATTGATAAATAATTCAGGTTGATATCCGGGGTGGTCGGAATCGAGTTCAATATGATGAACAGCATGAAGTCTGACAATGCCCTCAGAAATCACAGGTAGAAAGACCTTTGAAGATCTTATTGCTCCATGTGATATACCCGTAAGCTTGCGTGCACTTTCAATAGCAGTTGATTCACTGATGTCAAACGAACCAGTAACCTCGTCTCCGTAGCCGTTTGCCTTAACCGAGATCAATTCACCTCTACTGTTGAAAGTGAAAACTGTATTTGCTCCGTAAACGGGAGTATTATTAATCTCGGGGTGTACAAGTACCGAAACCAGATTCTTAGGTCTATGAATTTCGGAAACTACGCCTTGATGATTAATTAACCCGAGTTCTTGTTTCAATGAACTGAAGATTTCATTAACGGCAATTTTCACCTGATGATCATCATTGATATTCTTAAGAATTGGAATTGGCTTTCCGACCATCAAAGCAATATAATTGCTATTTTCGTATCGATATATCTGCCAATCTAGAAACTCCGGTAAGATTAGTCCGGCGTTATCTGTATCCCAATTCGAAAACTCGGGAACGACTGTTCCATTTGCTTCAGTGATCTGAATGCGCGCAAACGGTAGTTTTTCTTCAAATGATGTTGGCACAATTGCAATTGATTGGTAAACCAGCATAAACATCAAAATTGGGCTCAACTGCAAAAGGGTTCTATGGAGTTTTTTCACGATCAACCTTTTCAAAAAGAATCTTACGAAGTTCTTCCGGATCTGTCACTGGTGTACGACAAGTGAAGTCAGTACAAACATATGCTGCCGGTTTTTCATCAACAGGATACCTGCCTTCAAGTAGATCCACACCGTCACCACCTGGATTTGCGCTGAAAGCGATGGTAGTTCCCGGGAGATAAATTGAGTTAACGACTTCCACTAACTCACTACCCGATCCTCGTTCACCGACGCCTACAATTGCAATCTGTCGTAGTGGATTTGTTAGTACACTGACCAAAGTGGATAGTCGAACATATGCCGCCGGATATGAAGCCATTTCAGTGGCAAATGCTCGTACCGTTCGGTCGGCATATGTCAGATATTCATCCTGCCCGGTTAATTGACTGAGCGATAAAAGAGCTTTCGCTGCAATTGCATTTCCTGCCGGAATTGAAGAATCATGTGCATTTTTCCTGCGCTGGAGAAGATCCTTCCTGCCAGCGGGAACTTCAAAGAAACCGCCATGTTCATCATCCCAGAATAACTCAATCATCCTGTCGGCTAACATTGAAGCCTGTTCAAGCCTGCGAGGGTGAAAACCGGTCTGGTATAATTCGACTAACCCTTCAATAAGAAAAGCATAATCATCGAAAATTCCAACAGTTCCGATCTTCCCAGAGCGAAAACTGTGAATAAGAGTCTTGCCATCCCACATATTGGACATGAAGAAATCAGCTGCATTTTTGGCGGCATTGAGATACTTTTCGTCCCTCAGAACTCGGTATCCTCGAGACAAAGATGCAATAGCTAAACCATTCCAATCTGTCAGAACTTTGTCATCAGTTGCTGGTCGGATTCTGTTCTTTCGGGAATCAAAGAGCCTTTGTTTCATATCAGAAAGATTGGATTCAAGTACTTTTTCTTCAATTCCGGTCTGTTTGGAAAGGACATCAATCCCAATGTTTATATGCGGGATATTTTTTCCATTCTCGAAATTCCCCTGCTCTGATATCCCGTATCTCTTACAAAATATATCGCAGTCTTCCTGACCGAGGATTGAGGATATTTCATCCTTGGTCCAAACATAGAATATCCCCTCTTCACCTTCCGAATCGGCATCGAGGGATGAATGAAATCCTCCATCAGAATCCTGCATTTCATTCAACATCCAGTCTAAGGTGCCACGAGCGACTTCTTTATAATAGTCATTTCCGGTAATTAAATAGAGATCGAGATAGTTTTGTGTCAGTAGTGCATTATCATATAACATTTTCTCGAAGTGGGGAACTAACCAGGTTTCATCTGTCGAGTAGCGATGAAAACCGCCACCGAGTTGGTCGTAAATGCCGCCTTGTCCCATTTTTGTCAGTGTATTCTCGACGATCTTCAAATACTCTTTTTTTCCGGTTGCAAAATGAGATTTCATCAGTATATCCATTTGCCCGGTCGGGGGGAATTTTGGAGCAGAACCGAACCCACCATAATGAGGATCGTATCCCCTTGAGATAGCCGTCGCGGTATTTAGAGGAATTTCCCTATGGTAATCTCCGGGCAATTCGTTCCTCGAGTTCATCGAGTTCAACCCTTCCATGATCTTTTCAACAGTATTTGTAATATGTTGAGGATTTTCATTATAAACGGTTACAATCTGTTCGAGGACATGGAAAAATCCGGGTCGTCCGAATCTATCTTCCGGCGGGAAATAGGTTCCACCATAGAATGGTTTCAGATCAGGTGTAAGGAATACTGATAGAGGCCAACCGCCAGAACCGGTCATCATTTGAACAGCAGACATATATATTTCATCAACATCGGGATGTTCTTCGCGATCAACCTTTATTGAAATGAAGTGTTCATTCAGGTAATCAGCGATCTTTTCATTTTCAAAAGATTCCCTCTCCATGACGTGACACCAGTGACATGCGGCGTAACCAATAGACAGGAATATCGGTTTGTTTTCTGTGCGAGCTTTTTCGAATGCCTCATCCCCCCACGGAAACCAATTTACAGGGTTTCCCGAATGTTGAAGGAGGTAAGGTGAAATTGAGCCAGCAAGTTTATTTTTATGCCGTTTGGCAGTTTTATCCAAAACTTTATCTACCCCGGTTGTGAGTATTGTTGTTAGCAATACAACCAATATTGCTATTGGAAGTATCAACGGCTTGAGTTTAAAATTAATCATATCAAGAAATTAAAACAAGTGAGTATCAAAAAAACAGGATACATCGGATGTTTTTACGGTTGTTTCTAAAGTTGTATTTCACGTGAACATTCTGAAAATATTGCATAGGGATTCGGCAAACCTTTATGTCTGAGAGTTACAACATAACCACTTTCGGACAGTTGGATTGTGGTGAAATCAAGTATTAAAAATGTTGTGTTGTATGTTTTACGGAGAGAGAAGGGTCGGAGTGGGCATAGAGGAGAAAAATCGGATTAAATCCAATTTTTTATATCAGTGAGAATCCATACGGCATGCCAATCTGGATTGATTGGTATGCCGTATTTTTAGCAGTATTCTGCTCTGTATTCCCGAAATATTCTGGAACTATATGTAAGGACTAATCGTTCCTTTTCGATGCTTCTTCTAAGCGTTCGGCGTTCATAACAGCTTTATCAGCGCGGATTTTGGCAAATTCAGCCTTTTGGCGAGCTTCTTTGAACTTTCCCTGTTCGTTCAGCATTTTTGCCTCCTGCATCAGCTTCTGGGCTTTTTCCAGTAGGCGTGGAGAAGCTTCATCAGCACCATATTCCAGGGCCTTTTTTATGGCATCTTCAGCAGCCATAATTTCTTCTTCGGGTGGTTCATCACATGATGTTAAGGCTAAACTGAAAACGAGTGCTAAAAGGATTACAGGAAGTAATAAAAGCGTTTTTTTCATCTTCTTCTCCGGAGTTTTTGAAGATTTTTAACTATCTAATAAAATATAGTAACCATTTTTAGCATTATTGTCAAGTCCTCAGGCAATTTCCTTGACGGATAATTCCTTTTATAATTGTTGTTACACCCCCAATTCCCTTTTTAAGAACATACCGGTATAGGAACGCGGCTCTTCGGCAACTTTTTCCGGTGAACCGGCGACAACAACATTTCCACCTTCGTTTCCACCCTCCGGACCAAGATCGATGATCCAATCTGAACATTTAATCACATCCAGATTGTGTTCAATTACCAGAATTGTATTTCCCTTATCGACTAATTGTTGCAGTACTTCGAGCAGTTTCTTTATATCGGCAAAGTGCAAACCGGTCGTTGGTTCATCTAAGATATAGAGTGTTTTTCCAGTTGCTATCTTTGACAGCTCAGACGATAGTTTAATTCTCTGAGCTTCCCCACCGGAGAGGGTTGTTGCAGGTTGACCGAGCTTGATATAATCAAGACCGACACCTGATAGTGTTTCCAACTTACGCCTAATCAGAGGGACATCTCTGAAAAAATCGAGAGCTTCCGCTACTGTCATATCCAGAGCATCCGAAATTGTCTTGCCTTTGTATTTTACTTCAAGGGTCTCACGATTATATCTTTTCCCCTTGCAAACTTCACAGGTGACATAAACATCTGGCAGGAAGTGCATTTCAATTCTGATAATTCCGCCACCCTGACATGCTTCGCATCGACCTCCTTTGACATTGAAAGAGAATCTTCCCGGTTTGTAACCCCTGACTTTGGCCTCTGGAAGAGTTGCGTATAAGTTTCTAATATGTATAAACAATCCTGTATAGGTTGCAGGATTTGACCGCGGAGTTCTGCCAATTGGAGACTGGTTAATCTCAATTACCTTATCAATTAGCTCAAGACCTTTAATGGCTTTAAAAGGAAGAGCATTTCGCTTACTGCGGTATATTTCCTTTGCCAATGCCGGATAGAGGGTTTCAACAATAAGTGAGGACTTCCCAGAACCTGAAACGCCTGTAATAACGTTAAACAACCCCAATGGGATATTAACATTAATAGATTTCAGATTGTTTCCTGTCGCATTCATAATTCGGATGTGTTTTCCACGTTTAGGTTTGCGGCGTACTTCAGGATATGGAATCGAATCAGCTCCCGTCAGAAATTTACCAGTGACAGATTCCGGGCAAGATCGGATTTTTTCAGGGCTGCCTTCGGCAACAATCTTTCCACCTTTTACTCCGGCTCCAGGTCCGAGATCCACAATCCAGTCTGCTCCCTCGATTGTTTCTTTATCGTGTTCAACGATTATTACAGAATTTCCCAGGTCGCGCAATCGTAGAAGAGTCTTAAGCAAACGCAGGTTATCTCTCTGGTGCAAACCGATTGAGGGTTCATCAAGAATGTACATCACTCCAACAAGACCACTGCCAATCTGTGTCGCAAGGCGGATTCGTTGGGCTTCACCACCGGATAAACTGCCGGCAGCCCTTGATAAAGTCAAATATCCCAGCCCGACATTCAGCAAAAATTCAAGACGGGCTCTCAGCTCTTTTGTAACCTGATTTGAAATTAAATTGTCGCGTTCTGAAAGTTCAAGCTGATTAAAAAATTCCGCACAGTCTTTAATGGACATCTCAGACAAAGGAGCAATTCCCATCCCCCCGACAGTTACGGCTCTTGCCTCTGGTTTTAGTCTTTGCCCGTCACAATCCGGGCAATGTACATGCTCCATGAAGCCCTCAATCCACTCGCGTATCATTCCTGATTGAGTTTGCTTATATCGGCGGGTGAGGTTTGGAATTACCCCCTCCCACTCACCTTCGTGTTCCCAAATAGTTTTCTCATCGGAACTGACGTATTTGAAGCGAACTTTGTCACCTTTAGTTCCATATAAAATGATATTCTGATGTTTTTGGGGCAGTTTGTGAAAAGGAGTTGTCAGCTTAAAGCCGTATGTGTCACCGATCTGCTGCATTTGACGCATGTACCAGCTTCCATTTCCGATTCCCTTGTACGCTTGAATTGCCCCTCGAGATACAGAGAGCTTTGCATCAGGTACAATAAGCCTTTCCGAAATTTCCATCTTAATACCAAGACCTGTACAGGTCGGACATGCGCCATATGGTGAATTGAAGGAGAAAAGGCGCGGAGTGAGCTCCTCAAAACTTATATTGCAGTCCGGACATGCAAAGTGTTCACTGTATAGATCTTCTCGTCCGTCTTCAAAAACAGCAATCACCAATCCGTTAGACTGACGTAAAGCTAATTCAATAGAATCAGCCAGCCGGTCACGTGATCCCGAGGACACGATTAACCTGTCTATAACAACTTCAATTGTATGTTTCTTTTTGCGATCAAGCTGGATATCTTCATCAAGTTCTTTCATCTCTCCATCGATCCGGACACGCAGAAAACCATCTACGGCAAGTGAACGCAACAGCTCCAGGTTTTCACCTTTACGACCACGAATTACAGGCGCGAGTACTATAAGTTTCGTGCCGTTTTCGAGTTGCATTAGTTTGTCAATGATTTCCTGAGCGGACTGACGTTGGATTGAATTGCCACAGGAAGGACAATGAGGCTTTCCAATACGAGCATACATCAATCTCATATAATCGTAGATTTCAGTTCCTGTCCCAACTGTGGATCTGGGATTGCGAACTCCGGACTTTTGTTCAATGGAAATTGCTGGAGATAAACCATCTATCTGGTCAACATCAGGTTTTTCCATTAATCCGAGGAATTGGCGAGCATACGCCGATAATGACTCTACATAGCGACGTTGTCCCTCTGCGTATAATGTATCGAAGGCGAGGGAGGATTTTCCCGAACCAGATATACCGGTGATCACAACTAAGTTGTTTCTTGGGATATCGACATCAACATTACAGAGGTTATGTTCACGTGCACCGCGTATCTTAATCCAATCAGATCCCTTTCGGGAACTGATATTTTCATCTCCCACCGCGGGGAGGTTTTTCAATGAGGTTTGATCTGACAATTTATCTTTGAAGAAGAGGTTGACAAAATTAATTTCTGTTACTTATTCAATCGCCCTTGTAGTTTGAATAAGTCAGAAACAGAATCCGAAGGGCTAATAGTTAGACGTTCAATTTACTCAATTTGCTGTATCCCTGTCAAGTTGATTGCAGTATTCCTCAAAATCATTGATCACAACACTCCAAATCGGATACTAATACGAGTATATTTGATCGAAACTTGACAGGGAAGCATATAAATGATACATTAAAATGATAATAGGAATGTCTGTTGAGATCTCAGGATAGATAATGATTAATTTCAGAAAAAAGTTTGTTTTTGTAGTTTTGTTGTTCGCTGTTGTTGCGAGTACATTTGTAACGGGTTGTGACGAACAGCCTGTTGGATACCTGTTTGAACCATCAAATAGAGACCACTCTTCGGTTGCTCAAGCGAGCGTTGTTGCGCTTAATAAAATTTTTGAACACACAGATCAGGCAGCGGCATTTCTCGATCAATCTGCCTTGACCAGTGACTATAAAGATATGCTCATTGGAAACTGGCAGGAATTTGAAGTTCCTGATTCTCTTACAAATGAGCTTTATACGCTTTATTATCTTTCAGTTCTGGATAAAGAGCATTATTTCTTGCGGTTTGACAGAGAGGTAATGCCCGATGCTCTCCGGTCGCCATCAAGCCTTGATTTTCGTTATGTTGAAGTACGGTCCTTTCAAGATCGACGAACCAATGAGTTCTTTGGACAAACCAGTGAATCAAGGAGCATGAGTCTTGAATATGCAAACAACCGCCAAGATATTAAAAATGTTGATGGATGGTTTGATCTTCAGACCTTGGTGCCGATTGAAATTGATGTAGATATTGCTGGTGCAGGTTCCGTTACAATCGAAGAATGGGTTGGAATCAACTGGCAAATAAGAATTGAAGACTATAGTGTTGACACGGATGATCACAGTGCAAAAATAATAATTGCAGGTTTATTTCCTCTTTTCGACCGCAATAGCAACTTTATCATTGCTCAGATTACAGGAGAAATTAATGTGAGGAGCGATGGTCGCGGTAGCGGTACGATGTTTCTGAGGGGTGAACCAGTTGCCAAACTGCATCTCACAGGCAGAAATTTCGGATTTCTCGGATTTTATTCATTGTCCGGTGATGATTTCGAAGATCGATTCAGATTGAACTAAATCAATGTAATTACCTCTATATCTGAGGTGAAACTTTGACTATACATAAAAAGACACTTTCTTTCAGGCAGGACATTTAATTGTTCTGCCTGATCTCTCTCAAGGAAACTAATCTTTTCGAGGAAGAAGTGGTAGGTAAGTTGGGCATTCCTGCCTGACCCTCACGCAAAAGTGTGAGGCATTGTAATTATTTCTATTTATTGAATCAGTCGGTTGACTGATGGTCGGGCTTGAATGCCCAACCCACTGACAACAAAAGAAAAGCTTTTACAGGAATAAAATGATAAAAATTGGATTGGCAGGAGTCGGATATTTGGGTATGCGGCATCTCAACCATTTAACCAGCTTGCAAAACGTTCAGGTTTCGGGGATCTGGGATTCAGATCCGGAGACATTAGAGCGAATAGCAACTGAATTCAAAGTCAGAGCTGCTGATAGCCTGGATGATTTAATCGAGAACTCAGATGCAGTTGATGTCGTGACTCCGACTTCAACGCATTTTGATGTTGGCAGTAAAGTTCTGAAAGCTGGAAAACCATTATTCATTGAGAAACCAATTTGTGCTACTGTGGATGAAGGTGAACGGTTAGTCCAAATGGCAAAAGAGAATGGGACAATACTACAGGTTGGTCACATTGAAAGATTCAACCGGGCTTTCAGATCGCTGAATGAAGTTGCCGTAAAACCACGCTTCATTGAGGCGCATCGGCTTTCAACTTGGTCGTCACGTGGTGTGGATGTCGCGGTGGTTCATGACCTGATGATCCATGATCTGGACTTGATCTTGACTCTTGCCCAGAGTGAGCCGGTTCATGTTCACGCCAATGGTGTTGGTGTGATTTCAGATCATGTCGATATTGCGACGACAAGAATTGAGTTTGCAGATGGCATGGTCGCAAATGTTACTGCCAGTCGCATTTCATTAAAAAGAATGCGTAAACTCCGCATGTTCGGGGAGAATGAATACATATCGCTCGACATGAACAAGGGGACATGTGAATTTGTAGGTGCTACACCCGATGGTGAGACGGTTCCCGATGATGTGCAGTACCTCGGAGCATTGGATATCGGAACGCGCCATCGAGGAATTTTCATGAGAACAACAGAAGCGCCTGAAGATGATGCAATGCGGTTAGAACTGACAGCATTCTGCAATGCAATAACCACCGGTACTACTCCAGTGGTTTCCGGGGAAGACGGATTGAAGGCATTAAAACTCGCTGAAACGATTGTAAAAGTCATCAACGAGAATCTCGCGTGAGTTCGGGTTGTCAACATGTGGCAGTTATAGCTGGTGAGGTCTCGGGCGACCTGCACGCAGCTCCAGTTATCCATGAGTTGAAGAAACTAAATCCCGACCTTCAGTTTTTCGGTTCTGGTGGACCGGAAATGATGGATCAGGGAGTTGAGTTGTTCGCCGAAATAGAAGATCTCGCTGTAATGGGATTCAGTGGATTGCCGCGAATCTTACCCAGGTTATCCCGGTTAAAGAAAGATATCATCAAACGGGTGAAAGAGAGAAACGTCAAACTCGTGATCCTCGTCGATTACCCCGGCTTCAATCTTAACCTTGCAGCAGCTTTAAAGAAACTCCCCAATCCACCAAAGATTATCCACTATATCGCCCCTCAGGTCTGGGCATGGCGAGCCGGGCGTTTAAAGAAAATCAAGCGAGTAATAGATCACCAAGCAGTAATATTTCCGTTTGAAGAAAAGCTGTTTCGGGATGCAGGGGTCAATGCAACATTTGTTGGGAATCCGCTGTTAGACGAGATTGAGCTATATCGAAACCGGGAAAAAATAAATTCCGAGAAGAGGCTGCTCGCGATCCTCCCTGGGAGTAGATATTCAGTGGCTTCAAGTCACATTTGCACAATGATTGAAGCTGCAAATAAACTCTGTGCTGAACACCCGGATTTGGAAGTAGGCATTGGAAAGGCTCCCGGATTGTCAGATGAAATCTTCCGGGCAATAATCAGAAAAAATCCCCAATACTCAATCTGTGAAGGCAGCCGCGACCTTCTCGCCAAATCAGATGTCGCAATGGTTTGTTCCGGAACATCCACCCTCGAAGCAGCATTAATCGGCACACCTCAGGTAGTTATTTACAAAACATCATTCCTCAATTACCACATCATCAAACGGTTGATAAAGTTAACAGAAATCGCTCTGGTTAACATTGTCGCCGGCAAGAAAATCGTCCCGGAGTTATTACAATTTGATTTCACAGCTGAAAAGATATATACTGAAGTAGATAGAATATTAAAGAATTCAGAAGTCAGAGAAAAAATGCTGACTGAATACGCTCAAATCCGCCTGTCGCTCGAGAAAGCCGGTGCAGCGAGGAATGTCGCGGAAATGGCAGTAACATATTTATAAAGTTGGAAAGTGATCAATGAGGAAAGGTGGAACGTGATCAAGCAATGTGGGAGAGAAAGATAACAAGAATTGTATGGGTGAACTACAAACTTGGCTTCAAATTTGTTCATTCGTTCTATCAATAAACCATCTAACTTGCGGGTAATATATAATTGTTATATTTTGCTCAAAGAATATTCGCAATTTCGTTTACGATCTTGTTTTAAAAACTTGTTTGAAAGGAGAACTACTTTGTTAAAAAGCACTATATACATATTTCTCGCATTACTCACAATGAGTAGCTTTGCTGTAGCGCAACCCGCAGGAGACCCGAATCACCAGGGTCGTTTAGAGTTCACTTATAGCGACCGGACTCACATGGCTAAGATTGATGGAGAAACTGTCGATGTCACTAATGGCATGAAAGCTGTAATGGCTCTCAGTCACGGTAAACACCACCTCCAGATTTACAAAGTTAAAGGCATGTTCAGCATGGATCTCGCTTCAGAACAGAAGTTGTTTATCCCTGGTGGTTACATCGTTCGTGCGACATTGTCAGATGGTAAAGTTGATATATTTGACCATGTTCCGGTACCGGGATTAAATCTCAGCACGCCACCTGCACCACCTGCACAGCCAGCGCAACCTGCACTGGAAAGCACAACCACAACCACCACCACAACCGTTACCTCCTCGTCTGGTACTACGGACGAAACAATGTCTTTTTCCTTCGGAGTTGGCAATGAATCTATCTCAACCTCAATGTCACTTCCAGGCATGAGTGGCGGGATGGCAGTGACTGAGAAAACGACTGTAACAACTACTACCACTGGTACAACTCCTCCACCTCAAGTGGTTGCTGCTCCGGTCGCTGTTGTCCAGAACAGACCTTCACGTATCGTTCTAATGTCCGAGAAGGGCATGGCTGATGTCTATCTTGACGGTGAAGAGAAGGGTGAGTTGGATCTGGCGATGATAGATGAGATGTCCAAACTGACAATATGGGATGTCAACCCCGGCAGCTACCTGTTGAAAGTAGAAGGCTTTGAAGTGTGGTATAATGGAACATTAAAAGTCGGTTCTGGTGAAGAAATCAAGATTCAGGTTGAACCTAACAAATTTAAGATTATCGGCAGAAATCCTCTACCATAACAATTTGTTTTATTCGGAATTGTAAGGGCACGTCGCCACGTGCCCTTTTCCTTTTTTGGTAGATCGTATGCTGTCAGGAGGGGTGCCTGTCTCACCCAAAATGGTGAAAGAGGATTCTACAGACGCAATGCTTTGCGTCTGTACATGTACAGTATTCTGTATCAGAAGAATCACGCATTCCCCCATATAACCACTTGCACTTACCTCCAAGTTCCCTTATATTAGCTCCAAAACACACAATACTGATTCGCAGGCTTATATAGATTCTTAAGAAGAGGGGATTTACTATGGAGTTATACGGTGGTTGGAGTGCTCTCCTGTACGATTCACATCCTTTTCGTGTTCAGGGTGAAGAAGAATTCTACATCCAGGAGGCTCAGCAACTGGGCTCACCTATACTTGAACTTGGCAGTGGTACCGGAAGATTGCTGATTCCTGTGGCGAAGTCCGGTAGTGAGATTCACGGGCTCGATCTCTCGGAAGATATGCTAAATATCACACGGGGAAAAATTGAAAAACTTGATGATGCAACCCAAAAGCGTATTCATCTAACACAGGGTGATATGCGTGATTTCAAGTTCGAACAACGCTTCAAACTGATAACTATTCCTTTCCGGGCTTTTCTGCATATACTAACTGTGGAAGATCAGAAGAAAACTCTCCAAAACATCCTTGAACACCTTGCCGAAGATGGAAAACTCATTCTTGATGCTTTCGACCCGAAGCTGGAACTAATAAATTCCAATCTCGGGTATCAGAGCAGCCGTTTAAAGCAGATGACTGAGCTCGTTCACCCGGTTTCCGGGAACCAGGTATTTGTCTGGTACAGTACAACCTACAACCTCGAAGATCAACTTATTAACGAAATTTGGATTTACGAGGAGATCGAGGATGATGGGAATGTCATCCGGCGGCAATACGTTCCACTCAAGGTCAGATTCGTTTACAGGTACGAAATGCAGCATTTACTCGATTTATGCGGTTTCAAAATTGATTCTCTATATGGGAATTATAACCGCGAGGATTATTTTCACGGTGGCGAGCAGATCTGGGTTTGCAGCCGGGCATAGAGGATACATTTAATTTGTAGATCTATTCTCGCAGGGATGGAATCTTTTCAACCCTCTTAGATGTGAAAAATGAATTCCCATGAAATTGTTTTTCAGAATGAAATAAACCCGTAGGAGACCGTATGAGACATAAATGGGTTCAGATAGCAATTGCTGTTCTACTGATTTTGTGTAGTGCAGGACTCTGTCAAAATCAAAACAAGAATATTACCATTGGCATTATACTCGATGATCCGAGTGAGACGAATAATACTATCGCGGAATCCTTCATACATGAGATCACCGCGCTAATCGGGGATGAATTCAATGTTCAATTTCCTGAGGATAAAGTCCTGTTTTGTGATCAGACAATCGAAGGGATTGATCAAGCTTTCAAGAAACTGCTCGCAGATAAAGATGTCGATTTGATTCTCGCCCTGGGTATGCTGGCTTCAAATTATATATGCTGCGAAAAAGGTTTCAACAAACCGGTAATTGCTCCGTTTGTTGTTGATGCTGAGCTGCAAGGTCTGGATATGCCTGATGGAGTTAGTGGGATTAAGAACCTGAACTACTTGTCGGTTCCCGCATCCGTGAGCCGAAATATTGATGCCTTTCGGGACATTGTTCTATTTGACAGGTTAGCCGTTCTTGAAAGTGGACTTGCAGATATGGCTTTGCCACAGCTAAAAAATCACTTCAAAGACGCAGGTAAATCCAAAGAAATAGAAATAACCTACATTCCGATTTTCAAATCTGCTGATGAAGCAAAAGCCATTCCTGATGATGTACAGGCTGTTTATGTCGGAGTAATGACCCACTTAACAGAGCTGGAATTCGACAACCTTGTTCAATATCTGATCGAAAGGAAACTTCCCAGTTTTTCAGTGCTCGGATCAATTGACGTGAAGCGTGGGATAATGGCGGGTCTAGCGCGAAGCGATATGCTCTTCAGATTTTCGCGCAGAACAGCATTGAACGTTCAGCGAATTCTACTGGGTGAGAAAGCTCACGAGCTTCCGGTTGTGTTTTCTGTTGGGCAGAGATTGATCCTGAATTTGAATACTGTTCGCCAAATTGGAATATCTCCACCCTGGGAGATTATGACAGAAGCTGAGTTAGTGAAATCCAAACGCGAAGACATAAGTCGCAAATTGACCTTGACCTCTGTTCTTCAAGAGGCTATCAAGGTGAATCTTGACCTGCGTTCACAGGAGAGTACGGTTTCGGCAGGAAGGGAAGATGTTAGAAACGCATATTCGAATCTTAAACCGCAGCTGAATGTTTCGGGCACTGGCGTTCAAATCGACAAGGACAGAGCTCAATTCAGCTCTGGGCAAGTTGCAGAACAGACTCTATACGCCGGGGCTGACCTCTCACAATTGCTCTTTTCCGAACCGGCATTTGCGAACATCTCAATTCAGAAACACCTTCAAACTTCACGCGAGCATGTACTAGAACAAACGCGGTTGGATGTTGTTTCTTCAGCAGCTCTTGCATATCTAAATCTATTGAGAGCAAAAGCACTCGAGAATATACAGAAAAACAATCTACGCTTAACACGTTCAAATCTCGAGCTCGCTCAAATTCGTAAGGCAATTGGAGCAGCAGGACCATCCGAGGTTTGGCGTTGGGAATCTGCAATAGCCTCCGCTCGAAAATCTGTGATCAGTTCAAACTCAATGCGAAATCTGGCAGAAATGGAGTTGAATAGAGTCCTTCACAGACCACTCGAAGAATCCTTCGCTGTAGCTGAGGATGATATTGATAATCCAGAATCTCTTGTGGGTGGTGTCAAATTGTTCAGCTACCTGAGAAATCCGCTTGATTTTCGATTGACGAGGGATTTTCTTGCAGGTGAGGGGTTGGAGATCTCTCCTGAGTTATTGAATATCGATGCGGCAATTGCGGCACAGGAAAGAGTCATGAAGTCAGCCTGGAGTTCTTTCTGGGTGCCAACAGCTGGTCTGAAATGGGATATCAGTGACATTCTGTGGGAGGGTGGAGAAGGAACAGAGGATTCCGGGCAGCAAATGTACAAAGCTGATAACACCACCTGGAGTGTTGGTATAAACCTATCCCTGCCGATATATTCTGGCGGGTCAAAGAAAGCAGAATTCGCGAAGGCTCGAAAAGAGTTGAGATCGCTGACCATTTACCGGGACGCACTCTCTGAGCGAATTGAACAGCGTATCAGGTCAACTCTGCACATTGCCGGATCTTCCCATGCCGGGATTAAATTGGCGCGGAAAAGTGCGGAAGCTGCGAACCAGAATCTTAGAATCGTCACGGATTCTTATGCGAGCGGCATAATCTCGATACTCGACCTTTTGGACGCCCAAAATGCAGCTGTCATTGCCGACCAACTGGCAGCGAACTCCGTTTACGATTTCCTGATTGACTACATGAATGTGCAGCGTGCAATTGGTTCTTTTGATATACTTGCGCCGGAAAAAGAAAGCTTAAGACTTGAGAGGCTTGGTAGATATTTGGATGAGAAGAGGGTGGAGAATTAGAATCAGTGGTCCAGTAGTGGCTGAATATTTTCAGTCCTGTTCGAACAACACCTCCATCTACCCGATATCTGGGAATAGGGTTGAATATTTTCAACCCCTACAGAACCCAGATCGATATATTCTAGAAAATCAATAGAGGGAAATAATGAAGTTCTACAAATCGTGTTTATTAATTTTACTTGTCGCTGTATTCATGTTTGCTGGTTGCGCTAAGGAGCAAGAAGAGAAGAAACCTGCTATTCGGCCTGTACGGTATGAACAGGTCTTTATGACAGGTGGCAGCCGTATTCGAACCTTTTCCGGGATCACCCGAGCCGGAATGGAATCAAAAATCAGTTTCAAGGTTCCTGGTAATGTAATAAGTGTAAATGTTGAGGTGGGTGACCGGATTGAAAAGGGTGAGGTGATTGCTGAAATCGATCCGAAGGATTATAAACTTCAGATGCAGGAGGCAGAAGCTGCACTCAATCAAGCAATTGCTGTTGAAAGAAACGCAAAGGCTCAGTATGAAAGGGTGATGATACTCTGGGAAAACCGAAACATATCCAAGCGGGAACTCGACGGCGCAAGGAGCGGGAAAGAATCCTCCGAAGCCGCCAGAAGATCAATAGAAAAACGTTTGGAGCAAGCCAAATTGCAGATTAGCTATGCGCGATTGACAGCACCTGTTACGGGCTTGATTGCTTCAGTTATGGTTGAAGTCAATGAAAACGTTGGCGCGGGAAACCCTGTCGTTACTTTAACATCCGGGGAAAAACCAGAAGTTCAGGTTACAGTTCCTGAGGTGATGATTTCACAGATTAAAACCGGTAGCAGTGCTATAGTTAAGTTTGACGCGCTACCAGAAAAAACTTTTGAAGCCACTGTTCGAGAAGTAAGTGTTGCGTCTGCTCAATTCGTAACAACATTTCCGGTTACAGTAAGGCTAAATCAGGATTTGGATAAAGTGAGACCGGGGATGGCAGCTGAGGTCTCGTTTAGGTTCGAGACCGTAGAGGCACGTGAGATTATTCTTGTGAAGCCGGTATCGGTTGGTGAGGACAGAAATGGGCGCTTCGTTTTTATTGTTGAGCCTTCAATTGACGGAACTGGCATAGTCAGGCGGCGTCCGGTAAAAGTTGGCAGACTTACATCTGATGGGTTGGAAATATCAGAAGGCATTGCCGAAGGTGAGCTGGTTGTAACTGCTGGCGTGAGTAAAATCGTTGATGGACAAAGAGTTAAATTACTTTAACAGGAGGCGAAATGTCTATCACACGTTATACTATAGATAAAAACCGGATTACCATTGTCGTCCTGATAATGATAATACTATCTGGTTATTCGGCGTTTAATAACATGCCACGTCAGGAGGATCCTGGATTTGTAATCAGGATTGCCCAGGTTATGACAATTCTACCCGGAGCCAGTCCAGAGCGAATTGAGAACCTCGTCACTGACCCAATAGAAAAAGTGGTTCAACAAATGCCGGAATTGGATATCGTAACCAGTGAATCCCTCACCGGTCTCTCGCTGGTATATGTCCAGATTAAGAAGAATTACAAAAACATGCGCCCGATCTGGGATAATCTTCGCCGCAAAGTAGAAGCTGCGGGTGGTGATTTACCCCAAAACATCATTGGACCAATCGTCAATGATGAGTTTGGGGATGTTTTCGGGATTATTCTCACCACTACAGGTGAGGGATACTCGTATGCCGAGTTGAAAGAAGTCGCGGATCAGGTGCGCAACGATTTGCTGCACATACCTGATGTTGCCAAGGTCGATATATATGGTGCGCAGGAAGAACGGATTTTTATAGAATATAGCAACGCCAGACTCGCTCAACTTGGGCTCTCTCCCTATATCCTGAACCAAATTCTTAGTTCTCAGAACATCCTCTTCCCCGGTGGCAACATCTCAACTGGTGATGAGCGCATCGAACTTGAACCAACTGGAAGTTATGAGTCATTAGAAGAACTGCGCAAAACTGTCATTGGTCTACCTGGTTCGGGTGAAATGGTATATCTGGGAGATATAGCCAATATCCGTCGTGGTTACGTTGATCCACCCCGTTCGAAAATGCGTTCTTCAGGGATTCCTGCGCTGGGTATTGGGATCTCAGTTCGTGATGGTGGCAATATCATTCAGATGGGGGAGTTAGTTCGTGCGAAAATGGACTATTTGCGAGAAGTATATCCAATTGGGATAGAATTCGATGAGATAATCTTTCAACCTGATATAGTAAAGGATAGTGTTGATGATTTTCTGAATAACCTTATGCAGGCTGTGGCTCTTGTGATACTGGTCATGTTGATCGCGCTTGGTCTGCGCACAGGTTTTGTTGTAGCAACGCTGATCCCCGCCACTATAATGCTGACCTTCTTGTTAATGCAGGCATTCGGGATGACGATCAATACAATGTCACTCGCGGCACTCATGATTGCGCTCGGCATGCTCGTTGACAATGCTATTGTAATGTCAGAGTCGATTCTTGTAAGCATTCGAGAAGGCAAAAAACCTGTTGATGCTGCGGTAGATTCGGCAAAGGAGTTGAAAGCACCCCTCCTGATTGCATCTCTTACAACCGCAGCTGCATTCCTGCCGATTGCTCTGGCGGAGTCGGAGACAGGGGAGTATTGTATCGACCTCTTTAAAGTTATTACTATTGCGCTAATTTCATCCTGGGTTCTGTCTCTGACGATGATCCCGCTGTTCTGCTCATTGTTCCTGAAGGTTAAGCAACAGGACAAAGAAGAGAGCTACAATACGAAGTTTTATAACTGGTATTCAGGCTTCCTTTCTTCAGCAATAAGACACCGTTGGATCAGTCTTGCCATTACCTTCCTGATTTTCATGTCCGCCATGCAGCTCAGCAAAGTAGTACCGAGCCTTTTCTTTCCACCATCTGAACGGCCGTTTCTTTTTGCGACGTTGGAATTTCCCGTGGGTTCGCCGATTCAGCGGACGGAGGCTATGGTAAATGACCTGGAAAAATTCTTTGATGACAGCCTTATTGTTGCAGAGGATCGCCCGGAAGGCATAAATAATTGGGTGAGCTTTATCGGAAGCGGACCTCCGAGGTACAGTCTATCTTCAAATCCTCTACCTGAGAAGGAGGGATTAGCATATCTGTTGATTAACACCACTACCAGACCAGCAGCCAATGAGATGATTCCTAGGGTTGAGAAATATTTGTGGGATAGATACCCTGATTTGAGTATTATTGTTCAGCCATTAGATTACGGACCTCCCGTGGAAGCACCGGTGCAGGTCAGAATTTCCGGAGTTGATTCAGATAAGCTTTTCACCCTTGTTGAAGAGGTAAAAGCAAAAATAGAGGAAGTACCAGGCACTCGAAATATTAAGGATAACTGGGGAAAGCGGGTCAAAAAACTGATGGTGAATATCGACCAGCCACGAGCCCGGCGAGCCGGAGTCAGCAGCTTTGACATTGCGATGAGTTTGCAAACCATCCTCAGCGGGTATTCAATCAGTGAATTCCGTGAGAGCGAGGATGTCATTCCGGTTATTATGCGCGCTGAAGCCACTGACCGTCAGGACATCGCCAAGTTGGAAGTATTGGATGTATTTGCGCAGGCGTCGGGCAGGACTGTACCCTTAAGCCAAGTTGCAGACATCGAAGTCGTCTGGCAGCCATCCAAAATATTGCGGCGTGACCGGTTAAAAACCGTTACTATTTCCTGCTATACAAAACCCGGTACAATGGCAATGGACGTGGTACATGCCTTACAGCCAATATTGGAAGAAGATAG
>JABGPL010000057.1 GCA_018644935.1 Calditrichota bacterium | reverse complement strand
TGTCCAGTCGATTGGGCGTACGCAAACGTGCATCACAACCGGGAACGAAATGTCACTATTTGCGGGATCATTGCTCAGGATATGCAGCTCGACTTCATGTCTGCCATTTGCTTGATCAAATGCATCAAGCGTCAATTCAATATTAATCTCGTCACCTGGGTCGATGTATCCGTCACCAGGTTCATAACTCAGCCAGTGTGCTTCGAACACCCCATCATCATATACAAACCCTTCTCGCCGATCCCAATGACCACCCGACCAGAGATTATCTCCATCATGCCCTATCCCCACGTGAGCATAGCGGTTGTCAACCTGGAATTCCCGGATAACCTCGACCTGGTTGTTTTCAAAGTCTAGATCAGCCTGTACAATCCAGCCCACAGTATTCACCCAGAAATGACCATCAAAATGGGAAGGAACCCATGTCAGGCAATTTGCATCTCCATGTCCAAATCTTTCACGGAAATCGGTGATCTCTCCCGCAATTTCACCACGATGGTGTCCATCAGTATTCCGGGCATATATCTTATAGCAGGTATTATTACCGTTAGAATTCCAATAGATAAAATTTCCATCACAGGCAACTCCCCCACTAATTCCTGGAAACTGCATTTGATCAATCATTCGGCCGGTGCGATCATAGAAGTATATCAGGTTTTGCTCCCAGCGACCAAGGAGAAGAACTTCCTGATTTTCATCCCAGGCGAGTCCCATCGGCTGCTCAATTACCGGCATGTTATGAACAACCTGATAATTGTTCGGATCAATCGCCATCAACCGCTGATTAGTATAAGATGTCGCCCACATCAATTCACCATCAAAAGCGAGACCACCAGTCCGGGTATAGGGATATAGGAATTGCTCAATAATGTCACCCATTCGGTCACGATTTGGCTCAAGTTCACCTTTTGATAAACGTTCCACATTTCGCATGGTACGTCCAACATCATCTCGATCAGGCGCATCAATGTTGACCTGACCAATCTTGTATTTCAGCCGATTATCACCGAGGTTTGAGATATGAATGTCGTGAAACTCTATTTCTTCTACCATCAGGTTACGGATAAGATCACCATACTCGACATCTATAACTGGTGGTAAGGTGATATCTGCCGAAACTGGAAGAATATCTTCTTCCCAATCCGGATTGTTTGAGAGAATTTGTATTTCCGCATTGAAGTGTCCTACTTCGCCAGGAATCAGAGTTAATGTTATCTCAGCCTGCTGTTCCGCTGCTATCACCAGATTATCTGGTTGGGCTGTGAGGGCATTATTGTCACAAGATATGTTCTCAATTGCCAGATCACGCGTACCTGTATTCGAGAGGATAACCGGCAATGTGTAATTTCCTCCGGCAAACATCCTGTCGTAGGCATTATTCCAATAGATATCCTCGGGATATCCGTTAGCTGCATCCCAGCTAATTTCAAGTTCAGGAACCCCGGTAACGTGTAATTCAACGGGGAGCTCAAACAATTGATTTAGAGGATCGTTAGTTTCAATTTGAAGAACTGCGGAGTAATCATTTTCCGGGATGTCTAATGTATTTATGGTGACAACCACCTCATGAACTTCCCCATTTTCTACAATCCCATTATCATGAGCTACATATAACCACGGACGACCTGTGAATCCTTGCAGGAACGAAAAATCATTGTCGTCGGGTTGACGCCACTGTAATTGAGCTTGTGCATGACCACTATTTTCATAATACTCCATCCTGATGTTGTAAATTCCAGCTTCGAGCTCCAAATCAACATTCCTTGCATCTGCACCATTATCTGCCCATGCATCGATAACCAAATCATCGTCAATCCATAGCCGTTCTCCGTCGTCTGAGATAGTTCTAAAGGAATAGACACCCGGCTCGATAGCCCTGAATATTGCTGTCCAACGTACTCCGAACCATTCTGTTCTGACCCCCCCGCCGGGACCTCCAGCACCCCATTCAAAATTTATTAACGCATCTGTTCGACTCATTACCACATCTCCGAGAGGTGGTGCAGCACCGGCTCTATTGTGGAAATACTCAGCGAAGAAACCGGGCTCACCAACCCAGCCACCGGGGTTTTCAACCCAATTGATATGGAATCTCAGTGCTGCCTCTCCTGTGTTTGTAATCAAGACGGTTTGCTGGCTCTGATTGTTCGCAAACATATCCTCGGTTATCTCTTCAGGATCAAGCACCATAAATGGTGGATGCGGTGTCTCTGCCGAAAGTGGAATAGTCGTTTCATCTCTGTGCGGATTATTCCAGACAATACTCAATTCATCCTCGTGCCGCACATTTTCTTCGGCATAGAGGATGACGTTGAACTCAGCTTCCTGCTCTGGTTCGAGCATCAGGTTTTCGACATCCACGGTAAATGACTCACCATTAAAATTGAACTCGTCAATCACGAGATCTGCCAAACCCTTGTTTATCACTGTTACCGGAATCTGGTATTCAACACCAGTGAAGCTTTCCTCGAAAACTTCATCAAAGTCCATTGTTACTGGATATCCCGATTCTTCTGACCAGCTGATTTCGAGCAACGGTTCAGGGGTAATCTCCATCAATATTGAGACCGAGGCATCTGGATTTTCTGTATCGTTGGAGAGGAAATGCAGATCGGCCTCATAAACTCCAGGATCTAATCCAATTGAGTTCAAAGATAAGAAGATGTCCATGTCTTCTCCGGGCTCAAGTCTTCCAGAGTCAGACTCAAGGTCAATCCAATTACACTCACGGATACCATCGTCTATTACGTAGCCGGTACGTCCTTCCCACCGACCGCAGATCCAAAGGTTTTCACCATCGTGAGTTATACCGTTGTGACTGAGTGTGTTATCAACTTCAAATTCGCGAACGATCTCAAGCTCGTTATATTCAAAATCGAGATTCACAAGTGACAACCAACCTTCAGAAACTATCCAGAAGTGACCGTTAAGATGTTCTTTTACCCACTCCAGGCACACGGATCTTCCATGGTCCAATAATTGGCTCGGGTGATCCATTTCTGCTACCACTTCAAAATCACGATTTATTTTATACAGCCTGTTGCCAGGTTCACTGTTCAGGTAAATGAATTCACCATCATACGCGACACCCGAACTCGGAGCCGGCATTTCAGGTCTGTCAATTAGCTGCCCCTGTCGATTATACCTGTAGAGGAATGGTTGTGACCAATGACAGATATAAAAGAGTTCTTCATCCGGCTCCCAGAACATTCCCATTGGTTTGTCAGCAATCGCAAAATTCTGGACCACCTGGAAATTCTCGGGATTCATTCTGACCAGGCGATCATCATTATAAGCTGCAATCCAGATGTTTTCACCATCGTATGCCATACCACCCATGTATGTATATGGCAAGTTAAACTCGGCGAGGACCTCACCCGGTTCGTCCATGTGGGGATTGGAATTATGAGATCCATTGACATGCCTGATCTGACGCTGGGGTCCATCCTGCTCATCTCCACCCTCATCCTCGTCTCCGGGCTCACTGATTATGATTAAATCGGTCCTGAATCGCAGAGTTGAGTTTCCTGAATTGGCGATGTTAAGCACAACATCGTTGCTTTCCCCGGAAAAGACAGTCTCCTCTATTCCATCCGGTGCAAATTCAATAACAGGTGGGGTTCCACAAATTGCCCTTATTGGGACGAGGTAATCCTCCTCGTTGGGAGAGTTCCAGACGAGGGTCATATCCTCATCGATTTCAATCTCCTCATCGGACTGCAAAGAAATGACAACTTCAGCCACATCTCCTGGCTCAATATTAAGTTCAACCGGATCTGTTGAAAGTCCCTCGCTTTCAAAAACGAACTCTACAACTTCGAGAACTTCAACGCCGATATTCTTTATAGTGAATGCCACCGGATATTCTCCACCGGGGAAGACATTCCTGTGTACAAGATTCCAGTCAAGTGCATGGGGATACCCGGCCTCTTCAGCCCAGGTCACATTTATTGCCGGAGTTCCATTAGAAATGAGTCTGACCGGGAAAACTATGTCGCCATTCTCGATATCGTTTGAAATTAAATGCAGATTTGCCTCGTGATTTCCATCAGGCATTCCGAGTGCATCTATTGTGAATGACATCTCAGTCTCTTCACCGGGACCCAACACATCTTCATCATTCTCAACCTGAAGCCAGGCTGGTCCTGTATGCCCTTCAAGGTATACCCAATCGTTTTCCCCTGGTTGTATCCAGTAGAGCCGACAATTTGCATTACCTTCATTTTCGTAAAAGTGTAATTCTATTGAGTGATTTCCAACTTCAAATTCTCTTGTGACTTCTAGTGCTCCTCCTCTGCTCCATGAATCAATTACCATTTCACCATCAAGGAAAAGTCGCACTCCATCATCTGAAGTTGATCTGAAACGGTATTCTCCGGGTTCACTCACGTTGATATAAGTTTTCCATTGAACCCCGAAATAATCCGATGGCAAGCCCCCTCCCGGTCCTCCACGCCTCCAATCGAATGCAATCCTCTGATCAATACGTTCAAATACCAGATCTCCCCACACTGGGTTGTGACCTCTTGGATTCCTGAAATATCTGGCTCGAAAACCCGCAGGTCCTGACCAGATCCCCGGATTATTTTGCCATTCCATTCGAACATTGAGGGGTAGAGCCCCTTCGTTTGCAATCCTTAAATCACGCGATTCGATCTCATTCGTGTTCAGCTCAAGCTCAAGCTCATCGGAATCTAATACTATTATTGGAGGAGTGACGCTTTCACCAAAAACCTCAAAATTAAAATCTTCACCCTCCGGCGAATTCCAATTTATGGTAACAATGCCTTCATAAAGATCGTCGTCCTCAGGGTTCAGTGTGATTGTCACTACCTGAGATGCATCCGGATCAAGATTAAAATCCACCGGATCAATTGCGAAAGATTCGTTATCACACTCTATGTCAGCAACTTCAAGGAGTTCGATTCCGTTGTTCTTAACCGTAAATTCAATCGCGTATGGATTACCTGTCCATATATTCTGAAATGCATCATTCCAGTTCATCTCATCAGGGAAACCTATACCTCGAGCCCATGAAACAACCAATTCGGGTGCTGAAGTAACTGCCAGGCTAACGGAATAAGCCTGTTCTGGATTTTCTGGATCGTTTGAGAGGAAGTGTATCTCTGCTTCATACCGACCCTCAACAAGTTTCTCTGCGTCCAGGGTTACCATCATGCTGACATCTTCATTTATTCCAAGAATTGCCTGCTCTAAGTCAAACCTCAGCCAGTCTATTTCCTCAATGCCATCGTCGTATATAAATCCTATTGATTGATCCCAGTCACCTGCATGCCAGAGGTTTTCACCATCATGACCGAGTCCTTCGTGGCTGCGACGACTCCCAACACGAAACTCGCGGAGTTTTTCCAGCGTGCCATTTTCAAAATCCGGTTTAACTTGAGCACAGAATCCAACAGTATTTACCCAGAAATTACCGCCATTATGGCTGGGAACATACACAATTCCGATACAGCGGTTATGTCCGGTCAGTGCTCGCATATTTGAAATCACACCGACAATATTCAGGTCTCTGTCCAGTTTATGAAGTCGGTCAAGTCGTTCACTGTTCCAATAAATGAACTCACCATCAAAAGTGATATCCCCTTGAGTTCGATCTGGGAAGTTGACCGTTCTGAGAATCTGACCCTGACGGTTAAATATCGCAATGGTAGAATTATCCCAATAGCATACCCATAATTCATCTTCTACCCAGTCATAGGTAAGACCTATGCATCGCGAAGGGACACCGAAGTTATTGACAACCTGATAATTCTCAGGATCAATACTGAAAAGCCTCTGGTTGGCATAAGCTGTTGCCCACATCAGGTTCCCATCGAATGCAAAGCCAGATATATTTCTGTACGGTAAATTGAACCTTCTAATCTCATCACCAAAATTATCACGTTGTGGAGAACTAAGATCCGAACCATCAATCGGCCTCACAGATCGTGATGTTTGAGCAACTGGTCCGGAGTCATCTCTCTCATCTCCCAATTCCGGCTCATCTATGAGCTCGGATGTCACCCGGAAATTCAGTATATTCTGACCCTCATTTGTAACAGTAAGGTCATGGTTGCTTGACTGCCCGGTAAACAGTTCATTTTCGATTTCCATCTCACTTAGGGCCAATACTGGCGGTGGAGTTAAAACAGCTGAAAGTGAAACGGAGAGTTCTTCAATTACGGGATCATTCGAGAATAAACTCATCTCATCAGCAAATTCTCCAGCTTCTTCTGCCAATAGAACGAATTCGACAACCCTGTTCTCACCCGAAGGTACTACTATTCGGTCTGGGTCTGAAGTGAAATACTCATTTTCAGAAAAAATATTGTCCACATCAAGCTCTGCGATGCCGTTGTTATGAATGGTCACTCCAACCGCCACTCGCTCTCCGGCGAATGGATCACCATTATGAGCCATATTCCAGTTCACAGCCTCAGGATAACCGTGCTCGATCGACCATGAAACCTCAATTACTGGTGCACCCAGCACCTCTAGCGATATTGGCAGCTCAACATCGGAATTAGCGGGATCATTATTGATAAAATGCAAGATTGCTGAATACTCACCCGCTTCTAGATCCGCAGCACTCATTGAGACATTGAAATCGAGTTCATCACCTTCCTCGAGAGTTGCAATTTCCGGGCTGAACTCAAGCCAGTAATGCTCCCGAATACCATCGTCAATTCTATAGATTCTATTGTCGCTACGGTAACTCGCTCGCCAGAAATCGAACCCGTCATGTGTGAGTCCAGCGTGATCTCCCCCCGGAACAGCGAAACTCTGGATGAGCTCACAGCTATAATCTTCGTTTACATGCAGCTGGTAAAGACGACGATTATTACCTGCCACCCATAGTTGACCATCCCTGTGTTTTTCAACCCACTTAAGTGCCCGTGTGTGATTTAACCCGATCTCTGGGCCATAATTTATCTCTCCGACCAGCTCGAGGGTCTCCCAATCGAAAACGCGGACAAGACCTTGCCCATAAGTATTCATGAATAGTCTTTCACCGTCACATTCGAGATAGGTATCCCTAACTTCAATTGGAGTATAAATCCTGCCAAGTAAAGTACCATCTGGATCATACTTGTAAATGGCACGACGATTGTTCGACCATCCACCAGCATACAACACCCCATCAAGATAGAACAGGGATACAAAATGATTCTCAAGGTCAAATTCTCTGACTCGTGCTCCGTTTGCAGGATTGATTGCATAGAGGGTATGTGGATTATGGTTTATACCCCAAATCAGTTCCCGATCGGGGTCCCAGGCTAAACCAATTGTCTCGGTTAGATTTCCTGACGAGAAATTGGAAAGAATCTGCCCCGGGTTATCCCGTTGAGGTCCGGCATTGATTTCTTCAGAATTATTCCGAACCTGACGTCCCGGAATCAGAGCATTTTCATCGCCGGGGAATTCCGCTTCGATTGAATAGTGTAGAGGTGCGGTACCCGAGTTAGTAATGATAGTCTCGTATGACTCCTCTGTTCCGTAAGGAAGGTCGTTGCTCAGTTCCTCAATCCCAAGTTCAAAAACTGGAGGCGGGGTTGGTTCGGCATGCATTGGGATCACGACATTTTCATCTCGTGGGGAATTCCAGACGATATTCAAGTCAGGCTCATACAATTCGGCATCTCGGGACCTGAATGAAAAAACAATCTCACTTACTTCACCCGGATGTAGAAAAAACGGACGTTCAATACCATCGAACTCACGTCCTTCTACTTCTGTATCCATGATGAAAAGATCCTGATCCCCGAGATTCCTGACCGTAATCGGGACTTCATAATCAACCCCGGTGAACAATTCATCATGTGCCATATTCCAATCAATTACATTGGGATATCCATGATCTTGCGACCACTGTACTTCTATCATGGGTTCAGCACCGAAGAACATCATTATGAGGAACACCAAATCGGGATTCTCCGGATCATTCGACAGAAAATGTGCTTCAGTATGATACTCGCCATCCTCGAGCTCTGTGTCGCGGAGTGTCAGGACTAAATCGTGTTGTTCACCAGGAGGAACTTCGCCTCGAGTTGAGTCAAACGTAATCCACCCTTCACCGTTGAAAGCCTCCATTAACACCCAGTCATCAACACCGGGCGGCATCCAGTAGAGATGAGCGTAGCCGGGGCCTCCCTGATCGTACATCTCCATCATAATGTTATGAACTCCGGGATCGAGCTGACGGATCACCTCTCGAATTTGAGCATTGCCTCCCCAGAAGTCTATTACCCGGTCTCCATCAATGTAAAGACGACATCCATCATCCGTTCTGCTACGGAAACGATATTCACCAGCTTCGGGGACCCGGAAGGTACCTGTCCACCTGACACCAAAATTATCTGCGTTCACGCCTTCACCTGGAGCTGCATTCCCCCAGGGAAAGTTGATATGACGGTCAACCCGTTCAAGCCTGAGTTCGCGGAATTCCGGGTTATTGCCACCTGAAGTATGGTAATATTGGGCGGAAAATCCTGGTACGCCCTCAAAGGCTACATCACCTTCTTCCCAATCAATGTTGAATTGAAGAGGTGAATCACCATTGTTCAATACTGTTATTATGTGTTCGACCTGTTCATCTGTGTAGAGATCTGTTTCGAGCTCCATCGGATCAATCTCGATTATTGGTGGAGCAGCAACGAGACCTCGCACGCCGATAAGGTAGTCTTCCTCACGTGGATCGTTCCATCCAATGCCTATTTCGCTGTCATATAAACCATCCTCGGCTGCATCCAGAGTAATTGTCACGACTTGCTCAGCACCCGGCTCCACAATGAACTCTACCGGATCTGCTGAATAACTTTCATGACCAAAAATCACATCACTTACTTCAAGAGCTTCAGAGCCAAAATTTTCGACCGTAATCTCGACATCATATGTATCTCCGGTGAATAGATTGGAGTGTGCCATATTCCAGTCAATGCGAGCCGGGTATCCATGTTCGGGTGACCAGTGTACAACCATGCGACTTGCATCTGAAACGGTCATTATGATCGGCACCATCAGATCTGAGTTGTCCGGATCATTCGTCAGGAAATGCAGGTCGGTAACATACTCGCCACCTATCAGGTCGGTGCCATCGAGAACCACATCAATATCGACTCCATCGCCTCCGGCCAGCAAGCCGGAATCAGGTTCCCAGGTTATCCATGGAGTTTCATCAACACCATCGTCGTAAATAACCCCAGTCCTGTTTTCCCAGTTATCGAGTGTCCAAAGATTATACCCATCATGACCCAAACCCTCATGTCCATGATCGCTGTTTATTCTGAATTGCGAAATGACATTAACCTGTCCGGCCTCAAAATCGACATCAACTCTCTTTAACCAATCAGGAGTCTTAACCCACAAGCATCCCGGGGCATGCTCTTTGACCCAGACCATATTGATGGCGCGCGGTACGCCCAAAACCCCGCGGAAATTGGGAATTTGTCCAAGCACTTCCCCTGCCCGGTCTGTCTTATAAAGAACCCGGTTCCCTTCAGAGTTGAAGTAGAAATTATCACCATCAAATGCCAGTCCACCACTCGAGTGCGGCATTTGTAATCTCCCTACGAGATTACCCTGTCTATCATATTTATAAAGTTCATTTGCAGTCCAATGTGAAATCCAGAATACACCTTCCCGGTCATCCCAGACTACCCCCATTGGTAAGGGTTCGGTCTGAAAATCAGCTATTACATCGAAATTGTCCACGGTCATGCAAAATAACCGTCGATCTGAATAAGCTGTGCCCCACATATACTCACCATCGAAAGCAAGTCCGCCCATCTGACGATAAGCAGTGTGAAACTGTCCGACAACCTGCCCGAAATCGTCTCGTCCCGGGACATTAACATCCTGATCAACCCTTCTTATAACACGACGAGCAGCATCACGACGTCTGTCGAACGGGACATCCTTGAAAACTTCCCATTCCAGCATTCCCTCACCGAGGTTGAGCAGGGTCAATGTATAGTCGGATACATCATCCGTATAAATATCTGATAATATTTCACCCGGTTCGATAAACGCTGAAGGACTTTCCTGCATTTCTGCGTGAAATACAACTTCAATTTCCTCATTATCCGGATCATCGGAGACTACAGTCATCGCTGCATTGATTTCAGCAGGTGCACCCGGTGAATCAAACCTGATAATAACATCAATTTCACTGCGTGGTGCCAGTACGATATCGGTCGGATCAGCTGTGAAATGATCATTATCAAAGAATATTCCGTTGACCGCAAGTATCCCCCATCCCGTATTAACAACTTTGATTTGAATCTCATAGGTCTCATTCAGATTGATCACATCAAACGCCAGATTCCAGTCCATAATTTCCGGATAGCCATATTCGTCCCGCCATTTAACACCGACACAGGCTTCACCTTCAACAGAAAGCACCACAGGAACAAGGAATTCAGGATTTTCCGGATCGTTGGATGAGAATATCAAATCCGCTTCATATTCACCTTCGACGAGGTCAGTTGCATTAAACATCATTAATATTTCTGTCTGCCGATCCGGAAGAATTTCTCCACTTAATGGTGAGTAGTTTAGCCAGTTGTGGTCTGGAACACCATCACCCCAGATTCTATATTCTGTAAAGGATCTTGAACCCAGCCAGAGATTATTGCCATCATGTCCGACACCATCCCAGTCATGTGAACCGAAGCGTCCCACACTCATCACCACTTCCTCAACCTGCCAGTTCTCGGTATCAATCGACAGCAGCCAGAGCCTGCGAAGGGTGTTCAACCATATGTTGCCCTCTTGATTTCGTCCGGGGTCGAAGTAATGGTTGTTTATGAAGTCCATACTCCGAAAAGCAGCATCGGCAGTGAACTGTCGCATGTTCCGAATAATCGCAATTTCTCGCAGGTTGTCATCAATACTAAAAACCCGCAAACTCCAATCGGCCTCATTTACAACGAGTAATACCCGGTTAGCATAATCAGCAGCTATTGCGGTTGGTCTCCACGGTAAATCATGGCTGCGAATCAATTCACCATTTGTATTCCACAGGTCAATCCGGTTGTTAGACCAGGGAATCTGGTACAATATTCCTTCAAAATAGGCATTGTCCATTGGACGAGCGGTATTCCACTCGACCTGTACTTCGTAATCCCAACTCGGATCGACAGCTGCGATTTTATTACCGTCATAACTCGAAAGCCACATCCAATCGTGATCCCAATCCCATGAAATCCCGCACTTATACTGGTTCATCCCCGACCCGGTCCAGGTGAATCGATCAATCTCCTCACCGAGGACATCCCGTTCTGGTTCGGATATGATTTCATGATCAACCGACCAGCGTAGAGGGACACCACCTTCATTAATAACATTGAGCACTATTTCTTCTGTACTTCCAGTGAATAGACGGCTTTCTACCTCACCCAGATCAACAGCTACAACCGGATTTGTTCCGGATTGCCCTAAAAGCGTAACAGTGTACTCTTCCTCATCAGGATCATTTGAATGTAGAGTCATAATCGACTCATGTAATCCTGAGTGTGCGGCATCGAGTCCGAGTTCGAGCTCTCGAGATTCCCCAGGCTGGAGTGAAAAATTGTTATCCTCTACAAAGAAAAGGTCATTATCAAAATCAATATCTTCAATTACCAGATCTTCTGTCCCAGGATTACGAATGACAACTTGCATTTGGTATATTTCACCATTTATCAAGTCATCATACATCTTATTCCAGTTTACATTTTCCGGGTATCCGAAATGGCGAGACCAGATAACCTCTATATCCGGAGCATTGGTTATATTCAAACTGATATTAACAGCTATCTCAGGATTCTCAGGGTCATTGGATAAAATGTGCAGATCAGCTTCATATTCACCTTCAATCAACTCAAATGAGTTTAGAAAAATGTCAACTTCCAGCTCATTGTCTGGCTCAAGTATCCCACTTGCCGGACTCATCTCCAGCCAATAATTCTCATCTATTCCGTCTTCACGAATGTAAACATTCAGATTTCCCCAGAGTCCTGCTACCCAGAGATCTGATCCGTCATGCGTTATACCACTAGTCAAATTGTCGTGCCGTCCCCAGAATTGATCAATAACTTCGACCTCATCATTCTCGAAATCAACCTCGATTTGAGTTGTGAAACCATCTGAGGTATTGATCCAGAAATGACCATCCAAATGTTTTTCAACCCATTGAATCGTTCCAGATCGACTCCGACCGATGCGTGCTGGGATATTCGTCACCTCACCGACAATCTCTCCTTCACGTGTCATTTTGTAAAGTCTGTCATCGGTGTTGTCTTGAGGATTTCCGTCGGAGTTCCAGTAGAAGAATTCACCATCAAATGTGAAGCCTCCATTTGAAAAGCGGGGGAGATCAAATGATCCGGTTACCTCTCCAGACTTGTCTACTCTGAGTACAGTTGGGTTTTCCCAGACACCCATCCAGAACTCTTCACCAATCGGGTCCCAAACTAAACCCCCGGTAGGCACTTCAATTGGAAAATTTTCCTCCACTTCAAAGGTTTGGGGATTAATACTGAAAAGTCTGCCTTCATCAAAAGATGTTGCCCACATCTTTTCTCCATCCCATACCAGACCTCCGATATGGCTATGAGGAACTTGAAACATAAACCGTCTTGTCCCGATTTCACCACGTCGTTGTCCGTTCTGAGCTTCATCACGCAGGACAGTAACCCGTGAATTGAAATTCAAATCGGCATTACCTCGATTCGATATTGTTAGCGGCACATGTGAAACTGTTCCAGTTGGCATTTCCTCCTGAAACTCAAGAGGCTCAACCTCTATAACAGGAACTGCTCCCAATTGTGAAACAGAGATAATTATTGACATGAGACAAACGACCACGACTTTTAATCCGACAGGTATATCAGATCTGGACATTTAAAAACTCCGGGAAACTTTTTTTTACAACAGTTAGATATCTAACATGAATTGACACCTAAGTCCTTTTCCTCATCAACTCCCCATTCAGGGCAACATGTAAAATCACTAAGATTTCCTTCATAACTATACTCAGCACAGTCTTTCCTTCAAATTTTCATACGTTTCGGTGATTTACATAGCTAAATTTAAGCTAAGCTTTTAAGTTAAATAAGTTAAGAAGTATATACAATCTACAAGCGTTCCTGTTGAAATCTGTTATACATTTTAAGCATCCATACTCTTGATTTTAAGCCTTTGTTTTGAAGTCATTTTTGGTTTTTAACTGTAGCGAAAATCCATTCCAGACTGATGCGATTGTAGAACGTTTCACATGACCAAAGTCTCTTTCCCGTTTCCGACCCAACAGATTTATTCATTATGGTACAACTCAAACTCTCCATTTGATTGTAATTCGACCTGAATCTTGATATTATAAAATTGTTCACCGAAACGAAAACACAGTTTACTTATGCCCCTAAACCGATATTCAGGCAATCCCCTTATCACCCGTCGAGACATCTCCCTATCAGGCACTCATTTGACGGATGTTTCGTCAGTGTTTAATCCGGGAGGAATCTTGTTTAATGGGAAAATTATACTCTTGCTCCGAGTGCAGAATCGAGGTCGTGAGACATTTCTTGTAAAGGCAGAAAGCTCCGATGGTAAATCTTTTCAGATTGGAACCAGTCAGATTACTTTTGAAGGATTAGAGAGTATTCAAGAGACAGTTTACCATTGCTATGATCCGCGAATCACAAGAATCGCTGATGTATTTTATATTATGTTTGCGATGGATTTGGAGTCTTCTTGTAAACTTGGTCTTGCGACGACAATCGATTTTGAAACTTATAGTTTTCTGGGAATTGTTTCTGAAGAGGACAACCGAAACGGTGTCTTATTTCCGCAGATGTTCAATGGTAAATTCCTGCGTTTGGATAGACCGAATCCACCCGAACCGAAAAGTGGATCATTTTCTGGAGATACGGTCTGGCTGTCTGAATCAAAGGACTTATTGTCCTGGGAAAAAGTTCAACCTGTGTTCTCTGGACGACATCATTACTGGGATGAACTTGTTGGTGCTGGTCCTCCGCCGATAAAGACATCGGACGGGTGGCTCCTCTTTTATCATGGTATTGCAACCCACTTCCAAAGTGTTAATATCTATCAAGTCGGAGCCGCATTGCTTGATTTGGAAAATCCCTCAACAGTACTGGCAAGAACGAAGTATAACATACTCGAACCCCGCGAGAGCTACGAACTCACCGGTCAGGTACCCAATGTTGTTTTCCCGACCGGGTTGATTCTAAATGATGACTTACCCGTTACCAGGAACAGCGAACTTATGATTTACTATGGAGCAGCAGATACATCTGTGTGTTTGGCAACCTCCACAGTAGGTGAGATAATGGCTGACCTTGAACCCATCTAACCATTTTTTTGGACAAAAATGACGAGACCAGTTTTTTTTTATTCTCAAATTTTCCTGTTACTCACAATCCTCGGATTGACAATAACGGACTGGGCATTATGTAAAGATTCAGATGAGGGGATTTTTCTCTTTCCAACTGAAACCATAAAGCCATCAACCTATGATTGCAAATATTCTCCAGAGCCATTGACAATTGATGGAAAACTGTCTCCTCTTGAATGGGAAACTGCAAAATGGACAGATTACTTCGTAGATATCGAAGGGGATCTAAAGGAAAAGCCCCGTTTTAAGACACAGGTAAAAATGTTGTGGGACAGCACTTATTTTTACATCGCAGCCGAAATGGAGGAACCTCATGTCTGGGCGAAACTAACTGAGCGGGATGCGGTAATTTTTTACGACAATGATATTGAAGTTTTTATTGATCCGGATGGAGATACGCATGAATACTACGAACTCGAGCTAAATGCCTTTAATACCGTTTGGGACCTATTTCTTGTGAAACCGTATCGGGATGGTGCACCGGTGACAAACAATTGGGATATCAATGGGCTGCTAACGGCAGTTGATGTCAATGGTACATTAAATAACCCAGAAGATATTGACAAAAGTTGGTCAGTTGAAATTGCCATCCCATGGATGGTACTATCAGAGTGTGCACATACGACAAGTCCTCCAAATGACGGTGATGTTTGGCGGGTCAATTTCTCGCGTGTTCAGTGGCAGACTGATGTGGTAAACGGTGGATATGTCAAAAAGAAAGATCTCGATACTGGCAGGAACTTACCTGAAGATAATTGGGTGTGGACACCTCAGGGAATCATTGCCATGCACTATCCGGAAATGTGGGGTTATGTTCGATTCTTGATAGATAACTCCTCTGATTTCACTGAAAATGAAACATTTTGGAATTTAGAAAATGCAAAACGAATCTTAAGAAAAGTCTATTATGCTCAGAAAGCTCATCGGGATATCTACGGTAACTTCACAACTGATCTGAACAGTCTTGATTCTATCGTGAACTTCACAAACGGAATGGCGAAAGAGGTTGAAATAAAAACCACTTTCTCAGGATATGAAGCCATCCTGAAATATGATGATAGCAAAACCGTACACATTGATCATACCGGGGATATCTGGACAACACTAAAACAAAAAACTTTGGGAAAATAAATGGTCCTGACTTTTCTTGACTGGACAATTATTATTGTTGTATTCGTTCTAATGGTACTCTCGGTTTCTGCATCGAAATACCTGATGAAAGGGGTCGCAGATTTCCTCGCTGCCAATCGCTCGGCCGGACGCTACCTCGTGAGTATTGCAAGTGGTGTCGCAGGTCTGGGGGCAATAACGGTTGTAGGCAATCTGGAGATGAACCTTGTCGCGGGTTTCTCGATGGCATGGTGGGGTTTGTCAATGTCACTGATAATTATGGTTGTGACCGTTTCTGGATGGGTGATTTACAGATTCAGGCAAACCAGGTCACTCACGCTGGCTCAGTTTTTTGAAGTTCGCTACAGTCGAAAATTCAGGATATTTGCAGGGATGATAGGATTCCTTTCCGGCATCATTAATATGGGCATCTTCCCTGCCGTCGGGGCTCGCTTCTTTATTCACTTCTGTGGATTGCCTTCTGAGGTTATGCTACTGGGATTTGCAATTTCAACATTTCCACTGGTCATGCTAATCTTACTTTCAGTATCCATCTACTTCGTTTTTTCAGGTGGTCAAATCGCAGTAATAATTGCTGACTTCTTCCAGGGCGCATTCGTCAATGCTGTTTTCCTGCTGCTGATTATCTACATGTTCTTTAACTTCGATTGGAGCACTATCCAGGAAGCACTTACGATGGCACCTGAGAACGCATCATTGATAAACCCGTTTAAGACCAGCCATGTAAAGGATTTCAATTTCTGGTTTTTCCTGATTGGTGTATTCGGGTTTCTGTATGGTACGATGTCGTGGCAGGGAACGCAGGCATACAATTCATCAGCAAAAAGTGCGCACGAAGCTAAGATGGGCGGTGTAATCGGTTTCTGGCGAGGTATGCCGCAAGGACTGCTGTTCCTTTTTATTCCAATAATTGCCTATACAGTTTTAAACCATCCAGATTTTAAAGGCATCGCGGACAGTGTTGCACTTGCAGTTTCGGGCATTGAATCGGAAGCTGTCCAGAATCAATTGAAGGTGCCGCTGGTTTTGCAGCATCTATTACCTTCGGGTATGATTGGTGCCTTTGTAGCAGTAATGCTCGCTGCATTTATCAGCACCCATGACACCTACCTGCATTCCTGGGGTGTAATCTTTATCCAGGATGTTGTAATGCCTTTCCGCAAAAAACCTCTTGACCCCAAGAAACACATCAAACTGCTCAGGCTTGCGATCGTTGGTGTTGCGGTATTCATATTCTTTTTCAGCTTATTTTTCCAACAGAGTGAATACATTTTCTTGTTCTTCGCAATCACAGGTGCAATATTCGCAGGAGGATCGGGGGCAGTTATAATAGGTGGGTTATACTGGAAAAAGGGAACTACGGCAGCTGCATGGGCTGCAATGATCAGCGGTTCTTCAATTGCTGTCGGTGGAATTATAATCCATCAGGTTGTAGATGATTTTTTCATAAACGGTCAGATGTTTTGGGCGATAGCAATGTTCGTCGCGACGCTGATATATGTTACCATTTCACTTATCCAGAACCGTGAATATGATTTAGATAAGTTGTTGAATCGCGGAAAACATGCGCGAAAAGATGAGATAATAGTTGTGAATCCCGCTCCGGAGAAAGGTTGGAAGGTTCTGGGGATCGGGAAAGAGTTCACTAAATTTGACAAGGTTATATACATTGCAAATTATGCTTGGACAGGAGGTTGGACTATAATCTTTATCGTGGGTACCATTATGAACCTGACAAATGTTGCTCAAGATGGTTCGTGGATGAATTTCTGGAAATACTATCTGATTGTTCATGTCGGTCTGGCATCATTCACTTTTTTTTGGATAGTACTCGGTGGGTTTAGAGATTTGAAGAGAATGGTAACCCAATTGAAAAAAACTAATCGAGATCCTGATGACGATGGATTTGTTAGCAATATTTAATATTTTTTGTAACAAAAAGCAGGACAGGCACATTGGATAAAAAACTTAATGAACATTACGTTAGTCGGCTTAATAGTTTCCTGAATAGAATTTCGAAGTTTATTCTTAGTGATAAACAGAAATTCAAGATTGAATACACCCCTTACTCCGGGCTGAAGGATATCTCCAGTGCAAAAGAGGATGAGTTGTTGCCAATCAATATCGGGGATACCTGGGGCAAAAACTGGGACCGTGCCTGGATCAAACTATGGTGTGATTTACCCGCGGATTTTCAATCCAATTCTTACGCAGCTCATATAGACATCGGTGGCGAGGGTCTGGTTTTCAATGATGCAGGAATTGCACTTCAGGGAATAACGAACGGATCAATCTTTGAAAATGATTATGCACGGGATGTCGTCTTTCTGGATGACAGGAATGTCGAGAATGGGAAGCTAATCATATGGATAGACGGCTCTGCAAATGCCCTCTTTGGAATGTTTCAGGAACAGGACCCGGCAGAAGATTTTGAGTCTCGCTATGGTCATTATTCTGCCAAAATCAACAATGCTGAACTGTGTCGACTTGACGAAAATGCCTGGCAATTGTGGATTGAGATGAAAGTCCTTTCCGGTCTGGTTATGAGACTTCCTGAAACCAGCACAAGACGCGCCAGGATCATCAGATGCGCAAACAAAGCTATTGACGAATTCAAAGATAATCCTGAGAATATACACTACGTTCGAGGGATACTCAAAACTGTACTGAATGAAAATTCTGCACAATCAGACCTAAGCGTCGCTGCGGTCGGGCATGCTCATATTGATACCGCATGGCTCTGGCCCATTGCTGAAACAAAAAGAAAATGTGCGAGAACTTTCGCTTCCCAGCTCGCACTGATCGATAAGTATCCTGATTACATATTCGGAGCCTCCCAACCTCAGCATTACGAGTGGGTGGCAGAAATGTACCCTGAGATATTTGCACGGATAAAAAAAGCAGTCGCTGAAAACAAATGGGAAGTTCAGGGCGGGATGTGGGTAGAAGCTGATTGTAATCTGATCAGTGGTGAATCAATGGTTCGGCAGTTCCTATATGGAAAGAATTACTTCAAACGCGAGTTTGGAGTCGATGTTAAAAATCTCTGGCTGCCAGACGTGTTTGGGTACTCAGCAAACTTGCCTCAGATAATGAAAAAATCGGGAATAGATTACTTCCTCACCCAGAAAATGTCATGGAGTCAGTACAATAAATTCCCGCATCACACCTTCCTCTGGGAGGGAATTGATAGCAGTGAAATCCTTACCCATTTTCCACCTGAAGATACTTACAACAGCCAGTTGAACACCGAGTATCTGATTCCAGGAAGAGACAATTTCAAAGAACGAGACTTCATTGATGAGTTTATCTGCCTGTTTGGAGTCGGTGACGGTGGTGGAGGTCCTAAGGAGGAAAATATCGAGTTCGGGCAGAAGATGGCAGATCTTGAGGGGTCACCACGCGTAAAATTCAAGAGTGCGACCGAGTTCTTTGAGGGGCTGGAACAATACCGTGATGAACTGTTGCACTGGAAAGGTGAACTCTATCTTGAACTACATCGGGGAACGTATACAACACAGGCAAAAAACAAGAAATTTAACCGCTATTTCGAGAACAAACTTCGCGTTATCGAACTACTCTACTCACTGCAACCTCTTGAAAGTTACCCACAGCAAGAACTGGAAGATATCTGGAAAATTATCCTCACAAACCAGTTCCATGATATAATCCCCGGATCTAGCATTAACGAAGCGTACAAGGACAGCCAAAAAGAGTATGTGGAGTGCGAGAATAAATGTGAACAACTACTTGACGATTTCGCGAAAGTTGCTTTCAGAGAGAGTGACAATAAGCTGGTAGTATTCAATCCTCATCAGTTCAGTTATGATGCCATTATTGACCTCCCGGAGGATTGGCGGGACCTACGCATCAGCTCCAGTAATGGAGAGGATATTGAGACTCAGGTCCTGAATGGTAAAACCTCTGCCCTGTTAGAAATCGAGCCTTTTGAATTTATCACAATTCAAAAAAACGAAAAGATCAATCCATGTAAATCAGCACAAAAAAACAAAAAGTTGGTCCTCGAAAATGATCTGATTCGCTATGAATTTGATGAACAGGGAAGCCTGATTTCCGCTTTCGACCGGGAGTGCGAGCGGGAGTTGATCGATATGCAACATCCAGGAAATGTATTGAGCCTATACGAAGATCGACCTCTCAACTGGGATGCATGGGACGTTGATGCTTTTTATCGAAACTGCTGTATTGGGAAAGTCCGGTGTGATAAATCAGTAGTTTCCGGACGAGGTAAATTGTTCGACAGCTTGAGAATTGAATATTCAACCGATAACTCTACAATCACACAGGAAATCCGATTGGTCAAATCTACCAAACGGCTTGATTTCAGGACAACTGTCGATTGGCGAGAGAAGCACAAAATGTTGCGGGTTGCATTCCCGGTAAATGTACCCGTCGATTCAGCCAGCTTTGAAATCCAGTTTGGTATTGTAAAAAGACCGACACATAACAATACATCGTGGGATTATGCTCAATTTGAATCTGTGGGTCACCGGTTTGCAGACCTCTCTGAAAATGACTACGGCTGTGCGTTACTGAATGACTGCAAATATGGCTATTGTGTCAAGGGGAACACTTTGGACTTGAACTTACTTAGAGCGCCTACCTATCCCGACCCGGATGCCGATCAAGGATTGCACGAGTTTACATACAGTTTACTACCCCATTCAGGAAACCTCGCAAAATCGAACGTCCTGAAAGAAGCAACTATCCTCAATTCACCGATGGAGCTTATCTCAGGATATGAGACCACTCAGAAACTTGATTTATTCAATTATGAAGGAGAGGGGATAGTAATTGAATCCCTGAAAAAGGCTGAAAACGAAAACTGCCTGATTTGTCGGTTGACAGAGAGAATGGGCTGTCGCTCTAAAGCAAAATTAAACTTTCGAGAGTCTGTATCATGGTCCGAATGTGATTTGATCGAATGGAACGATTATTCGGAAGAACAAACCGGTTCTTCGGTTGAGTTGAGTTTCAAGCCTTTTGAGATTAGAACTCTTAAGATTAAGGTTGACCTTTAGAATTATCCATAATGAATGTGAGAAGCAAATGTTTTTTCGCACTGAGGCCAATTTATTGAGCCCTCTTGTCTTATCGAACTAAAAAGGGCTTGATAAACTTGTCCTCGCCCCCCGATCCGGGATCAGTCACTACGCGAGATTACTTTTAACTACTGTATGACACTTTAAAAAAATCCCTCACTGATATGATCAGTGAGGGATTTTATACAAGTCCAGTCGGTACTAACATATTACAATATTTCTGTCAAAAACTGATTTGTCAGATTTAGTCTCTTTTGCATCTGTAATATGATCAACTCTGATTATACGAGTTCACTCATTCTCTGAAAACGTGCCTGATTCTTCGTAAAGGAATTCTCTTCAAATTTTGATTCGTAGGATTCAAACTCTGCTAACAAGTTTTCTTTTTCCGTATCATTTAGTACTTTTACAGTGACAGGATAAAAAACCCTATTTTCAGTTTCTATGTGTTCTTGCAGTTTAGATGCATAATCAAGTGAGGCTCTGTGAAGTTGTCTCTCTGCAGATTCGTGACCTTTTGTGTAGTTATCAAGAGAAGAGGAAATATCGGTTGCCAGATCGCGTAAAACGCTGTGTTGAGACCGGAGTTTTTCAATTTGAGCATCTAACTTGCCATCAAGTTTTTGTGCCAACAATCCGAACATTACAATTTCTTCCTTATAATGGTGAACACCATTTGTAAAATCTTTTGTAAAGTCCACTAGAAGTTTATAAAACTCCTGTTTCGGTCCTTTGTTCATGGTAATGTCTTCCGCTGACTTCTTTATTAAAGGCAAGACCAGACTGATCAAATTGTGTTCCTTAATAAGTATTTCAATCGCCTTCATGATTCTCCTTTCAAAAATCTTACTGTTACTAAATTGAGAACAGTATTATCGAAAAATGGTGATGGTTGTTAAAAAGCACTTCGGCTCTTCAATAACTCGTCTTTTAATTTGTTATTTACAGACGGTACGTCAATAATTTCTTTGATATTTGCTTGGGATGTCTTTCCATGATGCGAATCTGAAAACTTTTGTTTGACTTCCTAACATCTTTGTTTATATTGCCATGAAAGAACCCCAATTTACCAATCAGCCCTGGCATTGTGTTGCAGGAAAAGGGACCACCTGGAGGTTTGAATGAAGAAGATTGTATCCCCTATTTGTTTAATTTTAATGATTTGCTGCATTTCTCTAAGTTGCAATAAGCACACCCTGAATGCACCTCGCACTGCAAAAATACAAAATGTTGTCGAAGACTTTTATGGTGTGAAAGTTGATGATCCCTACCGATACATGGAGAACCTCGACGATCCTGAAGTCATGGATTGGATTCGGGCACAGGCTGAATATAGCTCAATGGTCCTCGGAAATATCCCGGGCAGAGATATACTTCTCGATAGATTAATTGAGCTTGATGCCGGTAAACCATTCGGAATTTGGGGGATCATTAGACTGTCCGACGGCACAATGTTTTTCAAGAAACGCACTAAGGGCGACAACCTTCCAAAACTCTATGTCCGGTTTGTGGGTGGTGAACATGACCAATTGCTGATTGACCCGGAAACGATTGTCTCTGAGGATAAACAACACTTCTCGCTGGGATCATATACACCCTCCCCAGATGGCAGATATGTCGTTTACGGTCTGGCAAAAGGAGGCTCCGAGGAAACAGTACTGCATGTTATGGAGGTTGAGTCAGGTAAAAAACTCTCTGAAACAATCGACCACATTGAAACCGCATACAACAGCCCCAAATGGCTGTCTGACGGTACCGGGTTCTTCTATTGCAGGAGACAGGAATTGCCGGCCAATGCACCAGAAACCGACATCTACAAGAACTCCAAAGTATATTTCCACAAACTCGGTGGGGATGTCGCAAAAGACATTGTCATAATGGGAAGCGAGTTTTCAAAACTCAATGAACTCATCGATGTGGATTTCCCGAGCATTTCAATCCCCATAAATTCAGATTATGCGGTCGCAAAGATTAAACATGGTGATTCTAAAGAACTGACTCTATACACAGCCCCGATTAACTCCCTGTTCACTGGTAAGATTCCCTGGGTGATGGTCTGTGCAGACAAAGATGAAGTGATTGGATTTGCTGTTCATAAAAACACCATTTATCTGCAAACAGGTTGGGATGCTCCGCGATACAAGGTTGTTTCCACACAATTGGATAACCCTGATTTCTCTACCGCAAAAGCTGTAATCGAAAAAGGTGAATGGGTAGTTGACGGACTTTCCACCGCCAAAGATGCATTATATGTCGGAGTAAATGACGGTGGTTTTAATAGAATTATTAGGGTGGAATATGAAAACCCTGAACCCATCGAGCTGATTCTTCCGAATAACTCAGCCGGATATGTAACCTCTGCGAGCCAACATCATTCGACCATTCTCCTTGCAACTAACTCATGGACAAAGGGCAGCGTGACTTATGAGTATGATCCGGGTACAGGATCTTTTACAGATTCAGGTTTGACTCCAAAAGGGAAATATGATGATATCCCGGGTTTCAGCTCAACCGAGGTAAAAGTCAAAAGCCACGACGGAGTAATGGTTCCATTGTCAATCATCCACAAGAGCAACATCAAGTTTGACGGCAAGAATCCGACACTAATAGGTGGATATGGAGCATATGGTAATTCTCGCGGAGTTAACTTTGATCCTCTGAAGCTCGCATGGCTCGAGAGGGGTGGAGTGCTGGCTGTTGCTCATGTCAGGGGTGGTGGTGAGTATGGCAAGGAATGGCACAGTGCCGGTCAAATGTTGACTAAACCCAACACGTGGAAAGATTTCATAGCCTGCGCCGAATATTTGATTGAAAAAGGCTACACATCCAGTCCATTTCTCGGTGGTCAGGGTGGCAGTGCAGGCGGCATATTAATCGGCAGAGCCATCACTGAACGTCCCGACCTTTTTGCAGCAGCAATAATCAGCGTTGGTTGCCTAGATGCAATCCGCATGGAAACCACAACCAATGGAGTTCCGAACATTCAGGAGTTCGGAACAGTCACCAACGAGGATGGTTTCAGAGGACTATATGAAATGAGTTCCTACCACCATGTTACTGATGGTGTTGTATACCCGGCAGTAATGTTAACTCACGGTCTCAACGATCCACGGGTAAACCCATGGATGTCCGCTAAGATGACCGCAAGATTACAAACAGCAAGTTCCAGCGGTAAACCGATATTGTTCCGAGTCGAATACGGAGCCGGTCACGGTGTAGGTTCTACCCAAAACCAGAGACTTGCAGAAACAGCGGACAAATGGGCGTTTTTGCTGTGGCAGTTTGGAATTGCGATTTAGAACCGGAGTAATGAAGCCATGCTTCGCGCAATCTTTATGAATGTTGTCAGGTGTCCCCACCTGACAACATTGCGTTCGGGCACATTGCCGTCTGCCCTTCTAGTTCATCAGCCTTATTGTTGTTCCAGAATTCGTGTACATTTCAGGTAATCGAATGAGGGCACATGCCATGTGCCCCTATGTTTATGCTCATATTTCGGGAGGTTCACGAATCTCCCATTCTTTTTACTCACAAAACACCCGAACAGTCTCACCATCCTTTGAATCTACATTAACTTCCATGTCAGACAGATGACTGATAAGTGTATCGACATCCTCTGATTTAATATTATTTAAATCAAAGTCGAAACCTTTGTCGTTAAGTTCGCTGTTTATTTTGGTCGAGACGTTCGAAGGCATTACTGAGGAAATCTTAATCCCTGCCCGTAATAATCCCAGAGGAACTTTAACGTTCACATTTTCTCCATCACTGCCATTTACCTGCACACGGAGAAACTTGGGGAGTTTACCTTTCAAGTTTTTGTCGAATATTTCACCGGTATTGGTGTCTACTGAGGCTGTAGATTCGGTTTTCGGTGCACCTCCTAAAGCATCGAGTAAATCCATTGATTCATCTACAGAAATTTTGCCTTCTGCCAGCATTTTCAAAATCCTTTCTCGTTCGTCACTCATTTCTAATCCCTGTATTTTTTTGTGTATTGCCTTTTAAATGAACTTTATCTCGACCAGACTGTCTTTTTTCGGATTATCAACATGAACCTTCAGTCCCTTCAGAGATGATAATAGCTGAAAAAAACAAAAGACCGTTTCTGTAAATGAACCTCGCTTAAACCTATTCTGAAAAAGAATGTCGACAATCAAAATTAGAGGAAGAAGCAGAATGGCTATAACCAACATCGGCAGCCAGAAAATAAAGAAAGGTATCCAGAGATTTATAATTCTCCTCCCCTTGTCCTTAACTCGAATAATCAGGAATGTCGGCATCATGATTCTCGCATTAGCTTTGCTGCTTCCTGTGGCGATATATCTCCATTTTCGAGCTGGTTGAGTATTTGGCTCTTATCCCGTATTGTGGAAGTTTCTAACAGACCAATTCTTTTGTTCATTGAGTTGAGCCTGCTTTTAATTGTGGGGTAGCTAACTCCAAATGTTTTTTCCATCTGCTTTATTGATCCGTGACATTTCACGAACATTGCGATAAATACCTGGTCTTCCCAGGACAATTTCGCCAGTGGAGGCAACTCAAACTCACCCTCAATTGAAATTCCGGTTTTTTCCAATTTCACGCGAGTTACAGTAAACTCATCATTTCTTGTTAGGTTTGTTAACGTATTCCAGTCTGCCAACTTTCTCTCTTGATTAATATTTTTACTTAATCTAAACAATTATATTAATTATATCAATATATAAATTAATAAAATTAATGCTTTCTTGCATTTAGATTAACATTAGTGCAAGAAACAGGATAGACCCGTTGTTAGAATTCTAGCGCAACTAAAGAAATTTCGTAAGAATCATTTTACACTCACGAAAAACAACACTTCTATATCACAATAAATATTGGTTGTACCTTTGATATAGATTCCATTTTAGAACCTGTTAATCTAGTCCAAATGATGGTTAACAAATTCTATTTAAATCAGAACATTGTGCTGATCAGAAAAACGAGGTAAATTCCTTTATTGAGAATCAACCGGATACCATTAATGCCAGACAAACCAGACAGTAAAATCCAGGACCAGCCTGATTATGAACTGCATATGCCGGGATTTCTGACACACCCAGTCCAGGTTGGCATTATCAGCTTTATAATAGGAGCATTTGTTTATGCCATCTTACGTGAAAAACCAATATGGGGACTGACTTTTTGGGGAATATGTGTGGTGGTTGGAGGGCTGTATGCGTCAATTTCCAGTTCTGTCAAGAAGTTCACAAATTTGGAAAGTCGGTTAAAAGCGCGAGATAAGTTTTTGAGCGAAATTCCATTCCGAGGGGATGAAACAGTGCTCGATGTTGGATGTGGCAACGGCATTCTAATCCTCAATGCTGCAAAGCATCTGACGACCGGAAAAGGGATTGGTATTGATATTTGGACAGAAGGCGCAGGGGACAGCCATCCCCGGGCTTTTCACCGAAATGCAGAAATTGAAGGAGTGGCAGACCGTGTCAGTCTGCAAAATGAGGATGTGCGCAAGCTGCCATATGAAGACGAATCTATCGATATCATTATCAGTGGTTTAACAATGCACCACATCCTGCACGGCTCAGGCACCGACAAAGCTGTAAGCGAAATGGTACGAGTCCTGAAACCGGGGGGATGTCTGGCAATTTACGACGTTAGGATTGCTGTAAATACATCTGCAAAACTCATGCTGAAAAATGGCTTAGAAATAGAAAAGAAGTATCAGGAGATGGTGTTTGGCCTGAAACCAGTTTGATAAACAGACAGCTCAGGAACGACTAGTTGCCCAGACATTCCCTGCTCACGAGGCTGAATCGTATTCTACTCAGCTGATCGTGTATGCACACAGGCGCACGAGTTATCATTCTTAGGTTCAGCTAAATTTGATTTTGAGAATCTTACCCTCCCCTTGAAATAATCAACCCACCTTCGATTGCCTTCAACCGAAACCGATCCCACCGACACACATTCAACCATCCCCCGATCAAGCCGAGACACCTTCCCTTGCGCACTTGGATTGTAGTAGATAAATTCACAATTCTGCACGTTTTGCTCGGCGAAAAATGTGGCTATGCTACTGAGATTGTTCTGGTTTGCTACGTAGTGTGGGATCAGGGGGATTCGGGGAATTAGGGTGATGTCTTGCTTTTGGAGTTGTATGAAGTTCGCTATGATAATACTGTTTGATATTCCGAGATGAAGTTTGTGAGTAGCGTTGTCCATGATTTTGAAATCGTAGTAGATGGTGTCGGTGTAGGGCAGAACTTTGAGAGCAAAGTCTCTGTAATTGAAATGCCCGCTTGTTTGGATTGCTATATGGATGTCTTGCTCTTTTAATATCAGCGCTACTTGTGACAAATAGTCAATGAAGCTCAATGGTTCGCCTCCAGAAAACGTTACTC
>JABGPL010000056.1 GCA_018644935.1 Calditrichota bacterium | reverse complement strand
TCAACAGTTGAACGCCGTAAAAAGATGACATACAGAACCCATTCTTTCAGGATTTTTATTTGAGATTCATTCATACAGCTGACTGGCATCTCGGCCGCATACTCTACGGAGTACACCTGACAGATGATCAAGCCTTTTTACTTGATCAGTTTGTTGGGTATGCCCGGGAAAACAAGGTCGATGCAGTTCTGATTGCCGGGGACATCTATGACCGTGCTGTCCCCCCCCTCGAAGCCGTCAGGTTGCTCGATGAAACTCTTGCGAAACTGGTCATAGACCTCAATATCCCGGTTTTCATGATACCCGGGAATCATGACAGTGGGGGTCGACTTGGATTCGGTTCAAGAATCATGTCCGATAAAGGTTTGCATGTGATAAATTCGCTGAAACCCTCTGAGCAAATATTCCAACTTCAAGATTCGTATGGCGATGTATACCTTTCGGCTATCCCGTTTATCGACCCCGTGCTGGCACGTCAATATTTCCAGGATGACGGCATTATCAATCAGAACAGTGCTCTGAAAGCATCAATCAGTGGTATCAGCAATCTTATTCCCCCAAATGCTCGTTCTATAGTGCTGGCACATGCATTTGTAACTGGTGGCACCGTTTCTGATTCCGAAAGACCTATTTCGGTCGGAACTGCAGAAGAAGTTGAGGTCAGTAATTTCGATCGGTTCAATTACGTTGCGCTGGGTCATCTCCATCGACCTCAATCAATCTCCAACAAAAGCATAAACTACTCAGGATCATTACTCAAGTATTCTTTCTCTGAGGCATCCCACAACAAATCATTTAATTTTGTCGAAATGGACGCAAAGGGAAGCTGCACCATTGAAAAAGTTTCATTGACTGCCAAACATGATTTGCGCAGAATATCAGGAACGATGCAGGAGATTCTTGGAAATGCGGCAGCTGATAGACACCCCGATGACTACCTGGAAGTTAGCTTGACCGATACCGGACCGATCTTGAACGCTCTGCCCCGTCTGCGCGAGGTATATAAGAATGTAATGCACATAGAACGCCCGCAGTTTAAGGTGGATAGGACAAAGAGAATTGAAGGAGACGTAACTAAGCTGAGTGATGTAGACCTGTTCGGTGCTTTTTACAAACAGGTTAAAGGGGTTGACCTGCCCGAAACACATTCGATGGTTCTGTCAAAAGTACTCAATGACATGCTCGCTGAGCAGCGGGAGGCTGAAGATGCGACCTCTTAAGCTGACGATAAGTGCATTTGGTCCATATGCTGATAAGCTGGAATTGGATTTCACCTGTCTCGAGGGGAAAAACCTCTTTTTGATTCATGGTCCCACAGGTTCCGGGAAGACTTCTATCCTCGACGCAATCTGTTATGCTCTCTATGGTGAAACTTCAGGTGATGTTAGGAATATTAAGCATTTACGTAGCGACCATGCTGATATAAACACTGAGACAAAAGTTGTCTTCGAGTTTGGACTTGGGGACAGGAAATATATCGTTGAGCGCAGTCCAGAACAAAATAGACCTAAACTAAGAGGTAGTGGCGAAACCACAGCCGATGCAAGAGCTGTTCTCGTCCGCAAGCAAAGCGGTGAAGAAACCGAAGATCAAATCCTTTGCAGCAGACGGCAGGATGTTACTCCTCTGATAATCGACCTGCTGGGATTTCGAATCCAACAATTCCGTCAGGTTATAATGCTCCCTCAAGGAGACTTCAGGAAACTTCTATCAGGAACCAGTGAACGCAGTAAAATCTTTGAAACACTGTTCCAAACCGCCTATTACAGCCAAATTCAGAATGCACTTAAGGATGCATCAAAGGAGCTTGAGAAATCCGTGGACAATCTGAATGCCCGGATTAATGCTTTACTCAGCACGCATGAAGCTGAAACAGTTGATGAGATTGTGGAAATGGTCTCCCGAACATCCGAAGAGATAAAGATAATTGAGAGTCAAAGCGAAATACTCGTTCAAAAACAGGAAACCTCCCAGAAAAGGGTTATAGCAGCTTACGAATCAAAACGGATTCTCGATGAATTCGACATAGCTGTAAAACAAATGCTAAAGTTGCAAGAACTCAGTAAAGAATACTCGGAAAAAGAGCGACGAATAAACTCAGCTCGTAAAGCAGAATTGCTCAGGGAAATTCTCAAGAACCGTGACAACCGAGTGGAGGAACATTCTGATGCTCTTAATAATCTACAGCACTGCCAGTTGGCTCTCATTTCAGCGCAAGAGAAACTTGATCATTCAACTATTGAGTTAAAGAAACAAGAGGAAAAACAACCTGAACTCGAAACGGCAGGTAATGAACTTCTGCGGTTAAGGGCTATATCAGAAAAGGCTGAAACCGTTGAAGAGGAATATCGAAAGCACACTGAACTGAAGGATGTTTTTGAAAAACTCGATGCTACAAACACCGAGTTAGCGAAGAAATTTGAAAACCTTGAGGCTGACAGACTCAACCTCCTAAAGGTAAAAGATGAAGCTCAAACAACCGCAGCCAGATTGGACCAACACAAGATGATATTGGCGGATCTGAAAGACAAATCAGAACTGCTAACTGACATATCCGCCAGAAAAAGGAGATTATCAGAAAGCAACAACAGTTTATCAGCAGCACAATCAGCTTTCAATCAGATAGATCAGGATTATCAACACTCACGTGTCCAGTATGACCAACTCAGAATAATTTGGCAGCAAGGACAATCGGCTATACTTGCAAGTACTCTAAGGTCGGATTTCCCTTGCCCAGTCTGCGGCTCAACGGAGCATCCAAAACCTGCAACATCTGAAGATTATCTCCCATCGGAAGCAGAGTTGAACAATATCGAGAAGAAGGTGTTGGAATTAGAAACAGAGCTAAATGCCAAACGTGCAGACGTTTCAGGCTGTGAAAAAGAAGTTGAAGCCATATCAGCAAAAATCGACGTTCTTACTGGGAAAATTACAGACAAAACTGAAATTAACTCTGAAAATATTTTAGAAAAGATCAAAGAAGCGGAGTTCAACATTAGAGAGGCTGATTTTGCCAGATCAACTCTTGAAACATCACTTGAATTTTTGGAAAAACTCTCCACCAAAAGAGAGGCAATTGAAAAGGAACGAGAGGTAAATGGTATAAATAGCCTTGATGCCAAAACCATACTTGATAAACATACAGGGTTATTACAGGAACTAGAAAAGCAAATTCCTGAGGATTTCCGAGATGTAGATATACTCAACTTAAAACTAAAAAAGACAGAAGCACTTATCTTCGCACTTAAAGAACAATTTGAAAACGCCAGTACCGCGTTATCCAATGCTGAGAAAGATCTATCTTCAACTCAAGCTACCCTATTGGCTGCGAAAGACTTGGAAATACAAACAGCAACTGCTCTGATAACTGCAAAAGAATTTTTTAATGTAAAATTGGAATCCGCAGGATTCGACACTGAGCTTGAGCTCCTTTCCGCAATGCTTGGCCCTGATGAAGTATCCATCCTTGATTCAGATCTGCGAAAATATCAAGACGACTGTACTTCGAATCATGACCAGGTAAAAAAGCTCGAAGTAGCCTCAAAAGACCTTGAAATGCCTGATATAGATAATCTTGAAGAAGAAGCAGATACAATACAAACAGAAGTCAAAATCAACAGCCAGCAAAGGGCAGAAGTACAGGCTCAGATAAATCAGCTGAAATCCAGCCTGAACAAGATCGAAGACTATATAGTAAACAAAGAAGATGTCTACGAACAATACCAAATATATGGCGATCTTGCCGATTCCGCGAACGGCAAAAATGACGTTGGCATTACATTCCAGAACTTCGTCCTTTCAACCTTCCTCGATGACGTCCTTATAGCAGCATCCGAACGGTTAAAGCTGATGAGCAAAGGGCGTTACACGCTATATCGTACTGACGAATCCGGGGACAAACGTCGGTCGCAGGGATTGGATATTTACATCGACGATTCCTATACAGGCATCCCCCGTCCGGTCAGTACATTTTCCGGTGGCGAGAGCTTTCAGGCTTCGCTGGCGTTGGCATTAGGGCTGACTGATGTTGTGCAATCCCATGCTGGTGGAATTAAGTTAGACACGATTTTTATTGACGAGGGATTTGGTAACCTTGATACCGAAGCTCTCGATCTGGCTTTCAAAGCATTAGTCGATTTACAGACATCGGGAAGACTGGTCGGGATCATTTCACATGTTCCTGAGTTGAAAACAATGATCCCTGTCCGCCTCGAAGTCCGTTCAGATAAACAGGGAAGCTCGGCTGAGTTTATCCTGTGATTCTCTAAACCGTGTATTTAAGTTTGTTTGCAGTTAGTTGGTTCTTATATTTATGGGCAAACAGAAACCGATCTTTTATGCGCATGACAATGTAGGGGTTAAAAATCTTTAACCCTCATCGTTTGAAAAGGGTTAAAGATTTTTAACCCCTACACGATGCATAGTATTCGGCAAAAAAACAGTTAAGTAGCAGTATTTAACATAAATGTCATATTTTGAAATCGTTCTGCTGGGATTTGCATTAGCGGCGGATTCTTTTACCGTTGGCGCAACCGTTGGGCTGAAACACCGCAAACCTCGACAGATTTTCCGGCTCTCGTTTCATTTCGGGCTGTTTCAGGGTCTATTTCCGCTCATTGGAGCACTTGCGGGAACATTCCTATTAGTGTTCATGGAAGCATGGGACCATTGGATAGTCTTCGGTATTTTGACTTTCCTCGGAGTGCGAATGATCATTGGGACATTCAAAAATGATGACGAGAAGCATAAGAAAATAGACCTGACAAAGGGCTCAAGCCTGATTGGACTCTCAACTGCCGTCAGTATTGATGCGTTTGCGGCAGGAATCAGTCTTTCTATGGCAGATGCTCCAATTGCGATTTCAGCAACAATTATCGGTTTAGTCTCCGTATTTGCAACAGCCTTCGCAATGATCGCTTCTAAATTTGCTGCGAGATGGATTGGGAAAAAGGGTGAAGCTGTAGCGGGTGTTGTACTGATAGGATTAGGCCTAAAAACCTTGCATGAGCATATGGGAATCTTTGAGGCTATATTACCCTGAATCTCGATAAGAAAAACAATCCTCTAATTTCGGTTCGATATTCCATCAACGAGGTTTCCGAAAAGACCCGTGATATCTATTCAGGATTGATCAGGGAATCACAGAATCTAACTCGAGGCAATTTTGATTCTGTCGGTCCGGATGATCTTGCATTATTGTTTGATAAGTATGATGAGTTATTTTTTAATGGCAACCTAAAACGGGAATTTGAAAGTCGGATCAGTTTCAAGCTTTCAAAGAGGATGACCCGAAATGGGGGGAAGTGTTCCTATTATTACGGAACAAAGAAATACTCGATCACAATTGCAATCGTCCTGATCTTTGCAACGTTTCGGGATAAGCATCGGGAAATTCTTGTAAACGGCATTAAATGCCGGGACCGTCTCGAAGCAATGATGCGGATTTTCGAGCATGAGTTGATACACTTGATTGAACACAGTATTTATGGAAAATCGAGCTGCTCGGCGAATCGGTTCAAAGAACTGAGTTACCGGATTTTCGGTCACACCGGAGTCACTCATAGGCTTGTGACCATTGATGAACTTGCACGAAACAACTTAGGATTGCACGTCGGGTCTAAAGTCAGTTTCAACTTGGAAAACAGGAAATTGAAGGGCATCATTTACCGGATTACAAAACGCGCAACGGTAATGGTGAAAGACAAAAAGGGAGAATACTCAAACAAGAACGGCAATTGCTATTCAAAGTATTATGTCCCATTACAAAATCTTGAAAGAAGGTAGCTTGAAAAACACAGACAAAAAAATAATTACTGATCCAGAAGCTCGAGAAATAATCTTCAGGTTAGCCCGATATTTTAAAGATTATAAGTTAATACTAATTGTAACCCTCATCGCAACGGTATTTGTCAGTCTGGTTGATTCATCTGTCATATTCGCTACCACGATGGTCATTGAGTTATTTAGTGCTATTGGTCATGCAATTGCCACAAACACAACCATAAACCATACATTCTCAAGAGTTGTGATTGGAATAGAATTATGGAATTTTTCGATTAAAGGCTCAGATGGTGCACTTAGAGTTTTATGGCTGTTGTCCGGATTCGCTGTTGGTCTTGTAATTGTTAAGGGTGGTATTCATTTTATTAAAGAACTGCTGCTCTGGAAAACAACCCACAGAATATTAATGCGCCTAAAAGAGCAACTTTTCAATCGAATTGTACTATTTCCACTCTCCACATTCGACAGAGAAAAATCAGGTGAGATGCTCTCAAGAATCACCTTCGATGTAACGCAATTGGAAAATGCGATACGTACCGGAATACTGTTGATCAAGTCATTCATAGAAGCGATAATCTTCGTGTCGATTCTATTTCTGATTAATTGGGAACTGGCGTTAATGGGTGTATGTGTTTTCCCGATATCTGCAATGATGATCAAGCTCTTTGGGGAGAGTATTCGGCGGTTCAGTGGGGCGATGTCTGTCAATGTTGCTGACTATACATCATTCTTGAGTGAAGCCATCACAGGTGCAAAGGTAATCAAAGCCTTTGGTAGGGAGAGAGCCAAACAGAAGAAGTTTAAAACAAAAATTTTATTGAACTTCAACCACGCTATGAACATCGCCAAAGTAGATGCGGTTCATTCACCGATTCAGGAGTTCATTTCTACCACGGGGATGGTGGCTGTAATGGTGTTCTGTGGGCACCGTCTTGCCGCAGGTTCGATGACTCTGGGTGATCTGATGGCTTTCATCGGAATGCTTGTCTTAGCATATAAACCAATCAAGAAACTGGGCAATACAAACACCATTATTCAGCGTGCCATTGCATCCGGCAGTCAAATCTTTCGTTTGCTTGATATGCCTGATGAAGCAGAAATCATTGGAACCGGAAGCCAGAAACCCTCACCTGTACAAGGTGAGCTCAACTTCAGGAATGTCAAATTCAGCTACTTCGATAATGTTCCTGTCTTGCGAGGTATCAACTTAAAAATAAATGCAGGTGAAACAATTGCGCTGGTCGGTCCTTCCGGAGGTGGTAAATCGACCACAATCAGCCTCATCCCTCGTTTTTACCCGATAGATAATGGAAGCATCGAGTTAGACTCTGTGGATATCGCCAATTTTGACGTTGCTTATCTACGCAGCCTAATTTCGATAGTGCCACAAGAGACGATTCTCTTTGCAGGAACAGTTGAGGAAAACATTCGTTTCAGTAAGCCTGATGCGACTAATGCAGAAATCGAAGATGCTGCAAAAGCTGCAAATGCTCATGCTTTCATTATCGGATTGCCGGACAAATACGAAACCGAAGTTGGTGAAAGAGGCGTACAATTGTCCGGGGGTCAGCGTCAACGCATAGCGATTGCTCGCGCTGTTCTGCGTGACCCACGAATTTTGCTGCTTGACGAGGCAACCTCCTCGCTCGACACGGAATCCGAACGTCTTATTCAAGATGCTCTCGAAAAAATCCGACAAAACCGAACGACAATAATTATAGCTCACCGGCTCTCTACAATTCAATCTGCCGACCGGATTGCGGTCATTGTTGAAGGTGAATTAGCTGAAATCGGATCCCATAAAGAGCTCTATACCAAAGATGGTGTATATCGTAAACTCCACGAAATGCAGTTCTCGAGCTAATGAGTTGTAATTCGTACGGGCACGTCGCACGTGCCCCTTCCCCAAACCCGATCAATCTCCTGTGATAAACAACACCCAAACATCCTTCCCCCGCGTAATCGCAATCTGTTCCAGCGATAAATGGGCAGGGACCGAAAAGTGGGTGCTCCGCGCCTGCGAAAATCTCCATAGACGCAACAGGCAGGTGATGCTGGTGACCCGTCATCCAGATGTCTTCATACGAAGACTGGAAACGGATCTGCCAATTATCCAATTCCCGATGCGTAACGAAGCTGATATCGGATCCGTGATTCGAATGACCGGTTTATTCCGGAATAACGCCGATGTTATAATTCCGACAAGAGTTCGTGATTACTGGCTGGCGGGAATGGCAGCAAGACTTGCGAGAGTTCCGGTTTTGTTACGGCTCGGTGTTGTCCGCAGGGTACGCGATGATTATATGATGGATAAACTGCGATATGGAAAATTCCCATCTGGAATCCTTGTAAATGCCATAGCAATTCGCGAGACTCTGAGCCAAACGCCCTGGATAAACCCTAAGAACATCCACGTTATCTACAATGGAGTCGATGCACCCGGTTTCACTGAGATATCTGAAAAACAGAAAATTCGCAAAGAGCTTGAAATTCCAGACGACCATATCTTCATCGTCGGAGCTGGGCGACTAGCAATTGAAAAAAGATGGGGCTGGATCGCGGATGCCCTTCCACGAATCCAACAATCCGGTTTACAGGCAACCGCAATTGTCTTCGGCGAAGGTAGCGAGCGTCCCATTATTGAACACAGAATACGCGAACACGGCTTAGAGACCGAATTCCTTCTTCCCGGTCACAGGAGTGACATCGACAAGATATTCGGAGCAGCCGACATTGTCGCACTTCCTTCATCTAATGAGGGCGTTTCTAATGTCATGCTCGAAGCAATGGGAAGGGGAACAATGGTGGTTGCTACTGATTCTGGCGGAGCTCGTGAGAAATTCACAGATGGAGAGAACATTCTTCTTGCCGGAAATAATGACTTCGATGGTTTCGCAGACCGATTGCTACGAGCAGCATCTTCTGCTGATTTACGGCGGACAATAGGAGCAAATAGTTTTGAAACCGTCCAGAACCACTTTACCTGGTTGAAAATGATTTACACACTCGAAGAGCTGCTGATACAAATTGCGGGAAACAAATGAACGTTGCATTCCTGAATCTTGCGGCGAACAATGATTGGGGTGGAGGCGAAAAATGGACTCTCGTTACAGCTTGTGGATTAGCCGAACGTGGACACAGTGTTAGTGTATTCGGCAGGAAAGGCTCCTACGTTGTTCAACGCGCAGCAATTGCAGGGCTGCAAACGGATTGGGTTCCAGCTGGCTTTGACTATGCTCCCAATACAGTCTTGAAAATGATGCGATTGTTACGAAAACATAAAATCGACGTCCTGTTCGGTCACCATAACAAAGACATCCGCACTGGCGGGGTTGCAGCAAAGATGCTCGGCATCGGTGTAATTCACCGCAATGGTTTTCCGGTCATTCATAATAACGCACGACATCGCTTCAGTTTTAGATTTACAAATCGGATACTGACGAATTCAAAACAGATCAAAGATAAATATCTTAGTTTCGGTTGGATCAACGACGAAATCTTTGATGTTGTTCCGAACGGGATCCGAAAGCCGGAAACACCTCCTCCAAATCGTTCCATCTGGCAGGAGTGGGTGAAGGATTCGAAAGCTCTGATTGCTGTGTTTGCCGGCAGGCTTACAACCGTAAAAAGAGTTGATGATCTGTTTGATGCCTGGGCAGGATTGAACCCTGACAGTCGCTGGCATTTAATCGTGATCGGAGCGGGGCATCTTGAGGATCATCTTCGTGAGCGTTCGCGGGATTCGAAACTCAATGGAAAAGTACACATCATCGGATATCGTGAGAATGCAGGACATTTGCTCGGTACTGCCGATCTGGTTCTCCTCCCTTCTTCAGAAGAGGGTATGCCCAATACGATTATGGAAGCAATGTCTCATGGAGTGGCTGTAGTCGCCTCGCCGGTTGGAGACACCCCATATCTGCTCGATAGAGGGAATGCTGGATGGATTGTACCGGTTGGGAATTCAGAGGGTTATACAATGTTGCTTAAACGCTTCGAATCCAACCCCGAAGAGCTCAAGCAAATGGGAAAGCGTGGATTTGATAGAATTACATCAGAGTTCTCATTTGAGAGAATGATTGATGGTGTTGAAGCGTCGCTCAAGCAAATTAGATAAACAAAGACAAACACATTTTGATAAATAACAAACACTCGCTCATACTTCTCGACCTAGGTAACGTTCTGGTGGAGTACCACCCCGAAAAATTCGCTCGGCAGGTTGAACAAAAATGCTCTATTCCAGCTATGGAAATTATAGATAGATACTGTTATGGTGAATTCAGAGCGGAGTTCGAACGAGGGCAGAAAACCGAGCTTGAATTTTTCTCGGAAATGATGGAATGGCTGCAATGGCCGGTAATGGAGTTCGCACAATTGACCTATCTCTGGTCAGAAGATTTTCAAATCTGCCATGGCGCGGTTCAAGCAATAGAAAATCTAAAGGAACATTACCCACTCTGGTTATTGAGCGATACCAATATTACCCACAGGAATTTCTGTAGGATCCACTTTCCCTTTTTAAATCACCTGTCTAAGACATTCGTTTCTTTTGAGACTGGTATGTTGAAGACAGACCCTGGTGCTTTTGAACGTATTCTGGCAGAAACTGATGTCCCACCTGAAAGAATCCTGTTCTTAGATGACTTACCTAAGAACATAGATAAAGCCCGACAAGTTGGAATTGATGCTCATGTTTTCAAGGATTGGCAATCGATAAAAGAGATAATCTCTTTCTAAAACTCCCCCTTCTCTAGTCGTTGAATATAATTTTTGGTATATGCCGCAGCTACTCCTCCAAGCGCGAGCAATCCAATCAGGTTTGGTATTGCCATGCAGGCGTTCATGATATCGGCGATAGCCCATATCATCTGCAAACCACCAACTGCTCCAACAACAATCAGCAACACAAAAAGAACTCTATAAAATGGAATTGCCCAGCTTCCGAAAATGTATTGTGCACATCGATCTCCGTAATAGGACCAGCTAATCATCGTCGAGTATGCGAAAAGCATCAACCCAAAGCCCACAATGTGATGACCAAACCCGAATAGCCCGAGATCAAATGCGTGTGCTGTCAGCGAAGAACTGGTCATCCCGCTTGTGCTCGCACCTGTTACGATGATAACCAATGCGGTCATCGTGCAGATTATCAGCGTATCAATCAAGGGCCCCAGCATGGCCACAAACCCTTCTCTTGCGACTTCCTGAGTTTTGGCAGCAGCATGCGCCATTGGAGCTGAACCGAGCCCGGATTCGTTCGAAAACACGCCCCGCGCAACTCCCTGCTTAATAGCAGTCATCACAGCAATACCGGCAACACCGCCACCAGCTGCGAATGGTGTAAACGCGTGTTTGAAAATCAGAGCAAATGCGTTAGCAATTCCATCAATGTTCAGAAAGAGAATTATCAAAGCACCCAGAACATAAATCACTGACATGCCGGGTACGAGTTTCGATGCGACATTTGCTATTCGTTTTATACCGCCTAAAATCACCATAGCTACCATGCAGGCAAGAATTAGTCCGATGGACAAACTGAAGTATGAAATCTGAAATCCAAATAGTGAAAAACCAGGTTCACTCCAGGAATCGGGCATGACATATTTTAATCCGTCAACCACCGAGTTCGCCTGCACCATATTCCCGATACCAAAAGATGCAATTAATGCCAGAATTGCAAAGGACATTGCGAGCGTAATCGCCCAGCGTTTAGTCCTGATTTCACCTCCAAGAGCCGTCAACCATTGTGGTGCGAAGCCCTTTTCAAGGTAGTACATGGGACCGCCAGCGGAAGATCCATCCTTGTTAATTTCACGATAATGCAAAGCAAGCGAGCAGGAGGTGAACTTGGTCGCCATTCCGAAGATAGCTGTTATCCACATCCAAAAAACCGCCCCGGGACCACCGACTGCGATAGCAGTTCCAACTCCGGCTATATTGCCAGTTCCAATGGTGGCTGAGAGAGCAGCACATAGTGCCTTGAAGTGGGAGATATCCCCTTCTTCGTCAGGATTGTCATAAACCCCTGAAATGCACTTTATTGCATGTTTAAGGTAAAGGATTTGAACAAATCGAAGCCTAATCGTCAGGTATATTCCGGTACCGACAAGTAAACCCGACATAACCGGTCCCCAGACAATACTACCTATCGAGGATAATATTTCGGAAAGTTCCATATTAGTTGGGTGTTTTATTCAGTAGCACACGCCTCCGTGCGTGTGAAAAATTTTCAACCTAATTTACCGCAGGCACGGAGGCCTGCGCTACTTTCGCATCGGCTGTCGAAGAACAGTTTTCAGTTTTTCCGGCTTGCTGCGTCGTGGGTCGCTCAGGTAAATCTCGTGGTGTTTTCCATAACGATTGAAACCTTCATCATGAATGTACTCGTGCAGCTTCTTTATCGCGGGCTCTTCATCAGCATATGGTCCGATGTACATGATTTGAGCCGATAACCCTTCACTGTAAGGTTCGAAACGCACCTGTGCAATATTCGACGGGTTTTTCTTGCGGATCAATTCTTTGATCGCATGGTCGTATATGTCTCTGGTGATGAATTCCGGCTGCATGATCATCATCGTCCATTTCCACTCATCTTTGGTGTCCACAGAAAAACGACTCATGTCATCCATCCACCAAAGTCCTTCAAGCGGTAGGACTCCGTAATCTATCTGGAGATCACCTTTCTTAACCATAAATTTGATCGTATAGGATAGCCCGAATATTACCTGAACCGCTTCAGCATATGACTTTTCAGTATTAGGATTACCGATGCCGTCTATCATTATAAAGTTCGTGTCAGGGACTTCAACGGTTGCAAACTTCTTCACGGTAGGTTTGTACAGATGCTTAAGTTCTTTCTTGAAGTCTATTTTTTTCATGGTTGCCTTACTCGACTGTAATGGGAACAAATTCGGATGATATTTCTGGTTCGATGGGAGTCAATTGGGAGTAAAAAACAGTAAAGGCGAGTGATACCCAGAAAGCCGCTGGAATAAGCCCTACTAACAATGCAAGCAATCCCCCTATTATCACGGGGATGGAGATAATTATTAAAAGAAGCATTTGCCCGAAACGCCCTTTAGTCAGTTCCCAGCTCCCCTTAATTGCATCAATTGCCCCCATACGCTTCTCGATGAGTAGGAATGGTGCGAAATACAACCGGATCATAAAAAAGATTCCAGGAACGATTAAAAGAAGGAAACCACCGAAAAGAATAACCATAAACAGAATGGTGAGCAATATAACGCTCCCATAATGGTTAAATCCTTCAAATGCATCTCTTACTCTGGCATTCTGACCACGCGAAATCCTGATCATTACGAACAGTATCCCTGCCTCGAGAGGACCGATAATTAGTACCGAAAATACAAATGAAGCCAATTGCCAGTATAGCGGTTCCCCATATGCAGGAGTTGTGCTCAGCAAGGTAAAAATCAATTGCCCCGCTAATGCGATTGCTGAAACCACTATCCATGTCAGCAGTAGTATCCCGATATTTGACCACAGTAGTTTCCAGGCTTTTTCAAAACTTGCAGCAACAGATGGGATTTCGGGTAAAATAGACGGTATCGTCGGTTCTGTAATTTGCTCCATGAGACTCCCATTTTGTTAAAACACACTGGCACAATATGGCATGTGCCAGTGTGAAAACTATTCTCTTACAAACAAATTAAGTTCTTTTACCTACACCGTTATCGGAGGATACTCGTCAGCCGGAACATGTGCGCGTGGGTTTATCTGGGTGTAGAAAACTGCGAAAGCAAGCATTATCCACAATGACGCTGGGATTATACCGATGATCATAGCAATCATACCACCAATTGCAATTGGAATTGCCAGCAAGTACATGAGAAAGATCTGACCACCGTGACCTCGAGTCATTTCCCAGCTGGCCTTCAGTGCATCAACCGCACCAAGTCTCTGTTCCATCAGAACAAATGGTGTATAATACAGTCTAATTCCAAGAATTATTCCGGGAATTATAAGAAGGAGAAAGCCAACACCGATGATCAGTCCGAGGAGTATCATCATTAAAAGAGCACTACCGTAATGATTAAATACTTCAAAGATGTCTTTCAGTTCCGCGTTGTCACCCCGAGCAATTCTGACCGTAAAATAGAGAACGCCTATTTGTACCGGATATGCAATAAAGAAGTAAAATACGAATGAAGCAATATTCCAGAATACAGAACTACCTATTGATCCGCCTTCCTGTAGGAAACCAAACACCAATCCTATCCCAACCGAGATTAGAGTGCTTACCAACCAGACAAGCAAAATCGTTCCAAAATTGCCCCACAACAATTTCCAGCCTTTTTCAAAACTTGCAATTACCGAAGGTTCTTCGTGCATAATTGGCGAGAATGTTGGTTCCGTTACCTGCTCCATGAGACCTCCATTTGGTTTGGTGGTTGTGCGGGAAAGTGTCCTTTGAGCTATTCAAGTCCTAAGCGCTGTCACACGCCATCGTGTGGCAGTAGTGACAATTACGAGACTGGCAGACGGGGCGTCTGCCAGCGCACTCAGGATTCCCCTCACAACCTGTTCCAGGTCTGTCAAGACTCGAGGTGTCTATCTGACCCTTTTATTGGTAATACGATTGTGCAGCCATGCATAGGCCGCACCACATAATAATCCATCAACAAATGCCCATACCGATCCAATAAGACTTCCGGGGACGCTAAAATTGAATCCCCTGTATACCTTGCTGATTACATTGCGCCGTCCGGTTGATCCGTCTCGAATTACAATCCACATTGAAATCGAGAGGAATCCCAGAGCGCAAACAATTCCGCTAATTACTGATGTTCTCTTGAGATTCAGTTGCATATTCTGTGCTAATCCAATTTTCCAAGTATTTTTTCCACGACATCAAGTGCCTTCCCCTCTGCTGTTTGCGCCTTCTGCAACAGCTCAATTCCTTTCAAACGGTTATCTTTGTCTTTAATGTGCTCTTCTTCCGGTGGGTAGGGAAATATCTTTTCAAATGAGTCTAAATTTTCCGCGACTTCCCCATAGAACTCTTTTCCATCCTCAAATAGCTGCCCGAGCTCACCACCTAATCGTTCCTTAGCTTCACCCATGAAATCCCGGGCGAAACCTCTGCATTCCGCCCATATTGAGGCATTATAGGTTACCCCAAATCCATCGGCTTTGTCCTTGTTAAGTGCATTTATCCACTGATCATAGGCTTCTAATCCAGCCTTATAATCATCAAACAACCAGGCTGCCGGCGAAGCCTTAAAATCTGTCGCAAACTTGAAAGCGGCTTTAACGATATCTTTGTCGGCCATCGGTGCAGATCTCTGCACGAAATAAACTTCGAGAATCCCTATCTCAGTCTGCCCCAGCTGCTTGTAAGGTGTGTAATCATTATCCGGCTTTGAGCGTGGTCCTGAGAAAAAATACCCATTATCATCATAGCCATTAATCACCCCGTACTCAGGGAGATCCAGCTCCCAGCCAAAACAGGGAATTCCGTTGTCAATAGATTGCTTAATCTTGTTAAAAGAATTCTCTTGAACTTTATCAAAATCCTTCAACGATTTATGTGAAAATATGCCATCTGTTACAATCCCAAGGTTCCCAACAAGATTCGAGAACTCGTGCTTACGCCAGGCGGTAGGTCCACTTGGGCAGACAGTTGCATGGATGTTCATAATAAATGCATGCCCAGTACCTCCAAACAGCCAGGCATCCGTCATATCCGAACCCAAGTATTCAAAGCAGCCTTTCAAGCACCCCAGATGAGAAACCCACATCGGTTTCCACGCCAATTCCTCTATCTTCTTCATTAATCTTTTTTCTCCGTTTCAGTCGACTCGGTACCATCTTCACCTTTGAAAATCGGAGCGTAATCTTTAACAAATTGTTCAAAATTTCCAGGCTTGCGTTCGATTATCGCTTCAACTGTATCCGTAACTTCAGTCGCATGACCTTCGCGGAAAAATCGGTACAGCGAAATAACATCGTCAACCATCCATTCCGGCCATTCACCCTGTAGCAGATTTTCACGCGTCTTGCTCAGAGGAGTATCTACAAATTTGACTGGTTTTCCGAGAACTTCTGTGAAAACATCCGCAGCTTCGGAATAAGAAATCGCCTGTGGTCCAGTTATTTCGTATGTCTTGCCTTCATGATTTTCCGATGTGAGAATCACTGCCAGCACCATTACAATATCTCGAACATCTATCATTGGAATCCTGCCGTCACCCATCGGTGCAAGGAAAGCTCCTTCCCTTTGAATGAATGATGCATGAACAAAGAAGTTCTGCATAAATGAATGTGCCCGGACGAATGTGAATGGTATACCAGATTGCTCGATTCTCTTTTCGACTTCATGATGCCACCGACCGACAGAATATAGGGCTTCAGGTCCCGTCCCAATAGAGGAGATTTTTACCAGGTGTTTCAATTTTGCCTTTTTAGCAGCATCTATAAAGTTGGCTTGAAACTCGACCAGATCCCTGTCGCCCGGAGAGACGAGAAATGCACTGTCAACGCCTTCAAGGGCTTTATCAAGAGTATCGGGTTTGGTGAAATCACCCTCGACAAATTCTATTTCGAGATCAGACAGAGCTTCTGAGATTTTCGTCTTGTCCCGAACAAGTGCTCGAACAGGTATCTTGTTCCGAGCCAGTATAAACGTGAGGTTGCTTCCTATGGTGCCGGTAGCACCTGTAATCAAAATCATTGTATTACCAATTGTTTGGTGTTCGTGTTTGTAGCCCGATGTTCTCCGAACCCGGGATTCGTTAACAGATTGTTCGAGCTCTTGCTATGCGAGCAGAGAACACCAATCTATTAAGTCTTGAAATGTAGGGATGTTTGCAGGATAAGTCAAGGTAAATGGGGTGCAAGCACCCTGATGTAATGATTAGGGTACTTCATCTAACCGGGGAGGAAAAGGACTTATACCCAAGTGATGTGCCGACAAACACCTTCTTCTGACAGATCCACAGAATTTCCCCAACAATTTCGTTGGCGACAGATTTGTCGGCAAAGATTAAATAATGTTTTTTTATTTAATCTTGCATTTCAATTAAGCAATGATAGGAGTCTTATTGGAAGAAGTGTTGGTGGGTGACGAGGTAATATCGAGTTTACGGCTACTCTGATTGTAGGGGTTGAGAACCTTCAACCCCTACAATCAGAGTAGGAGTGATTCACAAATCACCCCCACGGCGAGCAGGATTGATAAACAAAAAGCGGGGTGCAAATACACGCACCCCGCTTTTTCTAACTTAGAGCCACTGAGACTCTAATCCTACAAACTACTTAACCAGTACAACCTTCTTGAATGAGCTGAAGTTGCTGGTTTCCAGACGGTAGATGTAGACACCGGCTGAAAGACCTGTTGCGTCAAATGCAACTTCGTAGTTTCCGGCTGAATGATAACCGGAAGCGAGCTCGGCGATTTGCCGACCTGAAAGGTCGAAGACTGCCAATTTTGTGTTACCTGCAATTGGTAGTGCAAACGGGATAACTGTCTGGGCGTTGAACGGGTTTGGATATGCCTGACCAAGCGCGTACTCGGCTGGTATGACATTTCTCGCGTCCGGTGCTGAAGATGCACCGTCACCAACTCCCATCAATGGTACCTCAGCTGGAAGCAATCCGTCGTTTTCAACTGTCAGTATACCGTCATATTCGACTTCCGCTACTGGCGAGAAAGTTACATAGGCATGAATCAAGTCACTAATACGAAGTGTTGCTGGAAGTTCAACACCATCTTCCAACTCAACTGTAAAGGCATCGCCTTCGATTGAAAGAGCACTAATGGTCACATCTTCAGTACCGCCATTATACAAGGCAACACGTTTTGTCAATGAAGCATTCGGTGCAACCCCTTCGAAATCGATGTTCTCACGACCTGCAGAAACTATATTCAGCTCAAAGCCGACCGGCATCAGTACCGGATGAATGAGGAACTGATATTCTAATTCGGTCAGATCTTCACCGTTGTAGCTGTAATAATGCCCTGTACCGAATTCATTTTCATCATCTCCAACAATAGCGGGTAACTGGTCGTCTCTGGTAATCTCAAACCAGATCCAGAAGTTCGAGTTCATGTTTTTTACCGCTTCAACATCTGTCAAATCGATAACCTGCTGTGCTGGATTGGTTTCAGAGGACAACACTGTGATATCGCCTGAATGAAGTTCATCACCGGGAACACCATTATTGTCGGCGAATATATGAAGGACTGCGTCTACTTCATTAACATCTTGCAATCCGTTCCATTGGACACGAATAGCATTCATATCAAAGCTCTCTTCGATACCATCATCTTCCGGAGTATAAAGCACTGCCGGTCCTGAGCCTTGAGCAAATTCATCAGGGAACCACCTGACTATTGAACGGGTGTCATAACCAAGCATCCAGATACCTTCAGGCATGATCCTGACATTGGCAGCTACAGCCGAGTTGTTTTCAGGTGAATCGTCTTCATTCGCTTTGGCGATACCATAAACATTCACGACATCAGCATATGGATATGCTGTACGTGAATTGAGCGTGAAGTTGATTGTTCTTGTTTCCGCTGCATTAAGAGCCCTGAATGGAATGACAGGAACATCTTGCAAATTATCAATACTATAATATTGACGAACACTGAAGAAATCTGACATACCAACATTGGAAATTGTAACAGATCCGGATGTTTCCAGATCTAATGCTGTCGGGTATGCAACAAAAACTTCATCAGCCGTAACATCGAATTGTCGACGCTGAGTAATATTCAAGCGGAAATCATCAATCCAGAAACCTGACCCCTCATTGTCAGACATAACAGTATCCGTACGGACCTGCCACCTCAACCAGATTGTCTGCCCACCAAATTGTGTAAGATTTAATTTCCTCTTCCATTCCGGATTATCAACGTGGTAACTCGTATCCGGTCCGTAGAAATGGTAGTCATTTTCCCAAATCTGGTCCATGGAATAACCGGTAATCATCCATTCCCAGTTTATTTGATCGGTGCTGACTTCAATCAGGAAAAAGTCATCCAGTGATGCATCTCCATCAGGATTGTGGTTAAGCGTGTGTGTGTGAACCCAGAAGTCGAAATATGTATACCAGGGTTCGCCAGGAACTTCGATTGGCGGAGATACAAGAGCATCCAACAGATCAACCTCTATTGGGCAATGAGCAGCCCAATCACCGCTGTGAGGATTTTCTTCTGAAAGTTCCCAGAAATCACCCGACACAGGTCCGGATTCAAAGGTGAACTCATCTGCATCGCCTTCTCCATCGCCATTATTTGCAAAAATTTCATCATCCCCTGACATGATAAGGATATCATCGAGCAATACACTGATTGCTTCATTGTCGTCCTGACCGTCTGCAGTACTCCAGGCGGGATCGGAGCAGAACGCCCAGCGAATCATGACATCATCCTGGTCACCATATTCTGTGAGATCAAACTCGCAATCAACCCAACCATCAGATGTACCTACCCAACCGGGGATATCTGGTCCCATGCCGAACTCAAATCCAAAGCTGTAAAGACTTGATCTCTGGTATGCAGGTGAAACGGGTTCGAAAACTTCCCAGTTTTCACCACCATCGGTTGAAATCCAAACATTTGTGCCATCCCAGCCGTTGTATGGGGCCTCTGCACCTTCTGGTTGCTCCATGTCGTGAAAGAGCATGAAAGTCAAACTGATATTTTCACCATCGAAATCTGTTAGATTCAGAACAGGGCTATCCATGTATTGAAGCCAATGGTTATTGTAACCACCGTATGCCTCATCAGCACACCACCAGCTTAAACCATCAAACGCATGCATTTCCGACAGGTGCCACATTACACCTGTGGCAGTATTGTCAACTGATGTCCATCCTCCCCAACCATCCTCAAAGCCATAGGAATAATAAACACTGTCATCTTCAGCATCATCTCTTGAGGGAGGATCTACAACTTCCCACCCATCTTCTGTAACAAACGTCAACGCCGTCGGATCAACCGAATTCGGATTACCGAATGTGAGTGACGGGGTAACAGCAAACGCGATTAGCAGTAAAAAAGTTACAAGGTTCCTCATAACCATACCTCCTGTAGTTACTCGAACGAGGGGAGCCACGCCCAAAATTAGTTCGAGTTTGTGAATTCTATTATGCATTTTATAAAATGTAAGCTAACATCCTTCAACAGTCAAGTAAAAAAACAAAGAGCTTGTGTGAATTTGCAGTTCAATGTTCCTCAAATGGTTGACATAAATCAAAATATCGAGTATATTTGAAATGTTTGAAACTGATTTTCCATTTAAACAACACTCCAAGCAAATAAAGGGATTTCCTATGCCTCGTTCCGAGCTATATTATCTGGACCAGGAATCTGCTGATAAAATAAAAAAAATGGTTGAACGATTAGCATCTGAAAAAGATAAGCTCAATCCCGAAGCACTGTTGAAAGAAGTTACTGAGCTTTTACCAATTCTAAGAACCGATGTAACGACCGTTAGAAGAAGAGTTGAAGGATTTCATTACACGACCGAGGTCCTCTGGAAAACTGCATTAGATATGAAAATTGGCGAACGTGCTGAAATCGTAAAGCGTGCCAAACTCAAACCTTTAAGTCATTATCACTATTTAACGGGTTCGCGAGAACCTGTCGGCAATGTTTTGACTCGGGCGGACTATCTAAATGACCCTTCCACTGCATTAGTAAAACTGCGTGATGATATTCTCGGGATTGCCTCGGTTTTCTAATTTACCACGTAAAATACTCTTACCCGGCTGGTGGTTCTAAACGGAATCCCATCCAGGCAAGACTCCAATTTGTTAATAGTTAGAAAACAAATTGTTCGCTCAAAAATGTTTGTTCTCAAAAGCAGAGATTAAATCACAAACATTTTTTGCGTTTTCACGATAATACTTTTAGAAACCGAATTAAATCCGGGACAAATCTAAAAAAGGATCGAAGAGAATTTTGTTGGGATGATTATAATTTCTTCCCGTAATTCCAAAGGACCAGTACTATATGACAAAAATTGGAAAAAAAGTCAACATTCGTGCAAACCAGTCTCTGGAAAGATACCTTCAGGAAATTGGTGAGGTTGATCTTCTAAATACAGAAGAGGAAATCAGACTCGCCAAAATAATAAATTATAAACCTGATGAAGATCCTGAAAATGTCGATGGCAAAAAACCAACGTACAGCCTCCGCGAACAGCAAACTGCTCTGGAGAAACTGACACAGGCAAATCTCAGGTTTGTAGTTTCCGTTGCCAAACAATACCAGAATCAGGGATTATCCCTTGGGGACCTCATTAATGAGGGTAACCTTGGTTTGATTAAAGCTGCCCAGAGGTTTGATGAAACGCGCGGATTCAAATTTATTTCCTATGCGGTTTGGTGGATTCGCCAGTCAATCCTTCAGGCGCTCGCAGAACAATCAAGGGTGGTAAGACTTCCCCTTAATCGCGTTGGTGCTCTTAATAAAATTGGTAAGGCATACAACATTCTGGAGCAGGAGTTTGAGCGTGAACCATCTGCAGAAGAGATTGCTGAAGAATTGGAGATGGGCTTAAATGAGGTGACAGACACATTAAAAATGTCCGGTCGGCACCTCTCAATGGATGCACCCTTCAGCCAGGGTGAAGATAATCGATTGCTGGATATTATCCATAATGATATCCAACCACCTCCAGATTCAACCCTGATGGATGAATCGTTGCGGAAGGACATTGACAGATCACTGTCAACCCTTTCACCTCGTGAGGCTCAGGTAATCAGGCTATATTTTGGGATAGGCATAGAGAGTGCTTTGACCCTCGAAGAAATCGGTGAAAAATTCCGGTTAACCAGAGAAAGAGTCAGGCAAATAAAAGAAAAAGCCATCCGCCGCCTGCGCCACGCCTCCAGATCCAAAGCCTTACGCGCTTATCTCGGATAAGCGCCGAAATTACATAGTATGACATACTTTAAAACGGGGAGATAAACTCCCCGTTTTTTTGCTCTGTGATAATCGGGTAGCATGTCTGACTGGTGGTCCAGACATGCAATCCTCCCTGCCGAGACCAAACTTGATGGGAGCAATTGGTTTAGTTACCTTAGGAAATTACACCTCAGGAGCCGGAGGAGTAGAATTCACACAATACTCTATACATATTCCTTTAAAGCGTCCGATAATTTGGTCAAATATTCTGATCCTTCCAATGTAACGGCCACAAGATATATTGAGATTCGCCATAAATTGCGCCGTTTGATAAAACCGGAATCTATGGGCATCTCCTCCTTATAACCACGAAAGACTTCATCTGGTACAGGTTGCCAGCAGTCGATCAGGGCAAGATCGATTTCGGGATTTCCATAATAAATGGCTGGATCAATTATGTACGTTCCTTTTTCGGAGGAGATGAAATTGTTTTGCTGTGCATCTCCATGTAAAAGAGAGGGTGTTAGGTCGTTGTCACAGAGTTCAGGTAGACGAAGAATAAGTTTTTCCACTTGGTTTGCAAAGGATATGGGAAGGTTTTCAGAATCTATCGCCTTTTTCAACATTGGTGAAAGGCGTCGTTCCTGGTAAAAACTCACCCAATCCTTTGTTGGAGTATTGTCCATGGGAACCGGACCCAAATAACCATTTGAATGAAAGCCAAACCTGTCAGAGTTCACTCTATGGATACGTGATAATGTTCTTCCAATTTTTCGCCAGTCAAGTGGTGTACGTTCAACAATTTTTAGTGCCTCTATTATAAATAGAGTTCCATTTTCCACTGGGACGATACTTATTGGTGTAGGTATTAAAACATGAGCTTCTTCCGAAAGGTACTGTAAACCGTCTATCTCACATGCAAATTGCTTTGGAGCTTCCTCCTCTTCAGCATATTTTACAAATACTGCATAAACACCATCAGAAAGAATAGCACAATGATGACAGGCATATTCTGACATGTCTTTCGCCGTTCTTACTTTCCAATTTCGACATAGATATTCAGAAACAGTTTCTTCAACAGCTGTGCGAAGCATTTCACCCAATAATTGAAAAGGTCTTAACTTGCTTAATGGTACGAACTCGCAATTGTCAGGAATCAAATCGAATTGACCTCAGAATACATTAGTGGACCGGGACAGACCACATCTCGTAAGTAATATTAGCATTTAAACATTTATGATACAAAGTTTATAGAAAAATGTTACTATAATTTTAAAGAATATCAATTTCTATAACAAGCCTTAGGTCAAAGAAGGGTTACTAAGCTCCGAATATTGTGGGGATCTACGGCTGGACCTACGATTCTATACTAACACGCACGTAGGCGTGTGCTACTTGCTCACAAAACTTATAGTTCATTTCATGCAATCATTATTCAAATCCCTCAGTGTTGCATTTTACCTTTACAGCCCCTAAATTTTCCCTCGTTAAGGTAAATTAAACAAACGAGCAAACTCACTTTCTGTAGATATGTCTGAAATCCGCATAATTCGATCTCTGCACGAGATGATTTCTCACGCTGAGGAACTGCAAAAGAACGGGATCCGAATTGGTCTGGTTCCGACTATGGGTTATCTCCATGAGGGACATCTCAGCCTTGTCAGATTGCTTGATGGACACTGTGATCTGAAAGCTGCCAGCATTTTCGTGAATCCAATTCAATTTGGTCCAAACGAAGATCTTGCAAAGTATCCTCGTAATGAGGTGCGTGACCTTGAGTTACTCGAAAAGGAAGGCTGCGAGCTTGTGTTCGCCCCTTCACCTGAAGAGATGTACCCGGAGGATTACCAGACATACATAGAAGTCGAGTTAATGTCAAAAACTCTCTGTGGCAGATTCAGACCGGATCATTTCAGAGGTGTTGCTACGATAGTCAACAGATTATTTAACCTGACGAGATGCTCAGTTGCTGCGTTCGGATTAAAGGACTTTCAACAGGCACAGGTTATCAAGAAAATGAAGAGGGATTTGCATCTCCCGGTGAAATTGCTCTTTGGAGAAACCGTTCGGGAAGATGATGGATTAGCAATGTCATCACGAAATGCCTATCTGGACGAGGAACAGAGAAATCTTGCGGGATATATCCCCAAGTCTTTAGAATGGGTTAGCAGAGAGGCAAATGTCGCTGAACAAGACTCTGATTGTCTTCGTGCAGGCATGGAAGACATCTTAAACACTCAACCCGGAATTAAAATTCAGTATATCGAATTCGTCGATCCCAAAACACTCGACCCGGTACAGATAATTGACAGAAAGGTTCAGGTCCTGCTTGCCGTTTACATTGGCAAAACACGATTAATTGATAATATCGAGATCGGACCTGGTTCAAAAATGAAACCATTTAAGGAGTTAACGGTTTAACTTATGAATAACAATTTCATTACATTGGTCATGGCAGCCGGAATGGGGAAACGGATGGGATCAGATTTACCAAAAGTGCTTCACCCATTAGCCGGCAAAACATTGGTACAACACGTCATAGAGCTCGCGAATAAGGTTGGGTCAAACCGTACCGTATTGATAGTCGGGCACAAACGTGAGCTCGTTAAAGAGGAAACCCGTGAAGCCGGCGTTGAGTACGTGACTCAGGTTCAGCAACGTGGAACTGCTGATGCCGTTGAATCCTGCAGGGATGCTGTCGGTGATTTTGACGGCGATCTGCTGGTTTTATCGGGCGATGTCCCTCTGATGAAGCCGGAAACGGTGCTCGAAGCACTTGAGTTGCATAAAAGCACTTCTTCCTCTGCCACAGTCTTCACCTTTAAGCCTGAAGACCCGACAGGTTATGGGCGCACCATCCGCAACGACAATCAGGAACTCGACCGCATTGTTGAACACAAGGATGCAGACGAGTCTGAGCTTGCAGTTGGAGAGGTTAATGCCGGAATATATTTTTTCCGCAGTCAGGATTTGTTTAACGCTCTTCTGAAAGTTTCGGATGACAATGCTTCCGGTGAGTTTTACATAACTGATACAATCGGTGTTATGCGGGGAGAGAATAAACGAGTTTCGGCCTTTCTGGTTAAAAACCATAAAGAGGTTGCGGGTGTAAACAATCCTGACCAACTTGCGGAACTCGAAACCTATTTTCTTCAGCAGCAGACGGGATAGTCGTTGACAATTGACTATGAATTTGTTATTATTTAGAGTTACGTTAATTCTGTTTCCCGGATGATTAGATGACAAAGAAAAAGACATTTAAAATTCTGATTACTCTTACCTTGGTTCTAGCATGCATTGTTTCAGCATACGCAAAACCAACTTATGAAGATAATCGACCATCTGTTAAAGATTGGATAGGTGGAAAACTGCCCAATTCAGCGTCTCTTGGATTGATTGACCCGTCAAAGTTAACGGTAAACCACGCGGCTTCATTTGGATTTTCGGGGTCTGGCGATCAGTCACTGATGCAAAGTCTGTATGCTACAAGGCTTACATATAAGTTTTCCAACCCTTTAACTGTGAACTTGATATTAGGGGTGCAGAATTCAAAATTCAATAATGTTCCAGGAATAAATTCTGAAAACGCTCTGTTAGGCGGAATTAGCCTCGACTATCGCCCGAGTAAAAAGTTGCACATACGTCTGGAATTTCAGCAAAGTCCATTGTCGACATTTTCAACAGGTGGAATGTCGGGCTATAATAGTCAGTCTTTGTTTCCCGTAAATCAAGTTAATCCCTGAGACATAACTCAACTGATAGATACAGAAAGGGCCGAGGCTTCTGTCCTCGGTCTATTTTTTTATAATTACTTTTTAAATTGGGGGTTGGATGAGTCCAATACCGCGAGGAAAATCATCTGCTGACATGAACAGCGAGCGAAAACTACGCTTAAGGATGGATATTTTAATCGCTTTAATGATAGTCCAGCTTATAATCTCTATTGGGATTTGGGTAAACAAATCGGATTCAGAACCGGATAAAAAAATAGTTGAGAGTACTGAGGTCATCGGTCAGGCAGTGACAGAACCTGAAATAGACGATACCAAACACGAGTTAAAAAGTAGCGTTCCTGCACAAGCAGATTCCGAAGTTCAGGCAGAGTCTGTCGAAGAAACTGCTCTCCTCGATGAAACTCCGGTAGTTGAATGGTCTAAGATCCGTATTGATGTTCTTAATGGTTGTGGTGTACGAGGTATCGCAGCCCAGGCACAAACATGGCTTAAACGAAATGGATATCGAATTCGACTGGCTGAAAACGCTGATCGACATGATTACAAGAAGAGTTTGATACAAGACAGAAGTGGAAATATGGCAGCAGCAAGAGAGCTGGCTCTCGTGCTGAACATCGACCAGAGTCAAATTATCGAGTTGGATGGATCTCCATCCCCATTCGTTGACCTTACGGTCGTTATAGGAGAAGATTACAAGCGGTTACCCATTGGCAACTAAAAGAGTAAAACCATTACAGACGCGTACTGTTGCACGTCGAGCTGTTCAATTTGCAGCGGACAAAAAAGCAGTAGATATCGTTCTGCTTGACATGCGGAAGGTCACCGACATCGCGGATTATTTCCTGATTTGCACGGGAGTTGTTGACGCACATGTCAGGGCAATAGTTGATAATATCGACCACGAGCTATCACAACTCGGATGGGAGCCCAGACATGTTGAGGGTCGCACCCAGAATCGATGGGTTCTGGTAGATTATGTTGATATAATTGTGCATGTCTTACAGCCTGATGCTCGAGGTTATTTCGCAATTGAAAGATTGTGGGGAGATGCAGCTCGAGTTAAGGTTAAGGGAGTGACTGATTGATTCCAAAGTCTATCGAAAATGAAATACGCTCTCAGCTATCTGACCTGATAGCAAGCGAAAAGATCGTCGTCCCTGCGATAGTTCTCGAGGTTCCACGCAACAAAGATCATGGTGAAATATCTTGTAATGTTGCTCTTATTGCAGCAAAACAATTACGCCAACCTCCACGCAAGATAGCTGAAAAACTTGCAGCGTCGTTTCAAACATCTCCGGAAACTGTCGAGAAAGTTGAAGTCGCCGGTCCGGGATTTTTGAACTTTTTCTTGAGCCGGAAATTTTTCAACACCGTTCTGAAAAATCTCCTCGATGATCCATCACATTATGGTGACTCAGATGAGGGAAACGGTGAAAAGATGCATTTTGAATTTGTCAGCGCGAATCCTACCGGTCCGCTGAACATTGTCAGCGCCAGATCCGCTTCAGTTGGAAACACTCTTGTAAATGTTTTTCGAAAACGTGGCTTCTCTGTCCATTCTGAATATTATGTAAATGATGGTGGCGGGCAGATCCGAAAGCTCGGGATGTCTTTAAAAGCGCGCATTAAGCAGGTTGAGAACGGTAAAGACTCGGCAGAAATTCCCGAGGGCGGTTATCATGGTGAATATTTAATAAACATCGCTAAGAATTTTACCGCTTCTGAGCAGGAAATGACGGATAGCGACGAAACCCTTGGCAGAATAGCAGCAGATAGCATTCGTGATGGTCAGGAAGAGACACTCAATGATTTCCAGGTAACATTCGACAACTGGTTCCGAGAGAGTTCGCTGTATGAAAAAGATCTCGTCAATCAGGCATATGAAAAACTGATTTCTTCAAATGTAACGTACCAGAAAGACGGTGCGGTTTTTTTTAAAGCGAGTGAATTCGGAGACAGTGAAGACAGGGTTGTCAAAACCTCAGATGGTCGCTACACATATGTGATTCCAGATCTTGCGTACCACCTGCTGAAGAGTACAGGTTACAACCGGGCTGTCAATCTGCTGGGACCAGACCATCACGGGCATATCCTACAATTAAAATCTGCTTTGAAAGCACTTGGCTTGCCAGACGAATTCTTTCATCCGATTATAATTCAGCAAGTGAACCTCAAGCGAGATGGAGCCGAGGTCAAAATGTCCAAACGTGCGGGTGTTGGGATAACACTTGATGAACTTACCGACGAGGTCGGTGTAGACGCCGCTCGCTATTTCTTCCTCCTGCGGAGAACTTCCAGTTCCCTCGACTTTGACATTGATCTTGCTAAAAAACACAGCGAAGATAATCCGG